>NZ_JAPKIB010000004.1:0-408353 GCF_036759925.1 Kluyvera sp. CHPC 1.2972 | reverse complement strand
CGCTTTATCAACCTCAAGTTAACGTCAAAATCAACCCTTGTACTCAAAAGAATCCTTACTAGAATGCTGGATATGTAGTACGGCACACCTTTCAAACCTACTACATATAGTGCAAGAGAATATATTGCTGGCACAAAAAAGCCGGATTCACTTATATGAATCCGGCTTATGAAGCATGACTACCATGAGTTTGCAGACTCATAACAATTGTTAGCCTCACCATCATTTCTGACGGACTGATTGTGCCTGGCTTGGTTGGTTGTGTAAACCTTAAGTTATTTCGCAAAAGGAATTACTATGCTTATCCAGAAGAAGCGCATTAGAAACATTGACAACTACATCACAGCCTTTGATGGTAGAGATGTGTTTATCGCTCATGCTTTGCCAAACCAGCAAAAGAGTGAATCAATTGGTTTCACGTCAAGTCAGTCACTCGGTGAGGAAGTCCTTCCTCGCATCGTTGGTGCAATAACTCGTTTCAATGCCAATGGAAAATCAGTACCAGACAAAACTCTACCTAAAGAAACAGCTTATCGGCAAGTATCATGGACCTGGAAAAAGTGGGCTGGTAGAGGCGACACTGAAGAGGTCACAGAAACTCGAGAAATTGAATATCAACGTTACCAAAGAGTTTTTACTCCACCACCAAGTATCGAGTTGAAGATTGTAGAGAATTTGAATGGGGAAAAGTTAATAATTTCACCTAAGTTGACTTTAACGGATGAAAACAAAGCTCTTGTAACACATTGCGTTAACTTGTTTTTAGAGTTATTTGGTCTTTGCGAAGTTGTTGACGAGGAACTCAACACAATCGTCACCACTCAGTCTATAAAACTAAACTGGAGCCTACTTCCTCAAGGACAATTTCCTTGGACCGCAATTGGTTCACAAATTATGTCAGCGATCAAACCTAGAGGAAAAGGAAATGCTGCTGTTGTAGAGGGCAGACTTGAACTCATTAACAGCAAACAACCTGATTTTGTCGCTGTAGGAAGAGCTGGCTTCCAAGGTTATGTAATCTTTGGGTTCCCTAGCCACAATACTTACATATTGGAAAGCTCACAATGCAATAACGCAACCTATATTTTTAACAATAATTGGCAACAGTTATCCCAATTAACTAAGGGTGAGATATTAGATGCAAATTTGCACCACGCCAGAGTGATTCACCGAAGAAATTGGGCTGCTGAGATTCTCAGATACTTGCCTTAACATACAGCCGCGCGGGGGTCTTCCCCCGCATATTAATTCCAGCAATAGCAACCATTTAGCGCCGTGTTGGGCATACCAACATCAAGCGCCGTAGGCGTATCATCAGGGGGTTTGTCAGTTAACCGCTCTCTTATCGAGTACCGATCATTTATGGCTCGGTGAACACCACGGCAGAGCCAGCCCCTTTCCCGGACTGGTTAGGCTTCCCAACATTTGCTCGTTTATCCGTAGCGTGTCATCACGACAGGCTGTTACGGGACACCGCGCTAAGTGTGGAACGGTTAACGGTTCTGGAGTTATGCCAGGTATGCGGCTTTTTGTTCGTTGTTTTGCTGTCGCAGTAAGAACTTGGAACCACCGCCAGCGTGATGATATGCTCCCTTGTACCACTGACCAATCACGCGACAGGTGCGGGCGTAGAACAATGGGTAGTTTAAGTTGTACCTGCTTTAGCGGGGCAACGTAACTAACTGATAAATCATAACTTGTTGATTTATCAGGAGATTGGAGCGGGCGAAGGGAATCGAACCCTCGTATAGAGCTTGGGAAGCTCTCGTTCTACCATTGAACTACGCCCGCAACGGTGTGCGAGGAGCATTATAAACGTTACTCCTCGCCTGGCAAGCCTTTAGGCAGCTAAGTGATGATAAAATAACCGCTTAGCACTTCGGTTTGCTGCCCTGCGGCGGTAAATAGCGCAGCGGGTCGATAGCCGTGGCGCGATAGCGAATCTGGAAATGCAATCTCACCGAGTCAGCGTCCGAATTGCCCATGGTCGCTATCTGCTGGCCAATCTTCACGTTTTGACCGTTGTTTACCAGCAGCTTATCGTTATGCGCATAGGCGGTAATGTAATCTTCATCATGCTTAATCATCACCAGGTTGCCGTAACCGCGCAGCTGGTTGCCGACATAGACCACTTTCCCCGCCGCCGCCGCGTAGACCGGCTGGCCACGACTGCCTGCGATATCAATCCCCTTATTACCGCCCTCCGAGGTGGAGTAGCGCATCACCACCTTACCAGTAGCGGGCCAGCGCCAGCAGCGTTGACCTACAGCTGGCCATGAGGATTGCGGAACGGCGGAAGACGGCGTGACTTTTGCCGTTTGCGTCGTGCTGGATTTTTTGCTGCCGGAGGATTTCGTCGAGCCGTTTACCTTCAGTTTCTGGCCAACATTGATGTTATACGGCGGCGAGATGCCGTTAAGACGAGCCAGTTCCCCGACGCTGGTACCCGTCATACGCGAGATGCGCGACAGCGTGTCGCCTCGCTTAACGGTATAAACCGAGCCGCTATAGCTGCCTTCTGATTTGGATGCGTTTCCCGCACAACCAGACAGCGCAAGCCCGATAATCAGGCACATTAACAGACGTATTGGGGAAGAGAGTTGGCGTCCTGCTCGCAAAACGAATCCTCAGGTCATAAACGTTCGGGGGGCCTATGATAGCAGGCTCACGCTGGATACCAAACCATCAACACGGCGTGCTCGGAGGAAACGGGTAGCCTTCTGCCACCAGTTCCATCACCTGCGGGCACCAGTTTACCGCTGGGATTTTCACCATTGCGGGGTAGAAAATCTGTGGTGATGGGAACACATCCACAACGTAACAGTTCTTAAGCTTTTCAGCGCAGACCTCAGACGACGGCAGCAGCGTCGCGGCAGCAAGCCCTGATTCCAGCCAATCGAGGATCACCCCCGGCTGGGTGATATGCATAATCACCTTGGGGTTCACGCCCGCTTTACGGAACAGATCGATCAACATCTCGTAGGTGCCGGAATCTTTCGCCCGATGCAGCAGCACCAGCGGCAATGCCCCCAACGCGGTGTAATCAAACGGATTGTCAGGCGGCTCTGGCAGGCATGTTTTATTGACAACCGCCACCAGCTTCACCGGGTCGAACGACACGTAGTCGAACCCTTCGCTACGGTAGGGACGCTGAATAAACGCCAGATCGATAGCCCCTTCATTGAGCAGCATCTCCAGATGACTAGAGTCGGTTACCGAGATATTAACTTCAATTTCCGGATGGCGCTGATAAAGCGCCAGCAGCAGCGGCTTAAAATAGGACTGGAACAGATGGCTCATCCCAAAACGCAGCTGGAGCCGGTCTTTCTGCGCGATCTCCATCGTTTCCCTGGCGGTATCCTCCACCTGCCGCAGAATCTCACAAGCTTTCCGATAGAGGAAAAAACCCGCTTCGGTCGGCTCAATGCGATTGCCGTGGCGTAAAAACAGCGGCGTTTGCAGTTCGTCTTCCAGCTCCTGGATACGCTTGCTCAGCGGCGGCTGCGCCATGTTCAGCACCTTTGCCGCCTGGCTTATCGACCCTTGCTCTACCACTCGGCAAAAATACCGTAATCGCTTTAAATCCATGCCGTCTCCGCCCCCTATCCGCTTTGCTATAGTTTACGCACGAAGCCTGTGTTGTTGTAGCCACATCTTTTTGATCTTGCCTGACCAAGCGAAACGGTATTTGCCCCTTATTTCCGTAAGGAATAGGGTTAGTGCAGACATTATTTCCGATTATCAACAGGAACAAACCGTGAAAAATACAACAACCGTTCGCGACCTGCGCTCCGCGCTAGCGTTGCTGAAAACACTGCCAGGTGAATACGTTGAAACCGATACCGAAGTGGATCCGCATGCGGAGCTGTCCGGCGTATACCGTTACGTTGGGGCCGGCGGCACCTGCCAGCGCCCAACCCGCAAAAACGGCCCGGTGATGGTGTTCAACAAGATCAAAGGCTTTAACGACATCAGCGTGGCGATTGGCATCAACGGTTCCCGTAAACGCGTTAGCCACTTCCTGGACTGTCCGCCAGAAAGACTGGGCCATCTGCTGAAAGATTCCGTACAAAGCCCGATTCCACCGGTTTTGACCAATGAAAAAGCCGTGGCTCAGGAAGTCGTCCATTTGGCAACCGATGCCGATTTCGACCTGCGTAAACTGCTGCCTGCACCAACCAATACCGAAGAGGATGCGGGCCCGTACATCACCATGGGTCTGTGCTACGCCTCCGACCCGGAAACCCACGAATCGGATATCACCATTCACCGTCTGTGCGTCCAGAGTCGCGATGAGCTCTCTATGTGGCTGACGCCAGGCCGTCACATCGATGCTTTCCGCATGAAGGCAGAAGAGATGGGTCAGCCGCTGCCCATTTCCATCAGCATCGGCGTTGACCCGGCGATTGAAATTGCCGCCTGCTTTGAACCGCCAACCACCCCGCTCGGCTTTGACGAACTGAGCATTGCGGGTTCACTGCGCGGCCAGGCCGTCGAGATGGTGAAGTGCCTGACCATCAATGAAAAAGCGATTGCTCATGCGGAAATCATTATCGAAGGCGAGCTGCTGCCAAACGTGCGCGTTCGTGAAGACCAGAACACCAACACCGGCCGCGCGATGCCGGAATTCCCAGGCTATACCGGTGAATCGAAAGACGCGCTGCCGGTCATTAAAGTGAAAGCCGTCACCCATCGCCATAACCCTATCTGGCGCACCACCGTCGGTCCAGGTGAGGAACACGTCAACATGGCGGGTATCCCAACCGAAGCGAGCATTCTGGATATGGTTGGCCGCGCGATGCCGGGCAAACTGCTTAACGTCTTCGCCCACTCCGCAGGCGGCGGCAAGCTGCTGGCGGTCATGCAGTTCAAGAAATTCTCCCCGGCGGACGAAGGCCGTCAGCGTCAGGCGGCGCTGCTGGCATTTTCAGCGTTCCCGGAACTGAAACATGTGATTCTGGTCGATGAGGACGTGGATATCTTCGACAGTGACGACGTGCTGTGGGCGATGCAAACCCGCTATCAGGGCGATGTCGATACCATCACCATTCCGGGCGTACGCTGCCATCCGCTGGATCCGTCTCAGGTACCTGAGTACAGCCCAAGCATTCTCCAGCAGGGGATGTCCTGCAAAACGATTTTCGACTGCACCGTGCCGTTCCACCTGAAGCATCACTTTGAGCGTTCTAAATTCAAAGAAGTGGACGTGAAACGCTTTCTGCCGGACTTCGAGTAAGAGGAATAGACAATGACACCACGCATCATCATCGGCATCAGCGGCGCATCCGGCTTTCAATATGGCGTTAAGGCGCTGGAACTCCTTCAGCCACTTCCGCTAGAGGTTCATCTGGTCGTCTCCAAAGGCGCAGAAAAAACCTGTGAACTGGAAACGGATTTCCATCTGGATGAGGTGATGGCGATGGCTGACGTTGTCCATCCCATCGGTAATCTGGGTGCCGCTATCTCCAGCGGTTCCTTTAAAACGCTGGGGATGCTGGTCGCCCCCTGTTCGATGAGAACGCTGGGCGCCATTGCACATTGTCTTACCGATAACCTGCTGACTCGGGCAGCGGACGTGGTGCTCAAAGAGCGCCGTCGTCTGGTGCTGCTGGCGCGTGAAACGCCGCTCAACCTCGGCCATATTCGCAACATGGCCGCCGTGACTGAAATGGGCGGGATTATCTTCCCGCCGGTTCCGGCTCTCTATCAGCGTCCGCAAACGGCGGACGACATTATTACGCACAGCGTGAATCGCGCGCTGGATCTGTTCGATATCGACGTGGACAACATTCCGCGCTGGGGCGAAGGATCACTGCGCCACGACGGCTAGTGCGACCAAGGAAAATGCTCTCATGTTAATCGGTCCTTATGTAAATGGGTCTGCCGTGATTATCGGCGGACTGGTCGGCGCCATTGCCGGGGGAAAACTCCCGGACCGCGTGAAAACGGCGTTGCCAATGACCTTTGGGCTTTGCTCGGTAGGCCTGGGGATTACGCTGGTATTGAAAGTGAAATATATGCCTGCGGTGGTACTGGCGATGATCGTCGGCGCGCTGATTGGCGAATTGCTGCATCTGGAGCGCGGTATTGGTAAAGCAGCTGGGTCAACCCGCGGCCTTATCAACAAAGTCTTTCCACCAGTGCAGGGGTTAAGCCACGAAGAGTTCACCGAGAAGTTTGTGGCAATTCTGGTGCTATTTTGCGCCAGCGGCACAGGTGTGTTCGGGGCGATGACGGAAGGGATGAGCGGCGATCCGTCGATTCTGTACATCAAAACCATTCTGGATCTGTTCACCGCCGGGATTTTCGCCACCCTGCTTGGCTTTGCGGTGATGACCATCGCCATCCCACAGCTGGTGATTCAGCTGGCGCTGGCAATGCTAGCGGTATTCCTGATGCCAATGATCACCCCATCGATGATGGCCGACTTCTCCTGCGCCGGTGGGCTGCTGATGGTCGCTACCGGGTTGCGTATCTGTAACATTAAGCTTTTCCCGGTTGCTAACATGTTGCCAGGGCTTGTTTTGGTAATGCCTTTTTCCCATTTATGGGCTACGCTGGTCGCCTGAGTATATGGCCCGGCGGGTTTATGCCGGGTCATCATTATTCATTTTCAGGAGTTGTCATGGCAGGCGAACACGTCATTTTGCTCGATGAGCACGATCAACCTTCAGGCATTCTGGAGAAGTACGCCGCTCATACCCTCTCCACTCCTCTGCATCTCGCTTTCTCTTGCTGGTTATTCAACCAACGCGGGCAGCTTCTGATAACGCGCCGCTCCTTAAGCAAGGTCGCCTGGCCTGGCGTATGGACCAACTCGGTATGCGGTCACCCGCAGCAGGGCGAAACCTTTGAACAGGCGATTATCCGCCGCTGCCGTTTTGAGCTGGGCGTTGAGATTGTCGATATTACCCCCGCCGCCACCGAGTTCCGCTATCGCGCCGTGGCGCCAAACGGCATTGTGGAAAACGAAGTCTGCCCGGTCTATGCCGCGCGCGTGACCAGCGAAGTGAATGCCAATAACGATGAAGTGATGGAGTATCAGTGGTGTAAACTGGACGATATTCTGCAAGCGCTGGCGTTAACGCCATGGGCGTTTAGTCCGTGGATGGTGATGGAAGCGGCTGACGAAGAGGCTCGCCAGGCGTTTATTGCATTCGCTCATCGTTGAGCCTTCCCGGCGTCGCTGCGCTCGGCCGGGCTACAGGCCACCAGCCATAAAAAAACCCGGCATCGCCGGGTTTTTTGCATCTCGCTGTCGCGATTATTTCACCGGACGCATGGCCGGGAACAGAATCACGTCGCGGATGGTGTGGCTGTTGGTGAACAGCATGACCATACGGTCGATACCGATACCCAGACCCGCGGTTGGTGGCAGGCCGTGTTCCAGCGCGGTGACGTAGTCTTCGTCGTAGAACATCGCTTCGTCATCACCCGCTTCTTTGGCGTTAACCTGATCCTGGAAGCGCTGCGCCTGGTCTTCTGCGTCGTTCAGCTCGCTGAAACCGTTACCGATTTCGCGGCCGCCGATGAAGAATTCAAAGCGGTCAGTGATTTCCGGGTTCACGTCGTTACGACGAGCCAGCGGAGAAACTTCGGCTGGATATTCGGTGATGAAGGTTGGCTGAATCAGGTGCGCTTCCGCCACTTCTTCGAAGATCTCAGTCACGATACGGCCCAGACCCCAGCTCTTCTCTACGTGAACACCGATGCTTTCCGCAATGGCTTTCGCAGAGTCGAAGTTATCGAGATCGGCCATGTCAGTTTCTGGGCGATATTTCTTGATAGCTTCGCGCATGGTCAGTTTTTCGAACGGCTTGCCGAAATCGAAAGTCTGGTCGCCATAAGGCACTTCGGTGTGGCCCAGAATATCCTGCGCCAGCGTGCGGAACAGGGATTCGGTCAGTTCGATCAGATCTTTGTAGTCCGCGTACGCCATATAGAGTTCCATCATGGTGAACTCTGGGTTGTGGCGAACGGAGATACCTTCGTTACGGAAGTTACGGTTGATTTCGAACACGCGTTCGAAGCCGCCAACCACCAGACGCTTCAGGTACAGTTCCGGCGCGATACGCAGGTACATGTCCATATCCAGCGCATTATGATGGGTGATGAACGGACGGGCAGAGGCGCCGCCAGGGATCACCTGCATCATTGGGGTTTCCACTTCCATAAAGTTGCGGCCAACCATGAACTGACGAATACCCGCCAGGATCTGGGAACGCACTTTGAAGGTGTTACGGGAAGTATCGTTGGAGATCAGGTCCAGGTAACGCTGACGATAACGCGCTTCCTGATCCTGCAGGCCGTGGAATTTGTCCGGCAGCGGGCGCAGTGCTTTGGTCAGCAGACGCAGCTCGGTGCAGTGGATAGACAGTTCACCGGTTTTGGTTTTGAACAGTTTACCCTTCGCGCCCAGGATGTCGCCGAGGTCCCATTTCTTGAACTGCTCGTTGTAAACGCCTTCCGGCAGATCGTCACGCGCGACGTACAGCTGAATACGGCCGCCAACGTCCTGCAACGTCACGAAGGAAGCTTTACCCATAATACGGCGAGTCATCATACGACCGGCAACGGAAACTTCGATATTCAGCGCTTCCAGCTCTTCGCTGTCCTTGCTATCGAATTCAGCGTGCAGTTGATCAGAGGTACGGTCACGACGGAAATCGTTCGGGAACGGGATGCCCTGCTCACGCAGTGCAGCCAGCTTCTCGCGGCGTGCCTTCATTTCGTTATTAAGATCGACTACCTCGTCAGCGCCTTGTGCGTTTTGTTCAGACATGTTGGTTCCTCATAACCCTGCTTTCAGACTTGCTTCGATAAATTGATCCAGACTTCCGTCCAGTACCGCCTGCGTATTGCGGGTTTCAACCCCGGTGCGCAGGTCTTTAATACGGGAATCGTCCAGGACATATGAACGAATCTGGCTACCCCAGCCGATGTCGGACTTGGTGTCTTCCATCGCCTGTTTTTCTGCATTCTTTTTCTGCATTTCCAGTTCATAAAGCTTCGCTTTCATCTGCTTCATGGCCTGGTCTTTGTTCTTGTGCTGCGAACGGTCGTTCTGGCACTGCGTCACGATCCCGGTTGGGATGTGGGTGATACGCACCGCGGATTCCGTACGGTTAACGTGCTGACCGCCCGCGCCGGATGCGCGATACACGTCGATACGCAGATCCGCCGGGTTGATTTCGATATCGATATCGTCGTCAACTTCCGGGTAAACAAACGCGGAGCTAAAGGAGGTGTGGCGACGGCCGCCGGAGTCAAACGGGCTCTTACGGACCAGACGGTGAACGCCGGTTTCCGTACGCAGCCAGCCGTACGCATAGTCGCCGGAGATTTTGATGGTCACGGATTTAATCCCGGCCACGTCCCCTTCGGACTCTTCAATAATTTCGGTTTTAAAGCCACGCGCTTCTGCCCAACGCAGATACATACGCTCGAGCATGCTTGCCCAGTCCTGCGCTTCAGTACCGCCAGAACCTGCCTGGATATCGAGATAGCAATCGGCGCTGTCATACTCACCGGAGAACATACGACGGAATTCCAGCTGTGCCAGCTTCTCTTCCAGGGTATTGAGTTCTGCAACGGCTTCGTTGAAAGTCTCTTCGTCGTCGGCTTCTACAGCCAGTTCCAGCAGGCCGGAAACATCTTCCAGACCCTGAGACATTTGATCGAGGGTGTCGACAATCGCTTCAAGCGAGGAACGCTCTTTGCCCAGCGCCTGTGCGCGTTCGGGTTCGTTCCAGACATCCGGCTGTTCCAGCTCGGCGTTTACTTCTTCCAGACGCTCTTTCTTAGCATCATAGTCAAAGATACCCCCTAAGAACGTCGGAGCGCTCCGTGAGGTCCTGAATGCGATTATTTACCGGGTTTATTTCAAACATGGTCTATTTTCTTTTAATGGACGAGAAAAATGCGGTTATAAGAGCGGAATCTTAGCGGATTCCCACTCTTAATTACAGTATAAGAGATGCTAAATCGGCCAGAGATGATCGATGATAAGCTGCAGGGTTCGGTTGCCGCGATATTCATTGATATCCAGACGGTAAGCCAGCGTCACTTCGCGCACGCCATTATCGGGCCACACGGCGGTATCAACGTTAAACGCAATGCCGTCCAGCAGCGGGCCGCCGCCGATCGGTTCGACCATCACCTTCAGGTGGCGTTCGCCGACCAGACGCTGTTGCAGCAGGCGAAAACGCCCGTCAAACAGCGGCTCCGGGAACATCTGCCCCCACGGCCCGGCTTCACGCAGCATCTGCGCCATCTCCAGCGTCATCTCCTGCGGGCTGAGCTCGCCATCCGAGAGAATTTCTCCCTGCAACAGCGCCGGGTCCAGCCATTCGGTGACCAATTCGCCAAAGCAGCGCTGGAACTCTTCGAAGCGTTCTTCTTCCAAAGAGAGCCCCGCCGCCATCGCGTGGCCGCCGAACTTGAGCATCAAACCTGGATGCAGCGTATCCAGACGCTCCAGCGCATCGCGCATATGCAGCCCCTGAATGGATCGACCAGAACCTTTCAACTGACCGTTGCCCGCTGGGGCAAAAGCAATCACCGGGCGATGGAAACGCTCTTTAATGCGAGAGGCCAGAATGCCAACCACGCCCTGGTGCCACTCGGGGTGATACATCGCCAGCCCGCCCGGCAGTTCGGCGCGGCTGCGCTCGAGCTGTTCGCACAGGGTCAGCGCTTCTGCCTGCATCCCCTGCTCTATCTCTTTACGCGTCTGGTTCAACGCATCCAGTTCGTTTGCCAGTACGCGAGCTTCGCCGAGGTTATCGCACAGCAGCAGCGCCACGCCGACCGACATATCATCCAGACGACCGGCCGCATTCAGGCGTGGGCCCAGCGCAAAGCCAAGATCGCTTGCCACCAGCTTCGCCGCCTCGCGGTTAGCAATCTCCAGCAGCGCTTTAATCCCCGGGCGACAGTAACCGGCACGAATGCGGCTCAGCCCTTGCCAGGTCAGGATGCGGTTATTGGCATCCAGAGGCACCACGTCGGCAACCGTCCCCAGCGCGACGAGGTCGAGAAACTCGACGATCTTCGGCGCGGGGATCCCACGCTTTTCGAACCAGCCTTTCTCTTTCAGGTGGTTACACAGCACCAGCATCAGATAAAAAGCCACGCCTACGCCCGCCAGGGATTTTGACGGGAACGGGCAGTCGACGAGATTCGGGTTAACCATCGCATCCGCCTTGGGCAGCGTTTCGCCTGGCAGGTGATGATCCGTCACCAGCACGCTGATCCCCAGGTCATGCGCATGATCGACCCCGGCATGGGACGAGATCCCGTTGTCCACCGTCATGATCATCTGCGCGCCGCGAGCGTGGGCCTGATCGACCACTTCCGGGCTTAACCCGTAGCCGTCCTCAAAACGGTTCGGCACCAGGTATTCGACGTTGTGGCAGCCCATCGCCCGCAAGGCGAGCACGCTCAGTGCAGTACTGGTCGCGCCATCAGCATCGAAGTCACCCACCACCATGATGCGCAGCGCATTTTCAAACGCGTCATGCAGCATCTCGACGGCTTTTTCCACGCCCGTCAGCGAGCGCCAGTGCAGCATGCCTTTCAGGCCGCGCTCCAGATCGTCCGGGGTTTTCACCCCACGGCTGGCATACAGACGGCGCAGCAGCGGCGACAGTTCGCCTGGCAGCACGATTGAATCATCCACCTCACGGCGGCGAAGTTGAGTCTGTGGTTTCACGCGAATTATTTACCGCTGGTCTGTTTCTGGTGTTCGTCGAGGAAGGCTTTCATCTCTTTCGGCCCCTGATAGCCCGGAACGACGTAGCCGTCGTTGAGCACGATAGCCGGAGTACCGTTCACGCCGAACTGCACGCCGAGCGCATAGTGGTTGGCAATGTCGATATCGCAGGTGGCGGCCTGAACGCCTTTGCCGTTCATCGCATCGTCAAACGCTTTGTTGCGATCTTTGGCACACCAGATGGATTTCATATCCTGTTCAGCCTGGCTCTGGACACCCTGGCGCGGGAAGGCCAGATAGCGCACGGTGATCCCCAGCGCGTTGTAGTCTTTCATCTCTTCATGCAGCTTGTGGCAGTAGCCACAGGTGATGTCGGTAAAGACGGTAATCACATGTTTTTCCTGCGGCGCTTTGTAGACAATCATCTCTTTTTCCAGCGCGTTCAGATGGGTCATCAGCAGTGCGTTGGTGACGTTCACCGGCTGTGCGCCGCTGACGTCATACATTGGCCCCTGAATAATGTGCTTGCCGTCATCGGTGACGTACAGCACGCCGCTGTTGGTCAGGACGGTTTTCATCCCGGCCACCGGCGCCGGCTGAATATCGGTGCTCTGCACGCCCAGTTTCGCCAGCGACTGCTTGATAGCGGCATCGTCAGCGTGCGCCAGGCCGGAAAATGCCGCCGCCAGCAGGGTGAACATCATTAAACCTTGTTTCATAAACTGTCCTTTTAAATCAGCATCATGCTCGTGGATGGTGCTGTTGATGAAGTTGTCGCAGCCGCTCTGTCGCGACGTGCGTATAAATTTGTGTGGTCGACAAATCGCTATGCCCCAACAGCATTTGTACGACACGCAGATCCGCGCCGTGGTTCAGCAAATGCGTAGCAAAAGCGTGGCGTAGCACGTGCGGTGACAGCTTCTCGCTGTCGATACCCGCCAGCTGGGCATAGTGCTTAATGCGGTGCCAGAAGGTCTGCCGAGTCATCTGCTGGGCACGCTGACTGGGGAACAGGACGTCAATCGCCACGCCGTTAAGCATCCAGGGGCGGCCGTGCTCCAACCAGTTCTCAACCCAATAAACAGCCTCTTCGCCGAGCGGCACCAGACGCTCTTTATTACCTTTACCGATCACCCGAACCACGCCCTGACGCAGGCTGATATCACTCATCGTCAACCCCACCAGTTCAGAAACGCGCAGGCCGGTAGCATACAGCACTTCAAGCATAGCCTTATCGCGAAGCTCCAGCGGCTGATCGACCAGCGGTGCTTGCAGCAAACGCTCTACCTGCGCTTCGCTGAGATCTTTCGGTAGCCGCTGGGGGAGCTTCGGTGACGCCAACTGGGCGCTAGGATCGTCCGGGCGGAATTTTTCACGATACAGATGCTGGAAGAAGCGTCGCATGGCGCTCAGCAGCCGTGCGGTGCTGGTGGCTTTATAGCCCCCTTGCTGACGTTCGGCGAGCAAATTTTGCAGGTCGTCGCTTTGCGCTGTTTCCAGCGAGAGCTCGCGGTGCGCCAGCCACTCCACCACCATGGTCAAGTCACGGCGGTAGGCGCTCAGGGTATTTTCAGCCAGATTGCGCTCCAGCCATAGCGCATCGAGAAACTGTTCGATTCGTGCAAGATCCTTATCCACCTCGGCCCCTCTGCGTGTTAAATCAGCACCATTATGCCTGAATTAGCCCCCTTTCTGGTACACTGGGCGCATCATCATCGCAAGAATCGAGAGCAGTACGTCATGAATATCGGCCTTTTTTACGGTTCCAGCACCTGCTACACCGAGATGGCAGCGGAAAAAATTCGCGACATTATCGGTCCAGAACTGGTCACATTACATAACCTGAAAGATGATTCCCCCGCCCTGATGGAGCAATATGAGGTGCTCATTCTCGGCATTCCGACCTGGGATTTCGGTGAAATTCAGGAAGATTGGGAAGCGGTCTGGGAACAGCTCGATACGCTCAATCTGGAAGGTAAAATCATCGCCCTGTACGGCATGGGCGACCAGCTCGGCTACGGCGAGTGGTTCCTCGATGCGCTGGGTATGCTGCACGATAAGCTGGCGACCAAAGGGGTGAAATTTGTCGGCTACTGGCCAACCGAAGGCTACGAGTTCACCAGCCCGAAACCGGTGATTGCTGACGGGCAGCTTTTCGTCGGTCTCGCGCTGGATGAAACTAACCAGTACGATCTTAGCGATGAACGCATTCAGAGCTGGTGCGAACAGATACTCGGCGAGATGGCCGAGCAGTTCTCTTAGTGCTTCGTGGGCGCGGGCTGCTGCAGAAGTATTCTCCGCAGGTCGCGCCACTCTTCAGGATTCATGCTGTCAGCCGCCAGCCACAGGTGCTGACGACGGCCGCCGTTCAGGCGACGAATCCGTAGCATCATCCCCGAATTCAGCATCCACGGCGTACCAAGCAGTTCGTAATCCTGATTGCGCCAGCGCAGCCTTGCGTCCATCAACAGCTTAATCTCACCCTGATGCGAGTGAATGCGTCGTTGGCTACGTACGCAGTCAAACACCACCAGCGACAGCAAAAGCAGCCAGAGTGGCGTGTAGCTCAACGGCCACGGCATCAGCAGCACGAAAGCCGCCACCAGGCCGTGGAGCAATAAAGAGAGCCACTGTGAGCGCCAGGAGACGCGTAAATCAGATTGCCACAGGACCACGTTCCCGATTCCGTGTTTGAATGAGTTGTACCATGCGCTCAAGGCTAGCGTCGTCAGGCTTGCCGTGGTTCATCAGCCAGTTGAAGAGATCAGGATCGTCGCATTCGAGAAGACGAATGAAGACCGCTTTGTCTTCATCGCTGAGCGTGTCGTACTCGTGCTCAAAGAACGGCATGATGGAGATATCGAGTTCGCGCATACCGCGGCGGCATGCCCAGTGGATACGGGCTTTATTATTGATGTCCATAATTTCCTTCCAGCATTACGTTGTGACTAGTTTAACGTGTTTTTTGCCGTTACCTTACTGGAATATCACGTTTCACGCGTCATATTCCGAAAAAAGCCCTGAAATATGAAAGGGATTATTTTTCTTTCGAGCCGCTTCGCAGAACGCGCGGAGGGCACAAAACGCCCTGCAAAAGCGCTTGCAATGGCAGGCATCTCTTTTACCATGAGTGAATAAGTGCGTTCGCAACTCTATTCAGGACATCAATATGGCTTTTACTCCGTTTCCTCCACGTCAGCCAGGCGTCTCTGCCCGCTTACCGCTGACGCTGATGACGCTCGATGATTGGGCGCTGGCGACCGTGACCGGTGCCGACAGTGAAAAATACCTGCAGGGTCAGGTAACGGCAGACGTGGCGCAATTGACTGAACATCAGCATCTGCTGGTCGCCCACTGCGATGCGAAAGGCAAAATGTGGAGCAACCTGCGCCTGTTTCATCGTCAGGATGGTTTTGCGTTTATTGAGCGCCGCAGCGTCCGTGAAGCGCAGCTGACCCAGCTGAAAAAATACGCCGTCTTCTCGAAGGTGGTGATTGCACCCAACGATGACGCGGTGCTGCTGGGCGTGGCCGGTTTCCAGGCTCGCGCCGCGCTGACTAACCTGTTCGCGGAACTGCCAGACGCCGAGAAACCGTACCTGCAGGAAGGTGAAACCTCTCTGCTGTGGTTTGCCCATCCGGAAGAACGTTTCTTGCTGGTGACCAATGCCGCGAACGCTGAACGCATCACCGAAGCACTGCGCGGCGAAGCCCAGCTTAACAACAGCCAGCAGTGGCTGGCGCTGGATATCGAAGCCGGTCTGCCGGTGATTGATGAAGCAAACAGCGCGCAGTTTATTCCGCAGGCAACCAACCTGCAGGCGCTGGGCGGCATCAGCTTCAAAAAAGGATGCTATACCGGGCAGGAGATGGTTGCTCGCGCCAAATTCCGCGGGGCCAACAAACGCGCGCTGTGGACGCTGGCAGGCAAAGCCGCTCGCGTACCGGAAGCCGGTGAAGACCTTGAGCTCAAGATGGGTGACAACTGGCGACGTACCGGCACCGTGCTGGCCGCCGTACAGCTGGAAGATGGTCAGGTACTGGTGCAGGTCGTGATGAACAACGATATGGAAGCCGACAGCGTGTTCCGCGTGCGCGACGATGCCAATACCTTGAGCATTAAGCCGCTGCCGTATTCGTTAGACGAAGAGTAGTTGAATTTAGTGCCTCCCCCGGGGTCGGCGTAAACGCCTCGCCCGGGCTACCGATCAACCGTAGCCCGGCCAAGCGCAGTGCCGCCGGGGTTGCACCGAATCTATGTGTGTTGCCCCACGTACAGATAAATGGCCAGAAAATGACAGGCGCTACCGCCCAGCACAAACGCATGCCAGATAGCGTGGTTGTAGGGAATGCGCTTACAGACGTAGAAAATCACCCCCAGCGAATAAACCACCCCGCCGACCGCCAGCAGCGTCACGCCGCCAATCGCCAGCTTCACCGCCAGTTGATAGACCACAATCAGCGACAGCCAGCCCATCGTCAGATAGGTCACCAGCGACAGAATTTTAAAGCGGTGCGCAATGGTCAGCTTAAACAGGATCCCCAGCAGCGCCAGGCTCCAGATAACAATCATCAGCCCTTTCGCCAACGGCGAGTCCAGCCCCACCAGCAGGAATGGCGTATAGGTACCGGCAATCAGCAGATAGATAGCGCAGTGGTCGAATTTTTTCAGCCACACCTTGGCCCGCTGTGACGGAATGGCGTGATACAGCGTGGAGGCCAAAAACAGCAGGATCATGCTGCCGCCGTACAGGCTGTAGCTGGTGATCGCTGTGGCGTTGGCGTTAGCATCAACGGCCTGAACCAGCAGTAAAACCAGCCCGACAATCCCCAGGACAAAGCCAACGCCGTGGCTGATGCTATTGGCAATTTCCTCTGCTAGAGAATATCCCTGCTTGATGAGTGGTTTCTTATCCATTACGCGCTCCGGGCGAACGACAAATTAAGCAAACACCCTAGCGTAACTGAGAATGGTTCCAGTGAACACATGTAAGCTAAAATAAAAAAATGAATTCTTATAAACTCAAATTAATCAGTCAGTTAACAAATTCATTCAGCTAACAGGCGTACACATTTTTATTCAACACATTTAAATTCAATAACATAAAACAGGTTCTCGCCCGGATAGATATCCGCAATCACCTTTTTCAGCTCCGGCAGACTCATGTTTTCCTGCTCCGCATGGCGCTCGCTCAGCGTATCCATCGTGACGGTAGAGGTTGCGACTACGCGAATGGTGCAGAAGTAGCCATCATCTTCATAGCGGCCCACGCGCAGCACGTCCCCAACCTTAAAGTGTGACTCAGCCGCGTCGCGCAGCGTAATGGTTTTACGTCCGGCGAGAATGTCGTCCTGAAAGCGCTGAAAAAAGGTAATGTCGTTTGGCTGCATGTTATCATTCCTATCAGGTCATTATTTTTACGAGTATCCATCACCGTGAGCATGTTCTCCCACGCCGCCGTTGCCAGCCTCAATAATCTTGAGATGATGGTCTATCACTACGTCATTAAAAATCGCGACACGGTGATGTACATGACCATCCGTGAACTGGCCGACGCGGCGGGCGTCTCCACCACCACGGTGATGCGCTTTTGTAAAAAGCTCAACTGCGAAGGTTACTCGGAGTTCCGCGTACGCTTCAAATTATATTTAGAGCAGGACGAACCACAGCAGGCCAATTTTGGCGCCAGCGAAATTATCAGTTTTTTCAAAAGCGTTAATAATGACGAGTTTGATAAATTGCTGGATGACGCGGTGGATATTATCCTCTCTTCGGAGCGTATTATTTTTGTCGGTGCAGGAACCTCCGGCTCGCTGGCAAAATATGGCGCACGATTCTTCTCAAATATTGGTAAATTCAGTAACCATATTGACGACCCTTATTTCCCGGTCACCAATGACATGGCGAAAAACGCGTTGGCGATCGTGCTTTCGGTATCGGGAGAAACCGAAGAGATCCTGCGCTTTGCCGGGCAGTTCAGCCTGCATCGCTGCAAGGTCATGTCCATCACCAGCCATGAACACTCACGGCTGGCAAAGCTTGCTGACTTCAACCTCTCCTGGCATGTGCCACAAACCCGCATTGCCGGCGTTTACGATATTACAACGCAGATCCCGGTTATCTATATTCTGGAATCGTTAGGCCGTAAACTGGCGAAGAAATTAGCATAAAAATACAGGGTGTTTTTTCGATGTAACATATTCCCTTGAGTGGGATTTGTTATATCGTGACATTTATTGCCTCTTTGTTAGACTCAGATTTATTAAGCCCAATAACTGAGCATAGCAACGATGAAAAAACTGACCTTACCGAAAGACTTTTTATGGGGTGGCGCGGTTGCTGCCCACCAGGTTGAAGGCGGCTGGAATAAAGGCGGCAAAGGCCCCAGCATCTGTGACGTGCTAACCGGCGGTGCCCACGGCGTACCGCGTGAAATTACCCAGCAGGTCGAACCGGGTAAATACTACCCGAACCACGAAGCCATCGACTTCCACGGCCACTACAAAGAAGACATCAAGCTGTTCGCCGAGATGGGCTTCAAGTGCTTCCGTACGTCTATCGCCTGGACCCGCATTTTCCCGAAAGGTGACGAAACGCAGCCAAATGAAGAAGGGCTGAAATTCTACGATGACATGTTCGATGAACTGCTGAAGTACAACATCGAGCCGGTGATTACCCTTTCCCACTTCGAAATGCCGCTGCACCTGGTGCAGGAGTACGGCGGCTGGACCAACCGCAAAGTCGTTGATTTCTTTGTTCGCTTCTCGGAAGTGGTCTTCGAGCGCTACAAGAATAAGGTCAAATACTGGATGACCTTCAACGAAATCAACAACCAGCGTAACTGGCGCGCGCCGCTGTTCGGCTACTGCTGCTCCGGCGTGGTTTACACCGAGCATGAAAACCCGGAAGAAACCATGTACCAGGTGCTGCACCACCAGTTCGTGGCCAGCGCCCTGGCGGTGAAAGCGGCTCGACGTATCAACCCAGAGATGAAAGTCGGCTGCATGCTGGCGATGGTGGCGCTCTATCCGTACTCCTGCAAACCAGAAGACGTCATGTTCGCCCAGGAGTCGATGCGTGAACGCTATGTCTTTACCGATGTGCAGCTGCGCGGCTACTACCCAAGCTACGTGCTGAACGAGTGGGAACGTCGTGGTTTCAATATCAAGATGGAAGCAGGCGACGAGGCGATTCTGCGTGAAGGCACCTGCGACTACCTTGGTTTCAGCTACTACATGACCAACGCCGTGAAGGCAGAAGGCGGCAGCGGTGACGCAATCTCCGGCTTTGAAGGCAGCGTACCGAACCCACACGTGAAAGCATCGGACTGGGGCTGGCAGATTGACCCGGTTGGCCTGCGCTACTCGCTGTGCGAACTGTACGAACGCTACCAAAAGCCGCTGTTTATCGTGGAAAACGGCTTTGGCGCGTACGACAAAGTCGAAGCCGACGGTAGCATCAACGACGACTACCGCATTGATTATCTGCGTGCACACGTCGAAGAGATGATGAAAGCAGTTACCTATGATGGCGTGGATCTGATGGGCTATACGCCGTGGGGCTGCATCGACTGCGTGTCGTTCACCACCGGGCAGTACAGCAAGCGCTATGGCTTTATCTATGTGAACAAGCACGACGACGGCACGGGCGATATGTCACGTTCACGTAAGAAGAGTTTTGAGTGGTATAAAGCGGTGATTGCTAGCAACGGCGAGAGTTTGTAAGTCTGTTTCCCCTCTCCCCGGCCCTCTCCCCAAAGGGGCGAGGGATAAAACCGGTCGGTCCCCTCTCCCCCATGGGGAGAGGGTGAGGGGGTCTGCACCACACTACTTCCCACCCGCCAGCTCAATAAAACTCCCCGTCACATACGACGCCTTCTCGCCCAGCAGCCAGACAATCGCCTGCGCCACCTCTTCCGGCTGGCCGCCTCGCTGCATCGGCAGCACGGACTTCACCCGGTCAACGCGCCCCGGCTCCCCGCCGTCGGCATGCATCTCGGTATAGATAAACCCAGGCCTGACGCCGTTCACTCGGATGCCCTGCGCCGCCACTTCCAGCGACAGCCCGGTGGTCAGCGTATCAATCGCCCCTTTCGAGGCGGCATAGTCCACGTATTCACCCGGCGAGCCCAGACGTGCCGCCGCCGAAGAGACGTTCACAATCGCGCCGCCCTGCCCGCCGTGCGGTATCGCCATCCGCTTTACCGCTTCCCGGCAGCAGAGAAAATAGCCGGTCACGTTGGTGGTCAATACCCGGTTGATACGCTCGGCGGTTAACGCCTCCACGCGGCTTTGGGTGAACAGCACGCCCGCGTTGTTGACCAGCGCCGTTAGCGGTTCGTCCTGCTGGTCGAGGCGGGCAAACATCGCTTCTACCTGTACTTCATCGCTAATATCCGCCTGAACGGTAAAGGCCTTGCCGCCCTGCGCAATAATCGCGTTCACCACCTCGCTGGCGGCGGCTTCGTTGCGGTGATAGTTCACCGCCACCGTATAGCCTTCCTGCGCCAGCTGTAGCGCCGTCGCCCGCCCAATTCCCCGGCTTGCGCCGGTCACTAATGCCATTGCCATTCGCGTCTCCCAAAAAATAAAGGCGCCGAAGCGCCTTTAAAAGATAGCCTAATCAGAGCATTACTGATATTCGCTCATCGGCACGCAGGAGCAGAACAGGTTACGGTCGCCGTAAACATCATCGAGGCGTTTCACCGTCGGCCAGTACTTGTTCGCCATGCCTGCCGGGAAGACGGCGATTTCGCGGCTATAGCCGTGGTTCCACTCCGCCACCAGCTCATTCTGGGTGTGCGGGGAGTTAACCAGCGGGTTGTCTTCAAGCGTCCACTCGCCCGCTTTCACGCGGTCGATTTCGCTGCGGATCGCCAGCATCGCGTCAATGAAGCGGTCCAGTTCGGCTTTGCCTTCGGATTCCGTTGGCTCAACCATCAGCGTACCCGCTACCGGGAAGGACATGGTTGGCGCGTGGAAACCGTAGTCAATCAGGCGCTTAGCAATATCCAGCTCGCTGATGCCGGTCTCTTCTTTCAGCGGACGAATATCCAGAATACATTCGTGCGCCACGTGTCCGTCACGCCCGGTGTAGAGCACCGGATAGGCATCTTTCAGGCGAGTCGCAATGTAGTTAGCATTGAGGATCGCCACCTGACTTGCCTGCTTCAGGCCTTCTGCGCCCATCATGCGGATGTACATCCAGCTAATTGGCAGAATGGAGGCGCTGCCGAACGGTGCCGCGGAAACCGCGCCCTGACGGGTCAGCATGCCTTCAATGTGCACCACGCTGTGGCCTGGAACAAACGGCGCCAGGTGTGATTTCACGCCGATAGGACCCATACCAGGGCCGCCGCCGCCGTGTGGAATGCAGAAGGTTTTATGCAGGTTGAGGTGCGAAACATCCGCGCCGATGAAGCCTGGGGATGTAATGCCGACCTGGGCGTTCATGTTCGCGCCGTCGAGGTAAACCTGGCCGCCAAACTGGTGAACAATTTCGCACACTTCACGGATAGTCTCTTCGTACACGCCGTGGGTGGACGGGTAGGTCACCATGATGCAGGAAAGGTTGTCCGCATGCTGTTCTGCTTTCGCGCGCAGATCCGCCAGATCGATGTTGCCGTTCTTATCGCAGGCCACAACCACCACCTGCATCCCCGCCATCTGCGCGGAAGCTGGGTTGGTACCGTGTGCTGAGCTCGGGATCAGACAGATATCACGATGGCCGTCGTTGCGGCTTTCGTGGTAGTGACGAATCGCCAGCAGACCCGCATATTCACCCTGCGCGCCGGAGTTCGGCTGCATGCAGAGTGCGTCATAGCCGGTCAATTTCACCAGCCACTCGGAGAGCTGACCGATCATCTGATGGTAGCCTTCCGCCTGATCAACCGGGCAGAACGGGTGCAGTTCAGCAAATTCCGGCCAGGTGATAGGGATCATCTCCGCCGCAGCGTTGAGCTTCATGGTACAGGAACCCAGCGGGATCATCGCCTGGTTCAGCGCCAGATCTTTACGCTCCAGCGAGTGCATGTAGCGCATCATTTCGGTTTCGCTGTGATAGCGGTTAAACACCGGATGGCTCAGGATCGCGTCGTCGCGCAGCATCGCTTGCGGGATAGAGCGGCTGTCGAGCGCCACGTCTTTATCCAGCGCATCGATGTCCAGACCGTGATTGTCGCCGAGAATCACGCTAAACAGCGCCAATACATCTTCACGGGTGGTCGTTTCGTTCAGGGTGATACCTACCGCATTGAGGATATCGCTGCGCAGGTTGATTTCTGCTGCCTGAGCGCGCGCCAGTACGGCGGCTTTATCCGCCACTTCCACACACAGGGTGTCGAAGTAGTGCGCATGACGCAGCTTTTGGCCTTTCTGCTGCAAACCCGCGGCCAGAATATCGGTCAGGCGGTGAATGCGGTTGGCAATACGCTTCAGGCCAGCCGGGCCATGGAACACCGCGTACAGGCTGGCGATGTTAGCCAGCAGTACCTGCGAGGTACAGATGTTGGAGTTCGCTTTCTCGCGGCGAATGTGCTGCTCGCGGGTCTGCATCGCCATGCGCAGCGCGGTATTGCCAGCGGCATCTTTCGATACGCCGATAATACGGCCTGGCATGGCGCGTTTGAATTCATCTTTAGCGGCAAAGAAGGCCGCGTGCGGGCCGCCGTAGCCCATCGGTACGCCGAAACGCTGCGCAGAGCCGAAGACAATATCCGCGCCCTGCTTGCCCGGTGCGGTTAACAGCACCAGCGCCATGAAATCGCCGGCAACGCTGACGACGACTTTACGAGATTTCAGTTCAGCAATCAGCTGGCTGTAGTCATGAACTTCACCGGTGGTCCCGACCTGCTGCAGCAGCACGCCGAAGACGTCCTGATGCTCCAGTGCTTTGTCAGCGTCGTCGACAATCACGTCAAAACCGAAGGTTTCCGCGCGGGTACGGACCACATCCAGAGTTTGCGGATGCACGTCGGCCGCCACGAAGAAGCGGTTGGCGTTCTTCAGTTTGCTCACGCGCTTGGCCATCGCCATCGCTTCAGCGGCAGCGGTAGCTTCGTCCAGCAGAGAAGCGGAGGCCATATCGAGACCGGTCAGATCCAGCGTGACCTGCTGGAAGTTGAGCAGCGCTTCCAGACGACCCTGAGAAACTTCTGGCTGATACGGGGTGTACGCGGTGTACCAGCCCGGGTTTTCCAGCATGTTGCGCTGGATAACCGGCGGCAGCTGTACCGGGGTGTAACCCATGCCAATGTACGACTTAAAGCGCTTGTTGCGACCGGCAATCACCTTCAACTCCGCCAGCGCGGCGAACTCGGTGGTGGCCTCGCCAACCTGCGGCGGCGTAGCAAGCTGGATATCTTTCGGCACGATCTGCGCAATCAGTGCGTTTAATGAATCCGCGCCAACTGTTTTGAGCATCTCTTGCTGCTGCTGGGCATCCGGCCCGATGTGACGTTCAATAAACGCGCCACGGTTTTCAAGCTGGCTTAAAGTCTGTGTCATGAGCGATGGTTCCTGAAACGTGCGGTGATTTTAAGATTTCCTCTTCGAAGAAGAGGTTTGGGGCGACGGCGTAAACTCGCCCTCACCCCAGCCCTCTCCCACTGGGAGAGGGAGCAAATCCTTATTCGTCTTCTAACAGGGCTTCGTATGCAGTCGCATCCAGCAGCGCGGCAACTTCCGCTTCGTCGCTGGCTTTGATCTTAAAGATCCAGCCGCCCGCGTACGGTTCGCTGTTCACCAGCTCCGGCGAGTCGCCCAGCTCGTCGTTCACGGCAACGATTTCGCCGCTGATCGGTGCGTAGATGTCGGATGCCGCTTTAACGGACTCTGCCACGGCGCAGTCATCGCCCGCGCTAACGGTCGCGCCGACTTCCGGCAGGTCAACGAAGACCATGTCACCCAGTAATTCCTGCGCGTGCTCGGTGATACCAACGGTGTAGCTACCGTCCGCTTCTTTGCGCAGCCATTCGTGTTCTTTGCTGTATTTCAGTTCTGCTGGTACGTTGCTCATCAAAAAATCTCCAGAATAAAAAGGGCTTACGCGACGGCCTTGCCGTTACGCACAAAAATAGGTTTTGTTACTTTGACCGGCATTTCACGGTTGCGGATCTGCACGATCGCCGTCTCGCCAATCCCAGCCGGGACGCGAGCCAGCGCAATACTATGGCCTAAGGTTGGCGAGAAAGTCCCGCTGGTGATCACACCTTCGCACGCATTGCCGCGGGCATCGGTAAAGCGCACCGGCAGTTCACCGCGCAGGACGCCTTTTTCGGTCATCACCAGGCCGACCAACTGCTCGGTACCTTTCTCACGCTCCAGCTCCAGCACGTCGCGACCGATAAAGTTGCGATCGGCCGGTTCCCAGGCGATGGTCCAGCCCATGTTGGCCGCTAGCGGGGAGATGCTTTCGTCCATCTCCTGACCATAGAGGTTCATCCCTGCTTCCAGACGCAGCGTGTCGCGCGCGCCCAGGCCACAAGGCTTCACGCCTGCCTGGACCAGTTTCTGCCAGAAATCGGCGGCCTGCTCTTTTGGCAGGGCAATTTCATAACCCGCTTCGCCGGTGTAACCGGTGGTGGCGATAAAGAAGTCACCCGCCTGCACGCCAAAGAACGGCTTCATACCTTCAACGGCGTGACGCTGCTCGTCGGTGAACAGCGTGCCCGCTTTCGCCTGCGCGTTCGGCCCCTGTACGGCAATCAGCGACAGGTCATCACGGACGGTGATGTCGATGGCATAAGGTTCAGCGTGTTGGGTAATCCAGGAGAGGTCTTTTTCGCGGGTGGCGGAGTTAACGACGAGGCGGAAATAATCTTCGGTAAGGTAGTAAACGATCAGGTCATCAATCACGCCGCCCGACGCATTTAGCATACCGCTGTATAGCGCCTTGCCGGGCTTGGTGAGCTTGGCAACGTCGTTTGCCAGCAGATAGCGTAGAAACTCTCGGGTCCGCGGCCCGTGGAGATCGACGATGGTCATGTGCGACACATCGAACATCCCGGCATCGGTACGCACCGCGTGGTGCTCATCAATCTGCGAACCATAGTGCAGCGGCATCATCCAGCCGTGGAAATCCACCATACGCGCGCCACATAACACGTGCTGGTCATACAAAGGCGTTTGTTGAGCCATCATGTCCTCGTTGAATATATCGCACCACAAAACCAAACGCCGACGCCCATTTGGGCACCGACGCAAACGTTCTCTTTTCCCTGAACTTACCACCGAACATCGTGGTAAACCATCCTGAAAAAGGGGGCATCACATTAGCTTATGACCAAAAGTCGCGAAAAAGCATACAGAGGAATTGACTACAAAAAAGCGAAATGCACCCCATTTTATTAACAACAACGGTTAACAATTCAGCATAAGATAATATTTTATGCGTAAAACAGGGCGATTTTTCCGTAACATGAAAATGCATGGATTAATAAAACTAATGCGAAAAACGGCGTGAAATTAGAATTTTTCAAATGAGAGAGGAGACTCCCGGTAGAACCACCGGGAGTAAAAGTGTGAGCGACTTAACGAAGCCACTCAGGCAGGTCGTTCAGGCCCATTGCCTGACGAATTAGCTGCGGCTTCACGCCGGGTAGCGTATCAGCCAACGCAAGACCGAGATCGCGCAGCAGTTTTTTCGCCGGATTTTCGCCAGCAAACAGCTCGCGGAAGCCCTGCATCCCCGCCAGCATCAGCGCGGCGCTGTGTTTACGGCTGCGCTCGTAGCGACGCAGATAGAAATGCTGACCGATATCTTTGCCTTGCGTATGCAGACGACGCAGCTCTTCAATCAGCTCGGCGGCGTCCATAAAGCCCAGGTTCACGCCCTGCCCAGCCAAAGGATGGATGGTGTGCGCTGCATCGCCGACCAGCGCCAGGCGGTGGGCGGCAAACTGACGTGCATAGCGTCCGGTCAACGGGTATACCTGACGTTCGCTCTCCACCTTGCACAACCCCAGGCGATTATCGAAGGCGATATTCAGCTTCTGGTTAAATTCAGCGTCATCGGCCTGCTGCATCCGTTCCGCTTCCTGTGGCGACAGCGACCAGACAATCGAGCAAAGATGCGGGTCGGAGAGCGGCAGAAAGGCCAGAATACCTTCGCCGTGGAAGCTCTGGCGCGCCACCGCGTCGTGCGGCTCTTCGGTGCGCACGGTGGCGACCAGCGCGTGGTGACGATAGTCCCAGAAGGTCAGCGGAATATCCGCTTTACTGCGCAGCCAGGAGTTCGCGCCATCCGCGCCCACGACCAGGCGCGCGGTCAGCATATTGCCGTCTTTCAGCGTCAGAAACGCTTCGTTCTCGCCCCAGACCACCTGCTGCAGTTCAGCGGGCGCCATCAGCGTGATATCGGAACTGCGCTCCGCTTTCTGCCACAGCGCATGGTGAATCACCGCATTTTCAACAATATGGCCGAGATGGCTGTAACCCATGCTGCGGTCATCAAACGTAATACGACCAAAGCTGTCCTTATCCCACACTTCCATGCCGTGATAGCAACTGGCGCGCTGGGCGGTAATGGCCGACCAGACGTCCAGCCTGGTGAGCAACTTTTCGCTGCCCGCATTGATGGCGGAGACGCGTAGCGCAGGTGGCGCATCGGCGGCAAGCGCCTGCGGCAGCGACTGTTCCAGTACGGCAACCCGCAGGCCGCTGCCCTGTAAACCGCAGGCTACCGCCAGCCCAACCATTCCACCGCCTACGATGGCAACATCAACACTTTGCACATTAACTCCTTAAACTGCTGATTAGCGGGCGACCCAGCCCAGCGTCCGCTGCGCCAGCACATCGCGTGCAGGGGTAAATAATTCCATCGTCATCAGGCCCACGTTGCGCCCGGCCACCAGCGGTGCCCAACGGTTGGCGAACAGATGCACCAGACCGTCAGTTACGCCAATCGTGGCGGCTTTATCTTCCGCACGCTGGCGCTGGTAATGGCACAGCAGCGAATAGTCGCCGATATCCTGATTGGCCTCGTGCGCGCTTGCCAGATGTTCCGCCAGCGTCATGACGTCACGCATGCCGAGGTTAAAACCTTGTCCGGCAATCGGATGCAGCGTCTGCGCCGCGTTGCCCACCAACGCCAGGCGGTGCGATACCGTCCGGGTTGCGGTGGTCAGCGATAACGGATAGACGCTACGCATTCCTGCCTGAGTAATGCGTCCCAGACGCCAGCCAAACGCTTTCTGTAGCTCACGACAAAACTCAGCGTCTGACCAGTTGAGCACATCGTCATGGCGCGCCAGCGGATGGCACCACACCAGCGAGCAGCGGTTCTGCGACATCGGCAGCATGGCGATAGGGCCATGCTCGGTAAAGCGTTCAAACGCCCGCCCCTGGTGCGCCACGGCGGTGGAGACGTTGGCAATCACCGCCACCTGATTATACGGCTCCTGCTGCCAGGCAATACCGCACTGCTCGCCGAGCGTGGAGCGCGAACCGTCGGCGGCAACCAGCAGTTTGCCGTGCAGCGTTTCACCGTTATCCAGCGTCACGCTCACGCCATCAGCCTGACGTTCAACCCGCGACACCCGCGAAGGACAATGCAGCGTGACGCCGCGCGCATGGCGCAGCAGGCCAAACAGCCGCTGGCCCACGTCGTGCAGCTCAACCACATTACCGAGTGCAGAGAGGCGATAATCCTGAGCATCAAGAGTGACAAAACCGGCATGGCCGCGGTCGCTGACGTGAACGGTGGTAATTGGCGTCGCACAGTCGGCAATCGCCTGCCACAGGTTGATCTTCGCCAGCTGTTGGCAGGTGCCTGCCGCCAGCGCAATGGCCCGGCCATCAAAGCCCGGATGTTCAGCGGCGTGAATATCCGCCGCCTCTATCAGGTGCACCGGAAGGCGGCCCGCCGTCAGCTGCGAGATAGCCAGCGCCAGCGTGGCGCCGGTCATGCCGCCGCCGACAATAATCACGCTCATAGCTGGCGTGCCGCTGCCATCAACGCTTCAATGGCATCAGCATCCTTCACGACGCTCGCAGTGAGGTTCTCATTTCCGTCTTCGGTAATGAGAATATCGTCTTCAATACGAATACCGATACCGCGATATTCCGCCGGCACGTCCGCGTCCGGCGCGATATACAGGCCCGGTTCAACGGTCAGCACCATCCCCGGCTCAAGCACCCGAGAACGATCTGCGCCATAGACGCCAACGTCATGCACATCCAGCCCCAGCCAGTGGCTCAGGCCATGCATAAAGTACGGACGGTGGGCATTGTTAGCAATTAGCTGGTCAACTTCCCCTTTGAGGATCCCCAGACCATGCAGGCCGGTCACCATGATGCGCACCACTTCACCGGTCACTTCCTGAATGGAGGTGCCAGGGCGATACAACTCAAGGGATTTGTACAGCGAGGCGAGCACGATGTCGTAGATAGCGCGCTGTGCCGGGGTAAATTTACCGTTCACCGGGAAAGTTCGGGTAATGTCACCCGCGTAACCTTTGTACTCACAGCCCGCGTCAATCAGCACCAGCTCGCCGTCGCGCAGCTCGGATTCGTTCTCGGTGTAGTGCAGGATGCAGCCGTTTTCGCCGCCGCCGACAATGGTGTTGTAGGACGGGTAACGCGCGCCGTGGCGAGAGAATTCGTGAAGAATCTCCCCTTCCAGCTGATATTCAAACATCCCTGGACGGCATTTTTCCATCGCGCGAGTATGGGCCAGCGCAGAAATTTCGCCCGCGCGACGCAGGATCTCAATCTCTTCGCTGTCTTTGAACAGGCGCATTTCATGCACCATAGGACGCCAGTCAATCATCGCATCCGGCGCAGTGAGATTCTGGCGCGAACCTTTGCGCAGCTTGTCCAGCGCGGTGAAGACGATGTCATCGGCAAAAGCGTATTCGCCCTGCGCGTGGTAGATAACGTCCAGACCGTTCAGCAACTGGAACAGCTGTTGATTGATTTCGCTGAACGCCAGCGCGCGGTCAACGCCCAGTTTTTCCGGCGCGGCATCCTGGCCCAGACGGCGGCCAAACCAGATCTCAGCCGTCAGGTCGCGAACGCGGTTGAACAGCACGCTATGGTTGTGAGTGTCATCGCTTTTAATCAGCACCAGCAAGGCTTCAGGCTCGTTAAAGCCGGTGAAGTACCAGAAATCGCTGTTCTGGCGATAGGGATACTCAGAATCCGCGCTGCGAGTCACCTCTGGCGCGGCAAAAATCAGCGCCGCGCTGCCTGGTTTCATTTGCGCCAGTAATGCCTGGCGGCGGCGGAGAAACGCTTGCTGTGTCATGACATCTCCTTTCAATCCCTTAGCGCTCCGTTTACCGGCCTTGCGCAGCAAGCGGAGCGGGCGTTGTGATTAGTGTAATGTTGGCTTTTGCACTTCAGGCGCGGTCGGCTGCGGGTGGGTGAAAGTATCGTGGCACAGCAGCGCCGCTACGCGAACGTATTCGATAATTTCTTCCAGCGACATTTCCAGCTCTTCCTGATCTTCATCTTCTTCATAGCCAAGTTGCGCAATATTTCGAAGATCGTCAATGGCTTCGCCGGTTTCATCTCTCACTTTATCCAGCTTTGGCTGTACCATACCCAGACCGAGCAGGAAATGGTTCACCCAGCCAGAGAGCGCATCGGCGCGGTCGAACACGCTGACATCGTCGCCTTCAGGCAGATAAAGCTGAAAAAGGAAGCCGTCGTCTTCCAGCGCATCGCTGGTTGCCGCATGCATGGAACGCAGCGACTCGGCAAGCTCGTGACCAAACGCCAGACCTTCGTTGGTCAGGTCGTGAACCAGCGGCTGCCAGGAGCTGTCCTTGTTTCCGCCGCAGAGCAATCCACTCAGCAGACCGTGCATTTCTGCAGGCGTCAGGCCTACCCCTTGTTGGTTTAACAGTTGGTTCATCACGGTGTAACCCGGCATTTCGTTCTGTATAGACATGCGCATTCGTCATTGTTGGGTGGAATTCATGATATGCTACCACTTTGGACCCTGGAGATACCAGAAAAGGGCTTGTATCTTCATACCAGGGTAGCTATAGTGTCGCCCCTTCACATCCTGAGAGTGAAGGACGCGCAGTCAATCAGCAGGAAGGTGGCATGTCTGCACAACCCGTCGATATCCAAATTTTTGGCCGTTCACTGCGAGTGAATTGCCCGCCTGAACAAAGAGATGCTTTGAATCAGGCAGCGGACGATCTGAATCAGCGGTTGCAAGATCTGAAAGAACGCACTAGAGTCACAAATACTGAGCAGCTGGTTTTCATCGCCGCGTTGAACATCAGCTATGAGTTAACTCAGGAAAGGGCAAAGACGCGCGACTATGCTTCTAGCATGGAACAGCGCATTCGGATGCTGCAACAGACCATTGAACAGGCATTGCTTGACCAGGGTCGCATATCCGATAAGTCAGCCCCAAAGTTTGAATAACACTTTGCAGTTTACTATGGTAGAGTGACTGTGAAGACAAAATTTCTCTGAGATGTTCGCAAGCGGGCCAGTCCCCTGAGCCGATATTTCATACCACAAGAATGTGGCGCTCCACGGTTGGTGAGCATGCTCGGTCCGTCCGAGAAGCCTTAAAACTGTGACGACGCATTCACCTTGAACCAAGGGTTCAAGGGTTACAGCCTGCGGCGGCATCTCGGAGATTCCCCTTCTACCTACCGGTCTTATGACGCATCCATTTGAGCAACAAAACTCCCGACAGCACATTCGCCAGCTAATCCGGCAACGTCGTCGTACGCTCACGCCACAGCAACAAACGCTTTACGGCGAGCAAGCCGCAGACCGCATGATGGCCTGGCCTCCCGTGGTGATGGCAAAAACCGTCGCGCTGTTCTTATCCTTTGACGGTGAGCTTGATACCCAACCCCTGATTGAACAGCTCTGGCGAGCCGGTAAGCGCGTCTACCTGCCCGTATTGCACCCGTTTAGTCCTGGGAATCTGCTGTTTCTGCATTACCATCCGCACAGCGAGCTGGTGATGAACCGCCTGAAAATCCGCGAACCGAAGCTTGATGTGCGCGATGTGCTGCCGCTGGCGAATCTCGACGTGTTGATAACGCCGCTGGTTGCCTTTGATGAACAGGGCCAACGGCTGGGCATGGGCGGTGGTTTTTACGACCGCACGCTGCAAAACTGGCAGCAGCACGACATTCAGCCCGTCGGCTATGCGCACGACTGTCAGTTGGTCGACGCCTTACCGGTTGAAGAGTGGGATATTCCCCTACCGGCCGTAGTCACGCCGTCGAAAGTGTGGCAGTGGTAAGCATTTTCTGCCGATTGACATCGATTCTTTTTTGACCTAAATTCCTCGGTAAAGGGTGAGGGAGGCGAACCTCCCTCCTGCGTAAATCTTGTTAATATGCTGGCGTAGCGATGATTAACAAAATCAGCAGTATGATGACGAGTCTCATCATTATCCCTTTCCTTTTAGAGCCCCTGCTTCGGTAGGGGCTTTTCCGTTTCAGCCCTATGCTGAACCCCTATCGTAAAATCCTTTTCCCCACACACAATGCGCGGCAGAATCTTTAATCACCGTTTGCGGCGAGGCTCGTAAATGCCATGTATGAGTTGCAGTACGGAAACAGAAAACAAAAACGGGCTGACCTTTGGCCTGCCCGTCTGGATGGAAAGAATAAAGATTAGTACAGCAGACGCGCGCGAACGGTGCCCGGAATCGCCTTCATGCTCAGCAGCGCTTTCTCAGCGACATCCTCTTCCGCTTCAATGTCGATAACCACATAGCCCATCTGCGGCGTGGTTTGCAGGTACTGTGCGGCAATGTTCACGCCCTGCTCGGCGAAGATTTGGTTGAGCGCCGTCAGCACGCCAGGACGGTTTTCGTGGATGTGCAGCAGACGACGACCGCCGTGCAGCGGCAGAGATACTTCCGGGAAGTTGACCGCGGAGAGCGTAGAGCCGTTGTCGGAGTACTTAATCAGTTTGCCAGCCACTTCCAGGCCGATGTTTTCCTGCGCTTCCTGGGTAGAGCCACCGATGTGCGGCGTCAGGATAACGTTGTCGAACTCGCACAGCGGCGAGGTGAACGGCTCGCTGTTGGTAGCAGGTTCGGTTGGGAAGACGTCGATCGCTGCCCCGGCCAGGTGTTTACGCGCCAGCGCATCACACAACGCAGGAATTTCAACAACCGTGCCGCGCGAGGCGTTAATCAGCAGCGCGCCTGGTTTCATCAGCGCCAGCTCTTCTGCACCCATCATGTTCTTGGTTGACGCATTTTCCGGCACGTGCAGGCTGACCACGTCGCTCATGTTGAGCAGGTCAGAAAGATGCTGCACCTGGGTAGCGTTACCTAGCGGTAGCTTGTTTTCAATATCGTAGAAGAAGACGTGCATCCCCAGCGATTCCGCCAGAATGCCGAGCTGGGTACCGATGTGGCCGTAGCCAATAATACCCAGCTTTTTACCACGCGCTTCATAGGAGCCCGCCGCCAGTTTGTTCCACACACCACGGTGTGCTTTGGCGTTCGCTTCCGGGATACCGCGAAGCAGCAGCAGCAGTTCACCGATAACCAGTTCCGCCACGGAGCGGGTGTTAGAGAACGGGGCGTTAAATACAGGAACGCCGCGTTTGGCCGCCGCTACCAGGTCCACCTGGTTGGTGCCGATACAGAAGCAGCCCACCGCCACCAGTTTCTCAGCGGCAGCAAAAACCTCTTCCGTCAGGTGAGTACGGGAACGCAGGCCGATGAAATGGGCATCACGGATCGACTCTTTCAGCTGTTCGCTATCCAGCGCACCCTTGTGAAACTCGATATTGGTGTAGCCTGCCGCGCGCAGACTATCCACCGCCTTCTGGTGCACGCCTTCAACCAGCAGAAATTTAATTTTCTCTTTTTCCAGTGATACCTTAGCCATTTCCCCGTCCTGTCTTTGTTTTACTCATGTTGTGGTGAACGAAAGTTCACCTAAGCAACATATCAAAAAAAATTATTGCGGCAATATGAACGTTTGCGTCGGGGTGATGAGGAAATGTCATGCAGCGGGAAATGCCAGCATAAAATGCTAAGTGGAAAGATAAACGTGGGATGTTAATAATGTGTGATGCAAAAATGTGACACAAGTCACCAAATTTAGCCCACATAAAAAAAATGGGGGAAATTGTATTTTCCCCCCGACCAGATCATTTCACGATGGTTTTCACGCCGTCGGCGGTACCAATCAGCGCGACGTCCGCGCCACGGTTCGCGAACAGACCCACGGTGACCACGCCTGGAATGCCGTTAATTGCGTTTTCCAGCGCGATGGCATCAAGAATTTCCAGGCCGTGCACGTCAAGGATCACGTTGCCGTTATCGGTCACGACGCCCTGACGATACTCTGGACGACCGCCCAGCTTCACCAGTTCGCGCGCCACGGCGCTACGAGCCATTGGGATCACTTCAACCGGCAGCGGGAAGTTACCCAGGATATCAACCTGCTTGGAAGCATCAGCGATACAGATAAATTTGTCCGCGACGGAGGCAATGATTTTTTCGCGCGTCAGCGCTGCGCCGCCGCCTTTGATCATCTGCATGTGGCCGTTGATCTCATCTGCACCGTCCACGTAGATGCCTAAACGGTCGACTTCGTTCAGATCGAAAACGGTAATGCCGAGGCTTTTCAGTTTCTCGGTAGAGGCATCTGAGCTTGATACAGCCCCTTCGATTTGTCCTTTCATCGTGCCCAGCGCGTCAATAAAGTGCGCCGCGGTAGACCCCGTGCCCACACCAACAATCGTACCCGGCTGTACGTATTGAAGTGCTGCCCAGCCTACTGCTTTTTTCAGTTCATCCTGCGTCATGATCGTTTCGCCTGTGGTGTCATCAACTGCCGCGCATTATAGAACATAACCCTTGAACAATTCGAGCAACCGGGAAACCTCAGGCCGGGCACGGCGGAGCAGGCGTTCAACACGTGATGCCCATCACAGTAAACTGCAAACCATTTTCGTCTGTATATCGGGTAAATTTATGTCATAGTGCAGATAACACCTATAGGGGAGTACCTCAACGCAATGAAACGTCCGGACTACAGAACACTACAGGCGCTGGATGCCGTTATCAGGGAACGTGGGTTTGAACGTGCCGCGCAGAAACTGTGCATTACTCAGTCCGCCGTTTCCCAACGCATTAAGCAGCTGGAGAACATGTTCGGTCAGCCGCTGCTGGTGCGTACCGTGCCGCCACGCCCAACGGAACAGGGGCAAAAGCTGCTCGCGCTACTGCGTCAGGTTGAGCTGCTGGAAGAGGAGTGGCTGGGCGATGAACAAACCGGCTCTACACCGCTGCTGCTGTCGCTGGCGGTCAACGCCGACAGTCTGGCAACCTGGCTGCTGCCGGCGCTTGCCGACGTGTTGGCTAACTCCCCTATTCGTTTGAATTTGCAGGTAGAAGATGAAACCCGGACCCAGGAGCGTCTGCGTCGCGGTGAAGTGGTTGGCGCGGTGAGTATTCAGCCACAGGCGCTGCCAAGCTGTCTGGTCGATCAGCTCGGGGCGCTCGACTATCTGTTTGTTGGGTCAAAAGCGTTCGCTGAGCGCTATTTCCCTAACGGGGTGACCCGCTCTGCGCTGTTAAAGGCGCCCGCCGTGGCCTTCGATCATCTGGACGATATGCACCAGGCCTTTTTGCAGCAGAATTTCGATCTGCCGCCGGGCAGCGTACCGTGCCATATCGTGAACTCGTCGGAAGCCTTTGTGCAGTTAGCTCGTCAGGGAACCACCTGCTGTATGATCCCGCACTTGCAGATTGAGAAAGAGCTGGCAAGCGGAGAGCTGATTGACTTGACGCCTGGGCTGTTCCAGCGTCGGATGCTTTACTGGCACCGGTTTGCGCCGGAGAGTCGTATGATGCGGAAGGTGACGGATGCGTTGCTGGCTTATGGCCATAAGGTGCTGCGTCAGGATTAAACTTTTTCCTTAATGAAGCAGGTACAGGGAGCGACCAAGCGCTGCACCCTGCACCCTACCTGTTATTTCGCAACAGGCGCTGGAGTTGCGGCTGGAGCAGCAGGAGCCGCAGCCTGCTCAGGCTGGAGCTGGAACACCACATCCACCTGATCATCAAACTGGATCGTCGCCTGCTCGTAAGTTTCCTGCGCTGAAACCGGTGCCGCATCCGCCTTCATCATCCGCACCATCGGGCTCGGCTGATAGTTAGAGACGTGGTAACGCACGCTATATACCGGCCCCAGTTTGCTATGGAAGCCTGCCGCCAGCGACTGCGCCTGATGAATCGCATCTTCAATAGCCGCTTTACGCGCTTTATCTTTATAGGTATCCGGCTGCGCCACGCCCAGCGACACGGAACGGATTTCGTTCAGCCCGGCCTTCAACGCGCCATCCAGCAGCGAGTTCAGCTTATCCAGTTGACGCAGCGTCACCTCTACGGTACGCACGGCGCGATAGCCCTTCAGCACGCTTTTACCGTTCTGGTAGTCATAATCGGGCTGGGTACGCAGGTTCGCGGAGCTGATGTCTTTTTTCGCTACGCCGTTTTGCTCGAGGAAGGAGAGATACTGCGCGACACGCTGGTCGGCCTGTTTTTTCGCGCTTGCAGCATCCTTGGCTGCAATGTTGACTTCAATGGCAAGCGTCGCGATATCCGGAACCGCATCCACGCTCGCCGTACCTGATGTCACAACATGCGGGCCGTCCGGCAATTCATTTGCCTGCACCGCCATTGCGCTAAACCCAACTACTGCAGCCAGAGCCATCACTTTAAACTTCACTGTTGTATCTCCTTGGTTATCACCCGACAACGGGGTCTTGCCTGCAAGCTTAGCCGTTGCCAGGGGAAAGTCCATCAGATGAGACCTAGTTCAGCAACGCGTGCAGGTGTCCAACGCCCTCTTTTGCCAGCTGAAATGCAATAAACCACATCACGATGCCGACAACCAGGTTAATAATACGCTGTGCTTTAGCGGTACGTAAACGTGGAGCAAGCCAGGCTGCCAGTAGCGCTAATGCGAAGAACCACAGGAAAGAGGCGCTAACCGTGCCCAGCGCAAACCAACGTTTTGGTTCATCCGCCAACTGACCGCCGAGGCTTCCCAGCACCACAAAGGTATCCAGATAGACGTGTGGGTTAAGCCAGGTCACCGCTAACATGGTGGCGATAATTTTCCAGCGCCCCTGCTTCATCACTTCGGCAGTAGCCAGTTCGATATTACTGCCCATCGCGGTTTTCAGCGCCCCAAAGCCATACCACAGCAGGAACGCGACGCCCCCCCAGGTCACCAGCGCCAGCAGCCACGGCGAGGCGGTCAGCAGCGCGCTACCGCCAAAAATCCCCGCGCAGATCAACAGCAGATCGCTAATGGCGCAAAGTAAGGCAATCATCAGATGATACTGACGGCGGATCCCTTGGTTCATCACGAAAGCGTTTTGCGGCCCCAGCGGCAGGATCATCGCAGCACCGAGCATAAGCCCTTGAAAGTAGTAAGATATCACGATAATTTTCTTCAGATAGTTCAGGAATGGCGCTGACTATATCGCGATAAAATCATTAGAGGAAATTGATATTTTTAATCAGTAATAAATTTAACTAATAATTATCAAGGTTGCGATAAATGCATCGCCGCTGTATTTCAGATAACGGGTCACTTACAGTGAAGAGCTCGTTATTAACGCTAAAGGATTAGAGATGAAGATCACCACTGTATTATCCCGCTCATTGGCCGCCATCGTACTACTCACGCTATCCATGGACGCCACGATCGCCGAAACCATACTTCGCTATACGGATCATGAACCCTACGGCAACATGCGTACTCAGGCAATTCAAAACCTATTCTTCGCCGCGATAGAAAAAGAATCACAAGGTAGAATACGCATTGAGCCACACTGGAATGGCGAGTTATCTACCAGCTATAACGCATTACAGACTCTGCGAGAAGGCGAAAAAGCAGATATCGGTATTGTTGTTCCAGAATATACGCCGGAGCAATTACCACTATTTCAGATATTCAAAAGTTTTCCTCTTGGCCCTGATAACGGTGAAAAACAGGCGGCGTTCTTCCAGCGCATATTGACGGAAATGCCGGAATTCAATGCTGAACTGGCAAAAAACAATCTGGTCAATTTACAGTTTTTCCTCGGCTATCCCGCCGCATTCTTTAATACCACACCCAATATGACGTTAGACCACCTGAAGGGAACCACCTGGCGGACGGCCAGCTTCTGGCACCAGGCTTATCTGGAAAATGCGGGTGGCAAAGTGGTAAAAATGCCATGGAATGAGCAGATAACCCAGGCGTTAAAAAATGGGACACTGAATGGGTTACTGGTAAATCTCGACAGTGGTAATGATATCCATGCCCAGCAACCGGCAAAATATATCCAGCTCTCACCACAGCTCTGGATGGGGCACATCTATCTTCTGACCATGAATAAGTCTCGCTGGGATTCGCTGTCTACCGATGATAAAGCGGCTATTCAGCGTGCTGCCGCGCAGACTGAACGACAGATTGGCCCACTACTTGATACTCATTTACTTGAGATGACCAGTGCGATGAGCCAGCAAGGTGCTCATATCACCTGGCTTTCTCCAGCGGATTTACACGCCTGGCAGCAGGCCAGCCGTTATCAGCAGGAGCAAAAGAAATGGGTCTCAGAGCAGGAAGCAAAAGGTATTCACGACAGCGGGCGAATATTGTCGGCCATTGCGACTCGGCTTGATGACGCGATGCGCAAATAAAAAAGCCGGACTTCGGTCCGGCCTTGTTACAGCGTAGAGGCGGTTACTGCTGAGCAGCGTTACCCGGCTTCATATGCACGTCTAGCTGCGGGTAAGGGAAGCTAATACCGTTGGCATCGAACTCACGCTTAATTTGTTCCAGCACGTCCCAGTAGACGTTTTGCAGGTCGCCACTCAGGCTCCAGGCGCGCACGACGAAATTCACTGAGGACGGGGCCAGCTCATTCAACCGCACGGTAATATCGCGGTCTTTGAGAATACGGTTATCCGATTCCAGAATGCGGGTCAGGATCTGTTTAACCTTATCAATATCTGCATCGTAAGAGACGCCAATAATGAATTCATTACGGCGCGCAGGTTCACGGGAGAAGTTGATAATATTGCCGGCAATAATTTTACCGTTCGGAATCACGATAATTTTGCCGTCGACGGTACGCATGGTGGTCGAGAAAATCTGCACGTTGAGCACGGTACCGGCAACGCCGCCCAGATCAACATACTCGCCCGCACGGAACGGACGGAACATCACCAGCAGTACGCCAGCGGCCAGGTTGGAGAGCGAACCCTGCAGCGCCAGACCAACGGCCAAACCAGCGGCACCGAGTACGGCAATCACTGAGGCGGTCTGCACGCCGACGCGGCCCAGCGCGGCAATCAGCGTAAAGGCGATAATCGCATAGCGTACCAGCGCCGAGAGAAAGTCCGCTACGGTGGCATCAATTTTACGTGCCAGCATCAGGCGGTTGACGGTGCCAGAGACGATTCTCGCCACAATCATCCCGACGATAAGGATCGCAATCGCCGCAACAATATTAACGGCGTAGCTCAGCAGGAGTTCCTGGTTGCGCACCAGCCAGGAGCCAGCGTTGTTTATGCTGTCGACAACGTTTAAATCTTCCATTCAATATTCCTTATGGATACCCGGATGGGAAACTAAAAGCGGCCCGTAAAAGTACAGGCAGGTATAAAGGGTAAACAAAAAATCAGTATTTTGCCAAACCGATCACGTTTTTATACCGGCTCATCATATTGAAAAGGCAATAAAAAAGCCCGCTATGCAGCGGGCTTTTGGTCAAAAATCAGGTTTATCTTACAGAACGTCTTTCGCGTTCAGTTCAGTGAAAGCCTGTTCCAGACGTGCGATCATGGACGCCTGAGCTGCACGCAGCCATACGCGTGGATCGTAGTATTTCTTGTTCGGCTGGTCTTCGCCTTTCGGGTTGCCCAGCTGGCCCTGCAGGTAAGCTTCGTTGGTTTTGTAGTACTGCAGGATACCGTCCCAGGTTGCCCATTGGGTGTCGGTATCGATGTTCATTTTCACTACGCCGTAGCTTACGGAGTCTTTGATTTCCTGAGCAGAAGAACCGGAACCGCCGTGGAAGACGAAGTTCAGGCTGTTGTGCGGCAGGTTGTGTTTCTTAGAAACGTATTCCTGAGAATCACGCAGGATAGTTGGGGTCAGAACCACGTTACCTGGTTTGTACACGCCGTGTACGTTACCGAAGGAAGCTGCGATGGTGAAACGTGGGCTGATTTTGCTCAGTTCAGTGAACGCGTAATCAACGTCTTCTGGCTGGGTGTACAGTGCAGAAGCGTCCATGTGGCTGTTGTCCACGCCGTCTTCTTCACCGCCGGTGCAACCCAGTTCGATTTCCAGAGTCATGCCCATTTTGGACATACGCGCCAGGTATTTGGAGCAGATTTCGATGTTTTCGTGCAGGGACTCTTCGGACAGGTCGATCATGTGGGAAGAGAACAGAGGCTTACCGGTAGCCGCGAAGTGTTTTTCACCCGCGTCCAGCAGACCGTCGATCCACGGCAGCAGTTTCTTAGCGCAGTGGTCAGTGTGCAGGATTACTGGAACACCGTAGTGTTCAGCCATCTGGTGTACGTGGTGTGCACCGGAGATAGCACCCAGGATTGCCGCGCCCTGAGGAACGTCAGTTTTCACGCCTTTACCTGCGATGAACGCAGCGCCACCGTTGGAGAACTGAACGATAACCGGTGCTTTAACTTTTGCAGCGGTTTCCAGAACGGCGTTGATGGAGTCAGTACCAACGCAGTTAACTGCTGGCAGAGCGAAGTTGTTTTCTTTTGCTACCTGGAAAACTTTCTGTACGTCATCACCGGTGATAACACCTGGTTTTACGAAATCAAAAATTTTAGACATGTTACGTAGTCCTGTATCTTCGGCCGTTAGAAAAGGTGCGAGCTCTATAAAGCGCGCTGAAAATGGGGCAGGTTTCCCTGCCCTTGAATGGCTTACTTCTTAGCGCGCTCTTCGAGCATTGCTACTGCTGGCAGTACTTTGCCTTCCACGAATTCGAGGAATGCGCCACCGCCAGTGGAGATGTAGGAGATTTTGTCAGCGATACCGAACAGGTCGATAGCTGCCAGGGTGTCGCCGCCGCCTGCGATGGAGAACGCGTCGCTGTCTGCGATAGCGTTAGCAACGATTTCAGTACCTTTGCGGAAGTTCGGGAATTCGAACACGCCAACTGGGCCGTTCCACAGGATGGTTTTTGCGTTTTTCAGGATTTCTGCCAGTTTTTCTGCAGACGCGTCGCCCAGGTCCAGAATCTGCTCTTCATCTTTGATGTCGTTAACAGATTTCAGGGTTGCTGCCGCAGTTTCGGAGAACTCGGTCGCTACGCGAACGTCAGTTGGGACTGGGATATCGCAGGTCGTCAGCAGACGTTTAGCTTCTTCAACCAGGTCAGCTTCGTACAGGGATTTACCAACGTTGTGGCCTTGAGCGGCAACGAAGGTGTTCGCGATACCACCGCCAACGATCAGCTGGTCAGCGATTTTAGACAGGGAGTCCAGAACGGTCAGTTTGGTAGAAACTTTAGAACCACCAACGATAGCCACCATTGGGCGAGCTGGTTCTTTCAGTGCTTTACCCAGCGCGTCCAGTTCAGCTGCCAGCAGTGGGCCTGCGCACGCAACGTCAGCAAATTTGCCGATACCGTGGGTGGAAGCCTGTGCACGGTGTGCAGTACCGAATGCGTCCATCACGAATACGTCGCACAGTGCAGCGTATTTTTTGGACAGCGCTTCGTCGTCTTTCTTCTCGCCTTTGTTGAAGCGAACGTTTTCCAGAACAACCAGCTCACCGGCAGCAACTTCAACGCCGTCCAGGTAATCTTTAACCAGACGAACCGGAGCAGACAGTTTGTCTTTCAGGTAATTAACAACCGGCAGCAGAGAGAATTCTTCATTGTACTCGCCTTCGGTCGGACGACCCAGGTGAGAAGTCACCATCACTTTCGCGCCCTGCTTCAGCGCCAGCTCGATAGTTGGCAGAGAAGCACGGATACGTGCGTCGCTGGTTACTTTCCCTTCTTTAACTGGTACGTTCAGGTCCGCACGGATGAAAACGCGTTTACCAGCCAGATCCAGATCGGTCATCTTAATTACAGACATGGTGAATCCTCTCGTTGATACTTAAAGTTTTGTCGACGCTCAAGCGTCGAGCCTGAAACCAATAGCGGCCATTGCTAACGTGGTGTCGAGCATTCGGTTAGCAAAGCCCCATTCGTTATCACACCAGACCAGCGTTTTGATCAGATGCGCTCCACTGACCCGCGTCTGCGTGCCATCGACAATGGCGCTGTGCGGATCGTGGTTAAAATCAGTTGAGACCAACGGTAATTCCGTATAGTCAACTATACCATGAAATGCACCCTGTGCTGCTTTTTGCAGCAACTGGTTGACTTCATTTGCTTTTACCGGTTTTTTCACCGTCACGCTCAGGTCAATTGCCGTCACGTTGATGGTTGGTACTCGCACCGCAATCGCCTCGAAGCGGTCACCAAACTGCGGAAAAATACGGGCAATGCCCGCGGCAAGTTTCGTATCTACCGGAATAATCGACTGGCTTGCTGCGCGCGTACGGCGTAAATCGGGATGGTAGGCGTCAATCACCTGCTGGTCGTGCATCGCGGAGTGGATGGTCGTGACCGTACCCGATTCAATGCCATAGGCATCATCTAACAGTTTGATGACGGGAATGATACAGTTCGTGGTGCAGGAGGCGTTGGAGACAATGCGATGCTCCGCACGCAGTTCGTGCTGATTGACCCCAAACACCACGGTGGTGTCGAGATCGTTGCTGCCAGGATGTGAAAAGAGCACCTTCTTCGCGCCAGCGGCAATGTGGGCTTCGCCATCATGGCGACTGCCGTATACGCCGGTACAGTCTAGCACGACATCAACCGATAGCTCTTTCCAGGGCAGCGCTTCAATAGCGCGTTCATGCAGAAGACGGATGGCGTCATCGCCAACGAAAAGCTGTTCACGCTCCTGGCGAACATCCCAGGCAAAGCGCCCGTGGCTGGTGTCATATTTCAACAAATGCGCGATGCCCGCAGCATCTGCCAGTTCGTTGATTGCCACCACGGTGATTTCCGCACGGCGTCCGGATTCATACAAAGCACGAACCACGTTACGTCCAATGCGACCGAAGCCATTAATCGCTACGCGTACGGTCATAGGTCTCCTGCAAGGTTGTCCCGATGCAAAGTGGCAAACAGAGTAATGCAGCCAAACGCTTTGGGAAACCTCACCCGCCACAAACAGTGACTGATTGGTTAAATGTCGAACAATTTATCGACTGAAACGCTTCAGCTAGAATAAGCGAAACAAGGAATAAAAGGAATGATTGTCCAGATGGATTGACCATTTATCTGATGTTCGTCACATTTTCACTGGAATAATCATTCCGGGATCTTAGTCCGCTAAGGGGTCGCTCCGGCGAATTTATTCATGACATTATTCCTACGCTCCCCTCAATAAATTCCGAATTTACCGCGCCGTACTGGCAGGTTCTGTTTCCACTATGTCATTGTTCTGGTTTACTCAAGGACGATACCCATGAAAAAACCTGAACTAAAAATGGCACAAAATCCCCGCCAGTTAGCCGCACTGACTATTGGCGGGGTAGTGATTTTATTCCTGCTGTTTCTCTCTTATTACACCATCAACGAAGGCGAACGTGGCATTCTGCTCCGCTACGGTAAGATTGTGAAAGTGGCCGACCCCGGTTTAGGGTTCAAGCTCCCTTTTATTGAGACCGTCGAGAAGATCTCCACACGTAACCAGGCCGTCGTTTATAAGGGGCTTCAGGCCTACAGCCGCGACCAGCAACCCGCGCAAATGACCGTCTCGGTCAGTTTTCATATCCCACCACCTGAAGCCGGAAAGGTGTATGCCACCTATAACACGCTGGACGCGTTAAAAGAGCGCCTTATTGTCCGCCAGCTTCCTACGCAACTGGAAAACGTCTTTGGTCAATACACTGCGATCAGTGCAGTACAGGATCGCACGAAGCTGGTTGCCGATATGCAAAACGCGATGAAAAAAGCCATCGTCGGCCCTGTCGTGATCGACAGCGTGCAGATTGAAAGCATCGATTTCTCCGATGCCTATGAGAAATCCATCGAAGACAGGATGAAAGCCGAGGTGGCTATCGCCACGCGTAAACAGAATCTGGAAACCGAAAAAATTCAGGCGCAAATTGCCATTACGCAAGCACAAGCGGCGGCAGAAAGTAGCCTGGCTGCAGCCAAAGCCGAAGCGGAGAAGATTCGCCTGAAGGGCGCGGCGGAAGCGGAAGCTATTCGTCTGCGCGGTCAAGCACTGCGGGATAACCCGGGCCTTGTTGCGCTCACCACTGCAGAGCGCTGGGATGGGCAGTTACCCGCCACCATGATCCCCAACGGCACCGTCCCCTTTATCGCGACCAAATAATGCATCGCGCCAAAGACCGTTTGACGCATAAAAAAAGGGCCGCTTTCGCGACCCTTTTCTCTTTCACTACGGATTACAGCAGTGATTTCGCTTTCGCGAGGACGTTCTCAACGGTGAAGCCGAACTCTTTGAACAGCAGATCCGCTGGCGCAGACTCACCGAAGGTGGTCATGCCGACGATCGCGCCGTTCAGGCCCACGTATTTGAACCAGTAGTCCGCGATGCCCGCTTCGATTGCCACGCGTGCAGAGACCGCTTTCGGCAGTACGGATTCACGGTAAGCCGCGTCCTGCTTGTCGAATGCGTCGGTAGACGGCATGGAAACCACGCGCGCCTTCACGCCTTCTGCGGTCAGTTTTTCGTAAGCGGCAACGGCCAGCTCAACTTCGGAACCGGTCGCAATCAGGATGATTTGCGGCTGACCGTCGCTGTCTTTCAGTACATAACCACCACGCGCCACGTTCGCCAGCTGCGCTTCAGTACGTTCCTGCTGCGCCAGGTTCTGACGGGAGAGGATCAGCGCAGTTGGGCCGTCGTGACGCTCTACGCCATATTTCCACGCAATCGCGGATTCAACCTGGTCACATGGGCGCCAGGTGCTCATGTTCGGGGTCACACGCAGGGAAGCAATCTGCTCTACCGGCTGGTGAGTCGGGCCATCTTCGCCCAGACCGATGGAGTCGTGGGTGTAGACCATCACCTGACGTTTCTTCATCAGCGCTGCCATACGCACCGCGTTACGGGCATATTCAACGAACATCAGGAAGGTAGAGGTGTACGGCAGGAAACCACCGTGCAGCGAGATACCGTTGGCAATCGCGGTCATACCGAATTCACGCACGCCGTAATGGATGTAGTTACCCGCGATGTCTTCGTTGATAGCCTTAGAGCCGGACCAGATGGTCAGGTTAGAAGGCGCCAGGTCAGCGGAGCCGCCGAGGAATTCAGGCAGCAGAGGACCGAAGGCTTCGATGGCGTTCTGGGAAGCTTTACGGCTGGCGATTTTCGCCGGGTTAGCCTGCAGCTTAGCGATGAATTCGTTCGCTTTCGCGTCGAAGTCAGACGGCATGTCACCTTTCATACGACGGGTGAATTCTGCCGCTTCCTGTGGGAAGGCTTTCGCGTAAGCCGCGAACTTGTCGTTCCATGCGGCTTCTTTCGCCTGGCCTGCTGCTTTCGCATCCCACTGCGCGTAGATGTCAGCCGGGATTTCAAACGGACCGTATTTCCAGCCCAGTTTTTCGCGGGTCAGCGCCACTTCGGCTTCGCCCAGCGGTGCGCCGTGGGAGTCGTGGGTGCCCGCTTTGTTTGGTGAACCGAAACCGATAACGGTTTTGCACATCAGCAGGGATGGCTTGTCGGTCACTTTACGCGCTTCTTCTACTGCACGTTTAATCGCTTCTGGATCGTGGCCATCGATGCCACGGATCACGTGCCAGTGGTAGGCTTCGAAACGTTTAGCAGTGTCATCGGTGAACCAGCCTTCAACGTGGCCGTCGATGGAGATGCCGTTGTCATCATAGAAGGCGATCAGTTTGCCCAGTTTCAGGGTACCGGCCAGGGAGCACACTTCGTGAGAAATGCCTTCCATCATGCAGCCGTCGCCCATGAACGCATAAGTGAAGTGGTCAACGATGTCGTGACCCGGGCGGTTGAACTGCGCCGCCAGCGTTTTTTCTGCAATCGCCATACCTACGGCGTTCGCGATGCCCTGGCCCAGCGGGCCGGTAGTGGTTTCAACACCAGCGGTGTAACCCACTTCCGGGTGACCTGGGGTTTTGGAGTGCAGCTGACGGAAGTTTTTCAGTTCTTCGATCGGCAGATCGTAACCGGTGAGGTGCAGCAGGCTGTAAATCAGCATGGAGCCGTGGCCGTTAGACAGCACAAAGCGGTCACGGTCAGCCCAGGACGGATTCTGCGGGTTATGGTTCAGAAAATCACGCCACAGGACTTCGGCAATGTCAGCCATACCCATTGGGGCACCCGGGTGACCGGAATTGGCTTTCTGTACTGCGTCCATGCTCAGCGCACGAATAGCATTAGCAAGCTCTTTACGTGAGGACATTTTGACTCCAGTTCGGACTGTTGAAGGCAACCCTAACGTCACGAGAGGCGCACGTTACGGGCTTTGCCAGAAAAAAGTGTCAACAATGTAACCTATGCGACAAAGCATGTACATGGAGCATCCTTTTGCCACTTCAGAAATCTCTGGAACAGAGGTTAACAAGATGTAATCCCCTCGCCGTAAGCCGCGATATTCTTTATACTTAGCCTAACTCTGGCGGCGCAGTTCCAGGGCATTTTCAGATAAACGACTTTGGAAGCAATCTCATGAAAAAACGGGCGATGGTTCTGGCGTTTGGCGCAACTTTACTGCTGAGCGGCTGCCAGAATATGGATTCAAATGGTTTATTAAGCTCAAGTACCGGTGCCTTGCAGGCATTTTCATTGAGCGATCAGCAGGTTCAGGCGCTGAGCGACCAGGCCTGTAAGGATATGGACAGCAAGGCTACCATCGCGCCGGCAAACAGCGCTTATGTTCAGCGACTCAATAAGATAGCGGCGGCGCTTGGTGATAACATTAACGGCCAGCCGGTGAACTACAAAGTTTACGTGGCAAAAGACGTCAACGCCTTCGCCATGGCCAACGGCTGCATCCGCGTATATAGCGGCCTGATGGATCTGATGAATGATAATGAAGTCGAAGCGGTTGTCGGCCACGAAATGGGTCACGTGGCGCTCGGTCACGTGAAGAAAGGGATGCAGGTGGCGATTGGCACTAACGCCCTGCGCGCAGCGGCGGCTTCCGCTGGCGGCATCGTGGGTAGCCTGTCGCAGTCGCAGCTTGGCGATCTTGGCGAAAAACTGGTGAACTCACAGTTCTCCCAGCGTCAGGAATCGGAGGCGGACGACTACTCTTATGACCTTCTGCGCAAACGTGGGATCAATCCGACCGGGCTTGCGACCAGCTTCGAGAAACTGTCTAAGCTCGAGGATGGTCGTCAAAGCTCAATGTTTGACGATCACCCTGCCTCCCAGGAACGCGCTCAGCACATTCGCGATCGCCTGCAGGCGGACGGCATTAAATAATTATTTCGGGGGGCAATATTGCCCCCCTTGCTTTGATAAGCAAAAAATATTAATAATGGCTAAACGGCATTAATTGATAATTTAAGCGCACAAACCGTTAAATATACGTAGATGTCGACTCGGTCAAATATATAAGCCAACGCCGCAGCGCTCGAACATTTATTCTGGATATTAAATAAAAAATATACTATTTACCTTTCAGCAAGTTCTTTTACCTTATTTTTAAATAGTCCATAGCTATTCATGAGATCCAGGCGCTACGCACCCTGTAGCACGATTCTTCACGACACATCCATTCATACAATGATTGCTTTCGACACTTTTTCAGGCGACTATCCGAATTGTAACAACACAATTCGACCGTCAGATAAACAGAGAAGTTCCCTCCGTGAAAAAGAAATTAACGTTAATTGCTTTAAGTATTATTGCCTCTGCACCGGCTTTTGCGAGCCAACAATCCGACAGCCAGGGTTTTATTGATGACAGCCATCTGGATCTCTTTTTACGTAACGCCTATATCAAACGCGACTATCGCGATGGGCTGCATGATAAAAGTGAATGGGGTCAGGGCGTTATCGCGACCTTTGAATCCGGCTTCACCCAGGGCCCTATCGGCTTTGGCGTAGACGGTATTGCCCAGTACGGCGTACGCCTGGACGGCGGCCGCGGTAACAGCGGCGCTGGCGGCATCGACTTTTTCGCTCAGGATAACGACGGCCGTGCGAAATCTGATTTAGCCAAATTCGGCGCGACCGCCAAAATGCGCTTCTCCAATACCGTGCTGAGCTACGGTAACCAGCGCCCAACGCTGCCAATTCTCTACGCAGACGATTCTCGCCTGCTGTATGAAACCTTCACCGGGACCATGCTGACCTCTAAAGAGATCGCCGGTCTGGAAGTGAACGCCGGTTACTTCACCGACGAGCAGCGTAAAAGCGACGATAGCCACAACAGCGGTCTGAAGAGCATTACCTTCGGCGGCGCGAGCTATCAGTTTAACGACCAACTGAGCGGCGCACTGTACGCCTCCCACGTCGAAGACGTACTGAACAAACAGTACCTCGGCCTGAACTATGCCCAGCCGCTGGCGGCAGATCAGAAGCTGGTCTTCGACTTCAACGGCTATAACTCTCGCCTGGAGCAGGAATACGCCGACTCGCTGGATACCGGCCGCAGCAACAGCATCTGGAGCCTGGCAACCAGCTACATCTGGGATATTCACACCTTCAAAATCGCCTATCAGCAGAGCAGCGGCAGTACCGGGTACCACTACGGCAGCTACCAGAATCAGGGCGGCGTTGGTGACGGCGGCAATACCATCTGGCTGGCGAACTCCTACTGGTCTGATTTTAACGGTGAAGATGAGCGTTCATGGCAGGCCTCCTACGCGCTGGACTTTGGCGGCCTGGGCTTACCGGGTCTGAGCTGGACCACGGCGTACGTTCGCGGCGATAACATCAAAACGGCGGAAACCAATAACGGTAAAGAGCACGAGTGGTTTAACCAGGTGCAGTACCAGGTCCAGAACGGCCCAGCGAAAGATCTGAAGTTTAAGGTTCGCTACTCGGTGCTGCGCGTTTCCAGCAACGCCAGCGACTATAACGTCAGCGGTAATGAAGTGCGCGTTTACGTGGAGTATCCGTTTAACGCGTTTTAATCGTTGAGTGGTTCCCGGCGTCGCTGCGCTCGGCCGGGCTACACGTTAATCGTAGTCCGGCCGAGGCGTTTACGCCGACGCCGGGGAACCTCCGCGAAGGTCTTACTCGCCCTTCTTCGCCGCCTGGATGTAAAGCATTTCCAGCGCCAGGGTCGCCGCCGCCAGTGCGGTGATCTCAGACTGGTCATAGGCCGGAGCCACTTCAACCACGTCCATCCCGACAATGTTCAGATCCTTCAGGCCGCGCACCAGTTTAATGGCGCGATCGGAAGTCAGGCCGCCGATCACCGGCGTACCGGTACCCGGAGCAAACGCCGGATCCAGGCAGTCGATGTCAAAGGTCAGGTAGACCGGCATATCGCCAACGATCTGCTTAACCTGCGCGATGATGTCGTCCACGGTACGATCGTTCACCTGACCAGCGTCCAGCACGGTGAAGCCGTTGTCTTTGTCGAACTCGGTACGGATACCAATCTGTACGGAATGATTCGGGTCGATCAGACCTTCGTTCGGCGCGGTGAAGAACATGGTGCCGTGGTCGAACTCGCAGCCATTGGCATACGTATCGGTGTGGGCATCGAAGTGCACCAGCGCCATTTTGCCAAAATGCTTCGCGTGCGCACGCAGCAGCGGCAGCGTGACGAAGTGGTCGCCGCCGAATGAGAGCATGCGCTTACCGGCCGCCAGCAGTTTTTCCGCATGCGCCTGCAGCTTTTCACTCATCTCACGGGCGTCGCCGAAAGCGTAAACCAGATCACCGCAGTCCACGACGTTCAGGCGCTCACGCATGTCGAAGTTCCACGGGAAGCGGTTGTGCTCCCAGGCCAGGTTGGTGGAAACCTGACGAATAGCCGCCGGGCCGTGACGACCACCGGCGCGACCTGAGGTCGCCATATCAAACGGTACGCCAGTAATGACCCAATCCGCGTCGCTGTCGTACGGCATGAAGTTCATCGGCAGACGAAGAAAACCAAACGCGTTGGAAACCAGGGAGTTATCGTATTGATGACCTAAGGTGCTCATGTGCTGACCTCTTTTAAAATCACTGTAAAAAAAATCCCCTCCGCGTCGTTAGGCCCGACGAGGAAGGGATTGATTTGGTAACTGCATATTTGCGGCGGATTATCGCCGTTAATTTGTACGGATTCAAGCACAGCGGAGACCGTGCGCCTGGCACCCTCACCCCGGCCCTCTCCCTGAGGGAGAGGGAGAACGGCAGACCGCACCGCTCGGTCCCCTCGCCCCTTTGGGAAGAGGGTTAGGGTGAGGGGCCCCGTAAACTTACTCGTCTTCCAGATAAGTATAGCCGTACAGACCGGCTTCAAACTCTTCCAGGAACTGCTGCTGCAGCTCGGCGTCGAGATCGGTGTTTTTCACCTGGTCACGGAACTGCGTCAACAGGGTGTTCGGATCCAGCTGCACGTACTGCAGCATGTCCGCCACCGTATCGCCTTCATCGGACAACTCAACTTCCACGCTGCCGTCAGGGAAGACAAACACGTCAACCGCTTCGGTATCGCCGAACAGGTTGTGCATGTTACCGAGGATCTCCTGATATGCCCCTACCATAAAGAAGCCCAGCATCGGTGGGTTCTCCGGGTCGTATTCCGGCATCGGCATGGTGGTCGCAATCCCGTCGCCGTCGACGTAGTGATCGATAGCACCGTCGGAGTCGCAGGTGATATCCAGCAGCACCGCGCGGCGCTCTGGCACCTGATTCAGCCCTTCCAGCGGCATCACCGGGAACAGCTGATCGATACCCCACGCATCCGGCATCGACTGGAACAGGGAGAAGTTGACGTAAATCTTATCCGCCATACGTTCCTGCAGTTCGTCGATAATCGGACGGTGCGCGCGGTTGCTCGGGTCGAGCTGTTTCTGCACTTCGTGACACATGTTCAGGTAGAGCTGCTCGGCCCACGCGCGCTCATGCAGGCTAAAGGTGCCTGAAGAGTAGCCGACGTGAATATCATGCAGGTCCATCTGGCTGTCGTGCAGCCATTCGCGCAGCGAGCGGCGGTTGCCCGGCTCGTGCATCTCCTGCCAGGTTTCCCACATGCTTTGCAGCGCGCGTGGCGCATCGCCCGCTGGCGGTGTCGCTTCGGTGTGTTCGCTACGTTCAACGCCGATGATGTTAGACACCAGCACCGTGTGGTGCGCGGTCACCGCACGACCGGACTCGGTGATCACGGTTGGGTGCGGCAGGCCGTGCTCTTCACACGCATCGCCAATCGCCCAGATGATGTTGTTGGCGTATTCGTTCAGGCCGTAGTTCACGGAGCAGTCGGACTGCGAGCGGGTACCTTCGTAGTCCACGCCCAGGCCACCGCCCACATCGAAGCACTGAATGTTCACGCCAAGCTTGTGCAGCTCAACGTAGAAACGGGCGGATTCGCGCACGCCGGTCGCGATGTCGCGAATGTTCGCCATCTGCGAACCGAGGTGGAAGTGCAGCAGCTGGATGCTGTCCAGACGACCGCGTTCACGCAGGATTTCCACCAGTTGCAGAACCTGGTTTGCCGCCAGGCCGAACTTGGATTTTTCACCGCCGGAGGATTGCCACTTACCGGAACCCTGAGAGGCCAGACGCGCACGCACGCCAAGGCGTGGCACCACGTTCAGGCGCTCGGCTTCTTCCAGCACGATAGCAATTTCGGACATCTTTTCGATGACCAGATAGACCTTGTGGCCCATCTTCTCGCCGACCAGCGCCAGACGAATGTATTCGCGGTCTTTATAGCCGTTGCAGACAATCACGCTACGGGTCATGCCCGCGTGTGCCAGCACGGCCATCAGTTCAGCTTTGGAACCGGCTTCCAGCCCCAGCGGTTCGCCGGAGTGGATCAACGACTCAATCACGCGGCGATGCTGGTTAACCTTAATGGGGTAAACCAGGAAGTAGTCGCCGTTATAGCCGTAAGATTCACGCGCACGTTTGAACGCCGCGTTAATCGAACGCAGACGATGCTGCAGGATCTGCGGGAAGCAGAACAGCGCAGGCAGACGTTGCCCCTGCGCTTCACGGGCTTTTACCAACTCGGCGAGGTCAACGCGCGCTTCCGGTACATCCGGGTCTGGGCAGACGCTGATGTGGCCAAGCTCGTTGACGTCGTAGTAGTTATTGCCCCACCAGGCAATGTTGTATGTGCGTAGCATTTTGCTGGCTTCCTGGGAGCTCATCGCAACCTCCTGCATGGAACGTAGTACACCGCGTTCGCCTGCTGACGAATGCGAATCGAATGAAATGTCGTCAGACATAGCGAACCTCAATTATTTATAACAAGTGTAAAACAGTTAACTACTATCGCAGCGTGACGTTGCGATAACAACCCATATACAGCCTGAATAGGCAGCAGAACCTGCTGACGCTCCGACTGTGCGACCGGTTTCTTATTCATATCATTATAAAACAAGCACCTGAACACATTATGACGGTTCAGAGAAACCACGAGAAAACTCTTGTTGTGACAAGAGCGCCCTTGTTCAGTGTTCCGTTACCTACCGGCTCGGGAGTCCTGAGTAGCGCCGAAATGGGTATAACATCGGCTGGTATGCAAAGCAGAATGGGGGGGTGCGGGGAACATCGTCGCGCCAGGACGGCACGGTAGAATCAGCAGAATACAACGGTTCATTATCTCGTATCACCTCCACGGCCGCCCCGAAAGACGAACCTCAAGCCAAAGCAAAAGTCTTAGCCCGGCTGGAAGTGGCAACACGAAAAATGACGTGTGCTTTTTTGTATGAGCCGCGCGCGGCGTTTTATACCGATAACCCACCTAAAATGCAAAATATAAATGTGCAGCTTGCCGCCGGTGTCAGGAAAAATTTCCAATCTCAGTTGCAGCAGAATGCGAGCTATCTCAAAAAAAACTGGCAATGAGGTGAAGATGTGACCTAAAATAGCCGTCCAGATGTTAATCCATCTATACCGATTAACACTCAGACTGCCAGTGACGGCAACCATTAAGTCCGTGGTATAATCTTCCATCGTGATTATTCAAAACAACAGTTTGAGCTAACCAAATTCTCATTGGGTGATATTAAATATGGCAAAACACCTTTTTACGTCCGAGTCTGTATCTGAAGGGCATCCTGACAAAATCGCTGACCAAATTTCCGACGCCGTGCTGGACGCCATCCTTGAACAGGATCCGAAAGCGCGCGTAGCGTGTGAAACCTACGTCAAAACCGGTATGGTGCTGGTCGGTGGTGAAATCACCACCAGCGCATGGGTTGATATCGAAGAGATCACCCGTAATACCGTTCGCGAAATTGGCTATGTGCATTCTGATATGGGCTTTGATGCCAATTCTTGTGCCGTACTGAGCGCTATCGGTAAGCAGTCTCCGGACATTAACCAGGGCGTTGACCGTGCCGATCCGCTGGAACAGGGCGCGGGCGACCAGGGCCTGATGTTTGGTTATGCCACCAACGAAACCGACGTGCTGATGCCAGCGCCAATCACCTACGCACACCGTCTGGTGCAGCGTCAGGCTGAAGTGCGTAAAAACGGCACCCTGCCTTGGCTGCGTCCTGACGCGAAAAGCCAGGTCACCTTCCAGTACGACGACGGTAAAGTGGTGGGTATCGATGCCGTCGTTCTGTCTACTCAGCACGCCGACAGCATCGACCAGAAATCACTGCAAGAAGCCGTGATGGAAGAGATCATCAAGCCGGTTCTGCCTACCGAGTGGCTGAACGCGTCGACCAAATTCTTTATCAACCCAACCGGTCGTTTCGTTATCGGCGGCCCAATGGGTGACTGTGGCCTGACCGGTCGTAAAATCATCGTGGATACCTACGGCGGCATGGCGCGTCACGGTGGCGGTGCATTCTCCGGTAAAGATCCTTCTAAAGTTGACCGTTCTGCAGCCTACGCAGCACGCTATGTGGCGAAAAACATCGTTGCCGCAGGCCTGGCTGACCGCTGTGAAATTCAGGTTTCCTACGCTATCGGCGTGGCTGAACCGACTTCCATCATGGTGGAAACCTTCGGTACCGAGAAAGTGCCTGCTGAGCAGCTGATTGGTCTGGTTCGCGAGTTCTTCGACCTGCGTCCATACGGCCTGATCCAGATGCTGGACCTGCTGCACCCGATCTACAAAGAGACGGCAGCATACGGTCACTTCGGTCGCGAAACCTTCCCATGGGAAAAAACCGACAAAGCAGCTCAGTTGCGCGAAGCGGCTGGCCTGAAATAAGGTTTAGCCGTTTTGATGAAAGCCAGCCTTGTGCTGGCTTTTTTTATGCCTGTTGCTTTGGGAGCTGTTCCCGGCGTCGCTACGCTCGGCCGGGCTACAGACAGACGGCCATCCCGTAGCTCGGCCGAGCGCAGCGACGCCGGGGAAATCCCTGCACCCTAGCATTCATCTCTTTTACGTAACAATTTACAGTTCCACACAATTTAGTGAAAGCGATTACATTAATGCCGCCTTGCTGCACAAGCCCTGATTTAACACCATGAAACAGCTTTTCATAATAATGCTTCATGTTTCAGTAAAGTCTCATAATCGATCTTTTTACTTTATCTGAAACAGAGGTAACCTAATGAATAAATTGATATTTAACCAATACGTAACTTAAACATCAGTGTAACCGATTACACAGTCGTGATTGTAATCACATTTTTTTACGACATACTCTCCTACCCTAAGCATCGATAGAATCAATGACTCAATTGGAGAGCATCATGCCTAACAATAAAAAACAGGGTCGCTCGAACAAGACAATGACCTTCTTTGTCTGCTTCTTAGCGGCGCTGGCCGGACTGCTGTTTGGCCTTGATATCGGCGTTATTGCCGGTGCATTGCCCTTTATTACAACCGATTTCCAGCTCAGCCCGCATACGCAGGAGTGGGTGGTCAGTTCCATGATGTTTGGCGCCGCAGTTGGGGCAGTCGGCAGCGGCTGGCTCTCCTTCAAGCTGGGCCGTAAGAAAAGCCTGATGATCGGTGCGATCCTGTTCGTCGCCGGTTCCCTGTTCTCCGCCGCCGCGCCAAACGTGGAAATACTGCTGCTTTCCCGCGTACTGCTTGGCCTGGCTGTCGGTGTCGCCTCCTACACCGCCCCGCTGTACCTGTCTGAAATCGCGCCGGAGAAAATCCGCGGCAGTATGATTTCCATGTACCAGCTGATGATTACCATCGGTATTCTCGGCGCGTACCTGTCCGACACCGCCTTCAGCTATAGCGGCGCATGGCGCTGGATGCTGGGCGTGATCATCATTCCAGCAGTCCTGCTGCTGATTGGCGTATTCTTCCTGCCGGACAGCCCGCGCTGGTTTGCCGCTAAGCGTCGCTTTAACGATGCTGAACGTGTGCTGATGCGTCTGCGTGATACCAGTGCAGAAGCCAAACGCGAGCTGGATGAAATCCGTGAGAGCCTGAAGGTGAAACAGAGCGGCTGGGCGCTGTTCAAAGAGAACAGCAACTTCCGTCGTGCAGTGTTCCTCGGCGTACTGCTGCAGGTGATGCAACAGTTCACCGGTATGAACGTCATCATGTATTACGCACCAAAAATCTTCGAACTGGCGGGCTACACCAACACCACCGAACAGATGTGGGGGACCGTTATCGTTGGCCTGACCAACGTGCTGGCCACCTTTATCGCGATTGGTCTGGTTGACCGCTGGGGTCGTAAACCAACCCTCATCCTCGGCTTTATCGTCATGGCCGTGGGTATGGGCGTGCTGGGCTCAATGATGCATATCGGTATCCACTCCGCCGTTGCCCAGTACTTCGCCGTACTGATGCTACTGATGTTTATCGTTGGCTTCGCTATGAGCGCCGGTCCGCTGATTTGGGTACTCTGCTCTGAAATCCAGCCGCTGAAAGGCCGCGATTTCGGTATCACCTGCTCTACCGCCACTAACTGGATTGCAAACATGATCGTCGGGGCAACCTTCCTGACCATGCTGAACTCGCTCGGCAGCGCCAATACCTTCTGGGTATACGGTGGCCTGAACGTGCTGTTCATCTTCCTGACCTTGTGGCTGATTCCGGAAACCAAAAACGTCTCTCTGGAACACATTGAACGTAACCTGATGCAGGGCCGTCCGCTGCGCGAAATCGGCGCTCGCGACTAACCGTCATCCCGCTTCCTCCCGCTTGGGAGGAAGCTTCCTCTTGCACCACCTCGCTTCACGCTCTATCCTCAGCCGTTATGAAAACCCCTCGAATTCCTATCGCCGTCCAGCAAAACGTCATGCGCAGCCTGCGGGAAAAACTCGCTCAGGCCAACCTGGCGCTGGGGCGTAACTACCCTGAACCAAAGCTGGTCTATCAGCAGCGCGGCACCTCTGCCGGTACCGCCTGGCTTCAGCAGTATGAAATTCGCCTCAATCCCGTGTTGTTACAGGAAAATCAGCAGGCGTTTATTGATGAAGTGGTGCCGCACGAGCTGGCGCACCTGCTGGTCTGGAAACACTTTGGCCGTGTCGCGCCGCACGGCAAAGAGTGGAAGTGGATGATGGAGAGCGTGCTTGGCGTACCGGCGCGGCGTACTCATCAGTTCGAGCTGGAGTCCGTGCGCAAAAATACCTTCCCCTATCGCTGCCGCTGCCAGCAGCACCAGCTTACCGTTCGCCGCCATAATCGCGTGGTGCGCGGTGAAGCCACCTATCGCTGCGTCCACTGCGGCGAACCATTAGTTGCCGAAATGTAACTAACGGAAATATCTGGAAGTTTTCTGACCTGACTGATTGCATCTGACAACCACATTGGTTACGTTGCGGGCTCGTTTTGAGATGGAGTTCGTGATGTACCGTAATTTGTCTTTTGCCGTGGCGTTTGTCGCTGCGGCACTCTCTGGGCAGGCGCTAGCCGAAGGCATCAACAGCTTTTCCCAGGCGAAAAGCGCGGGCGTAAAAGTGAATAGCGACGTTCCCGGCGATTTCTACTGCGGCTGTAAAATTAACTGGCAGGGTAAGAAAGGCGTTATCGATCTGGAATCCTGCGGCTATAAAGTGCGTAAAAATGAGAACCGCGCCAGCCGCGTCGAGTGGGAGCACGTTGTCCCGGCGTGGCAGTTCGGCCATCAGCGCCAGTGCTGGCAGGATGGTGGGCGGAAGAACTGCGCCAAAGACCCGGAATACCGCAAGATGGAGAGCGATATGCATAACCTGCAGCCCGCCGTCGGCGAGGTGAACGGCGATCGCGGCAACTTCATGTATGGGCAGTGGAACGGTGGTGAAGGCCAGTACGGCCAGTGCGCCATGAAGGTCGACTTTAAAGAGAAAGTCGCCGAGCCGCCGGAGCGTTCACGCGGTGCCATCGCCCGTATCTACTTCTATATGCGCGACCGCTATCAACTAACACTCTCCCGCCAGCAAACCCAGCTATTCAACGCCTGGGACAAAATGTATCCCGTCAGCCAATGGGAGTGCGAACGCGACCAGCGCATCGCCAAAATTCAGGGTAACCATAATCCATATGTGCTGCAGGCTTGCCAGGCGCAAAAGAGCTAACCTACACTAGCGGCAATTGTAATTTTGCCCAGCCCTCTCCCCGGCGGAGAGGGCGTAGCCACAGATGGAATTCAGACTATGCGCATCCCTCGCATCTATCACCCAGAATCACTCACCGTCGGCACGCAGGTTGCCCTTTGCGAAGATGCGGCGAACCACGTCGGGCGCGTTTTGCGTATGGGCAAAGGCCAGGCCATTCAGCTGTTTGACGGCAGCAATCACGTCTTTGAGGCCGTTATCACCGATGCCGGTAAAAAGAACGTGACGGTCGAAATCCAGAGCAGCACCCTCGACGATCGCGAATCTCCGATCCATATTCACCTCGGCCAGGTGATGTCGCGCGGCGATAAAATGGAATTCACCATCCAGAAATCGATTGAACTGGGTGTAAGCCTCATTACGCCACTTTTTTCCGAACGCTGCGGCGTTAAACTGGATGCCGAGCGTCTGAATAAGAAGATTCAGCAGTGGCAAAAAATCGCCATTGCCGCCTGTGAGCAGTGCGGTCGCAACCAGGTTCCGGAAATTCGCCCGGCGATGGACGTTGAAGCGTGGTGCGCCGAGCAGGATGATGCACTGAAGCTCAATCTGCATCCGCGTGCCAGCGCCAGCATCAACACGCTGCCGCTGCCGGTGGAGCGCGTACGCTTGCTGATTGGCCCGGAAGGCGGCCTGTCAGCGGATGAAATTGCCATGACCGCACGCTACCAGTTTACTGATATTCTGTTGGGGCCTCGCGTTTTGCGCACAGAGACTACCGCACTCACCGCCATCACCGCACTGCAGGTGCGCTTTGGTGATTTGGGTTAAAGGAGAACAATAATGATCAAGCTCGGCATCGTGATGGATCCCATCGCAAGCATCAACATCAAGAAAGACACCAGCTTCGCTATGCTGCTGGAAGCACAGCGTCGCGGCTATGAACTCCACTATATGGAGATGAACGATCTTTATCTGATCAACGGCGAATCCCACGCGCGTACGCGTCTGGTGAGCGTTGAGCAGAACTATGATAAATGGTACGAATTCGGCAGCGAGCAGGATATTAAGCTCGCCGACCTCGACGTTATCCTGATGCGTAAAGATCCGCCGTTCGACACCGAATTTATCTACGCAACTTATATTCTGGAGCGCGCGGAAGAAAAAGGGACGCTGATCGTCAACAAGCCGCAGAGCCTGCGCGACTGTAACGAGAAGCTGTTTACCGCCTGGTTCTCCGACCTGACGCCAGAAACGTTGGTGACTCGCAACAAAGCCCAGCTGAAAGCGTTCTGGGAAAAGCACGGCGACATCATCATGAAGCCGCTGGACGGCATGGGCGGCGCCTCTATCTTCCGGGTGAAGGAAGGCGATCCGAACATTGGCGTGATTGCCGAGACCCTGACCGAACTGGGCAGCCGCTACTGCATGGCGCAGAACTATCTGCCCGCCATCAAAGACGGCGATAAGCGCGTACTGGTGATCGACGGTGAGCCGGTGCCTTACTGCCTGGCGCGTATCCCGCAGGGCGGCGAAACCCGTGGCAACCTGGCTGCCGGTGGTCGTGGCGAACCGCGTCCGCTGAGCGAAAGCGACTGGGCCATCGCCCGTAAAGTCGGCCCGACGCTGAAAGCCAAAGGTCTGATCTTCGTTGGCCTCGACATCATCGGCGATCGTCTGACGGAAATTAACGTCACCAGCCCGACCTGCGTGCGTGAAATCGAAGCGGAATATCCGATTTCTATTACCGGCATGCTGATGGACGCGATTGAAAAACGCCTGCAAAAATAAGCTATTGCCCTTAAACGGCGGGAGGGAACCCGCCGCCAATCAGGCTTTTCGCCCCCACCGTAAACGGGCAAGCCTGGTGACAGCCGTGTACTTTCCCCGCATACTGGGCATTGCTGCGTATTGAAACAGGACAAGAACCTCTGATAATGAATTTACAGCATCATTTCCTTATTGCTATGCCATCCCTTCAGGATCCTATCTTCCGCCGTTCCGTGGTTTACATCTGCGAATACAACGACGATGGCGCGATGGGCATCATCATTAATAAACCTCTGGAAAATTTGCAGATCGAGGGCATCCTCGAGAAGCTGAAGATCACCGCTGAACCGCGCGATCCCGCTATTCGACTGGATAAACCCGTGATGCTGGGCGGCCCGCTGGCCGAAGATCGTGGCTTTATTCTGCACACGCCGCCGGCATCGTTCTCCTCAAGCATCCGTATCTCCGATAACACCATCGTTACCACCTCCCGCGACGTGCTGGAGACGCTGGGTACCGCGCGTCAGCCAAATGACGTGCTGGTTGCGCTGGGCTATGCCTCCTGGGAGAAAGGACAGCTGGAGCAAGAGATCCTCGATAACGTCTGGCTGACCGCGCCTGCGGATCTCAATATTCTGTTTAAAACGCCGATTGGCGAGCGCTGGAAAGAAGCGGCTAAGCTTATTGGTATCAATATCCTGACCATGTCTGGCGCTGCGGGGCACGCATAATGAGTAGTGGAACACTGCTGGCTTTTGATTTCGGTACACGCAGCATCGGCGTGGCCATTGGTCAACGCATCACCGGAACGGCGCGCCCGCTGGCCGCGCTGAAAGCGCAGGACGGCACGCCGGACTGGAACCTGATTGCTCGCCTGCTGAAAGAGTGGCAGCCAGAAACGGTGATTGTTGGTTTACCGCTCAATATGGACGGCACCGAGCAGCCGCTGACCGCCCGCGCGCGCAATTTTGCCAACAAGATCCATGGCCGCTTTGGCGTTGCGATCACGCTGCATGACGAGAGATTAAGCACCGTTGAGGCTCGTGCAGGGCTGTTTGAACACGGGGGATTTCGCGCGCTGGACAAAGGTAGCGTCGACTCAGCGTCTGCGGTGGTGATTCTGGAAAGTTATTTCGACCAGGGTTTCTAGCGCGGCCGCCCCCGGGAAATCAATTCCCGGGAACAGACCTGTTATACGCGGCTGAGGCTCATCGCACAGCCCACGCATTGGCCATCTGATGTCAGGATATTAGTGACGCAGATTTTCGTTTGCCCAGCTTACCGCCTGAGTTCTGTTTTTCACGCTGAGTTTGCGGAAAACATTATACAGGTGCGTACGCACGGTATTTTCACTGATGAACAATGCGCGAGCAATATCCATATTGGTCGCACCGTGGCGTAATTCATTCAGAATTTCGCATTCACGTTCAGTCAGTGGAACACTATCATGAGTTTCTTCTGTATGTTCAACAGCATACATTGCCGGGTGCATCACGCTCAATTCAGCCGTCTGCTCGCCGTTTAAGACCGCTTTGACGCCCTCAATTAAGCGCGATTCCTCGTCGTCGTGACGGAAAACGCCGTACAATGCTGGCCATTGAGCCATTTCGTATAATTCATACTTCTGCGCGCTATTAATAATAAGCAGGCGCGGAGAGTCGAACTGGGTACGAATAATATCGCGCCAGATACCGTTCAGTTTTTTGTTGGAAACAGCGATGTCGAACAACACCACGGTGCCTTTGCTCAGGCGCTGCATCAGCGGTTTGTTGATGTTATGCACATCGACAGAAACTGACAGTAATTCAGCAAGGTAGTTGGCAAATGCGTTGGCTTGTACTGACGGATGGGTGATAAGAATAATCTTGCGGGAATTAGATGCACTCTCTGTTACTTCAAACATTTTGAAACTCTCCATAGTCTATTTCCACCATCATGGTGTTTTATAAGTCAAAGCAAAGGTAAACCTAATACCATTAATAATAAGGATTACTCACGAAGTGAAATAATATTTCATAAGATTAGTCCTAATTACATAAATAGAATAGAACGAAGAGCTAAGAAGTGTCAAAAGAATATCAACCTTTTTTTGTAAGCCTACGCAACATAATGTAATCGAACCATTACAAATAACTCATCCTAATGGCTTAGAGATTATTACCCTATTAGAATAAAAATCGTAGTAAGTTATAAAAATGTTTTGTGCATTATCACGTAGAAACCACAAAAAATACATTCGCGCAACAGGATAAATAATTATATTTACAAACGCTATTTAAAATATAATCACTTAAAATGTACTTATTGAAAAACAGGAATTACATCACATTATTAATGTATACATTGTGGTAGGAAAAATGTTTCAGCGCCGGGCCGATTTATCTACCGATTACCGGCGTGAAAAGTATACTCCCTTCGCAACGCTATAGCATCCCGGCGTTCACCCGCTGCTGATAGCTCTGGCTGAAAGTCTGCATCCCGCTCTGAAGGCCGGTCTGCATCACCCCGGCCAACTGGTGTGTCTTTCCTTCGCGAATCAGGTTGCCCACGGCGGGCGTGTTGATCAGCATTTCAAACAAGGCAACCCGCCCGCCATGATTACCCGGCTGTAACTTTTGCGATAGCACCGCGCACAAGCTGCTAGCCAGTTGGTGACGCACCGGCTCTTTTTCCTGCGCGGGGAAAACGTCAACAAGACGTTCAATGGCCTGCGCCGCCCCTCGCGTATGCAGGGTTGCCAGCACCAAGTGCCCGGTTTCTGCCGCCGTCAGCGCGAGCCGAATGGTATCGCTATCGCGCAGCTCGCCCAACAGGATAACGTCAGGATCCTGACGCAGCGCCGCCCGCAGAGCTACGGAAAATGAGGCCGTGTGAGCCCCGACTTCGCGCTGATGAATTAAACAACTGTCGCTTTCATGTACAAACTCCACCGGATCTTCGAGCGTCATAATATGCCCTGCCAGTTGGTGATTGAGGTGATCAACCATCGCGGCAAGGGTCGTCGATTTGCCGCTGCCCGTCGCACCCGTCACCAGAATAAGCCCGCTCTCTTCCCGTAGCAGTTCCGCCAGCGCCACCGGCGTATGCAGCGCCGCAAGCGTTGGACAGGTCATTGGAAGCAGTCTCAGCACCAGAGAGATACCCTGGCTGTGCGTAAAGGCGCTGGCACGCAGGCGCGGACAGCCAGGCAGCGAGAGCGCAAAATCCAGCTGATGGCGCTGCTGCCATTCGCGCTTTTGCGCTTCATTGAGCCAGCTCGCCAGCAGCATTTGCGGGTCCGGCGAGGAAAACGGCGCGATCAAAAGCTTTCCGGCCTGGCGCCAGCGTGCCGTCCTGCTGCTACATAGGTGTAGATCCGATACGTTATGCTTTACACTAAGCGACACCATTTCTTGTATATCCATAGACCCACCAGCACATATGAACGATATTGCGCATAACCTGGCACAGGTCAGGGAGAAAATCTCAGCGGCAGCAGTACGTTGCGGCCGTGATTCAGAAGAAGTTACGCTGCTTGCAGTCAGTAAAACCAAACCTGCGAGCGCCGTCGAAGAAGCAGTCGCTGCCGGGCAGCGGGCATTTGGCGAAAACTATGTTCAGGAAGGGGTGGATAAGATCCTCCACTTTCGGGAAAAAGGTATCACCTCGCTACAATGGCACTTTATCGGCCCGTTGCAGTCCAACAAAAGCCGCCTGGTCGCCGAGCATTTCGACTGGTGTCATACCGTCGACCGCCTGAAGATAGCAACAAGGCTGAGCGAGCAGCGTCCGGTAGAAATGCCGCCGCTTAACGTGCTGATTCAAATCAACATCAGCGATGAACAGAGCAAATCCGGTATTTCGCTGGACGCACTGGATGCCCTGGCCGCCGACATTGTCGCGCTGCCAAACGTCCGCCTGCGCGGCCTGATGGCCATTCCGGCCCCGGAGACCGAGTACGAGCGGCAGTTTGCCGTTGCTCGCCAGATGGCAGCCGCCTTTGCGCGGTTGAAAGCAGACTACCCTACCGTCGACACATTATCTTTGGGCATGTCTGACGATATGGAAGCCGCCATCGCGGCGGGTAGTACAATGGTACGCATTGGCACCGCGATTTTCGGTGCGCGTGATTACACAAAAAAATAAGGAACCTCAAGGAACGCCATGAAGACGTTGACCTTCCTGCTCGCTACAGTTCTCGAACTGTACACAATGGTGCTACTCCTGCGCGTCTGGATGCAGTGGGCGCGCTGTGATTTCTACAACCCGTTCTCTCAGTTCGTGGTGAAGATAACCCAGCCTATCGTTGGGCCGCTGCGCCGTATTATTCCGCCAATGGGGCCGCTGGACAGCTCCTCGTTGCTGCTGGCGTTTATCCTGTGCTTTATCAAGGCCATCGTGCTGTTTATGGTGGTGACCTTCCAGCCAATTATCTGGATCTCGGCGGTACTGATTCTGCTCAAGACTATCGGCCTGCTGATCTTCTGGGTACTGCTGCTGATGGCTATCATGAGTTGGGTCAGCCAGGGCCGCAGCCCGGTTGAATTCGTGCTGATGCAGCTTGCCGAGCCGCTGCTGCGCCCAATCCGCCGACTGCTGCCGTCCATGGGAGGCATTGATTTCTCTCCAATGGTGCTGGTTCTGCTGCTCTACGTGATTAACATGGGCATCGCAGAAGTCCTGCAGGCCACCGGCAATATGCTGCTGCCAGGACTGTGGATGGCGCTATGAGTGCCGTCACGCCCTGCGATGACGGGCTGGTTCTGCGGCTGTACATTCAGCCAAAGGCCAGCCGTGACGCGATTGTCGGGGAGCATGGCGACGAATTAAAAGTCGCCATCACCGCCCCACCCGTTGATGGGCAGGCTAATGCCCATCTGGTGAAGTATCTCGCCAAACAGTTTAAGGTCGCCAAAAGCCAGGTCATCGTCGAGAAAGGCGAACTGGGGCGGCATAAACAGGTTAAAATTATTCATCCGCAACATATTCCTGCGGGCATTGCAGCCCTGACAAATTAGGATATCCCATGCAAAAAGTTGTCCTCGCTACCGGTAACGCCGGTAAAGTGCGCGAGCTCGCCTCGCTGCTCGCTGATTTTGGTCTTGATATCGTCGCCCAGACCGAGCTTGGCGTGGAATCCGCTGAGGAGACCGGGCTGACCTTTATTGAGAATGCGATCCTCAAAGCACGCCATGCCGCCCAGGTGACCGGCTTACCGGCGATTGCCGACGACTCCGGCCTTGCCGTTGATGTACTCGGCGGCGCGCCAGGTATCTACTCCGCCCGCTATTCCGGCGAGGACGCAACCGACCAGCAGAATCTGGAAAAGCTGCTAGTGACGTTGAAAGACGTTCCGGACGACCAGCGTCAGGCGCAGTTCCACTGCGTGCTGGTGTACCTGCGTCACGCCGAAGATCCCACGCCGCTGGTGTGTCACGGCCGCTGGCCTGGCGTCATTACCCGCGCACCGGCGGGTGAAGGCGGTTTTGGCTACGATCCTATCTTCTTCATACCGTCGGAAGGCAAAACTGCTGCCGAACTCACGCGCGAAGAGAAGATTGCCATCTCCCACCGCGGTCAAGCGCTGAAGCAGTTACTGGAAGCGATGCGCAATGGTTAATCTGCCTCCGCTGAGTCTCTACATTCATATCCCGTGGTGCGTGCAAAAATGCCCGTACTGCGACTTTAACTCGCACGCGCTCAAGGGCGAAGTGCCGCACGACGACTACGTACAGCATCTGCTGAGCGATTTAGATGCGGATGTCGCCTGGGCGCAGGGACGTGAAGTAAAGACCATCTTTATTGGCGGCGGTACGCCGAGCCTGCTTTCGGGCCCGGCGATGCAGACCTTGCTCGACGGCGTGCGAACGCGTCTGAAGCTGGCAAGCGACGCGGAAATCACCATGGAAGCCAACCCAGGCACCGTAGAAGCTGACCGCTTTGTGGAGTATCAGCGCGCGGGGGTGAACCGCATCTCCATCGGCGTGCAGAGCTTTAGCGACAGCAAATTGCAGCGGCTGGGGCGTATTCACGGGCCAGAAGAGGCAAAGCGCGCTGCGCGTCTGGCGAGCGGGCTGGGGCTACGCAGCTTCAACCTCGACCTGATGCACGGGTTGCCGGATCAATCACTGGAAGAGGCGCTGAGCGACCTGCGTCAGGCGATTGAACTTTCGCCGCCGCACCTCTCCTGGTATCAGCTGACCATTGAGCCTAATACGCTGTTCGGTTCTCGGCCACCGGTGCTGCCGGACGATGATTCGCTGTGGGATATCTTCGAACAAGGCCATCAGCTGCTGACCGCCGCGGGCTATCAGCAGTATGAAACCTCGGCTTATGCCAAACCGGGCTACCAGTGCCAGCACAACCTCAACTACTGGCGCTTTGGCGACTATCTCGGTATCGGCTGCGGCGCGCACGGTAAGGTGACCTTCCCGGATGGGCGCATTCTGCGTACGGCGAAGACCCGCCACCCGCGCGGTTATATGGAAGGACGCTATCTGGAACGTCAGCATGACGTCGAAAACGCGGACAAACCGTTCGAGTTCTTTATGAACCGTTTTCGCCTGCTGGAACCAGCGCCACGCGCGGAATTCAGCGCCTACACCGGCCTCGATGAAAGCGTGATCCGCCCGCAGCTTGATGAAGCACTGGCGCAGAACTACCTGACCGAGTGCGAGGCGTACTGGCAGATCACCGAGCACGGCAAGCTATTTTTGAATTCGCTGCTGGAATTATTCCTCAGCGAATAACGCAACTTATATATTTGCCGTTATTAATAACGGCAAATATATACCTAATTTATTCCGAGTTATCTGGGCTAATATTAACGAATAATTTCGATGTAAACATTTCAATAAAATATTAATAACCAGTTATGGATATTAAATAAATATAACCCAGCACACAAAAATCGCATTTAACGTATAGACAGGTTAAAAATGTGAGAGCGCTATCGTGAAGTTGTCTGACAACCAGGATAATATGTCATACAGAAACACAAGCTATCCCGACAGATATAAACCACGATAATTAATGTGCATGGAGCCTATTAATGAAACCTCTCTCTTTTAGCAAAACGCTGATGTGCGTTTCTCTGCTCGCGTTACTTTCCACCGGGGCCAGTGCCGCAGAAAAGGTGACGCTGAAACTCGCACACAACCTTGAGCGCAGCCACGTTGTTCACCAGGCTTTTGAGGAAATGGCGAAAGAAGTTAAGCAGCTATCTGACGGCAAAATGACGCTCCGTATCTACCCAAGCAGCCAGATGGGCAGTGCGCGAGAAACCATGGAGCTGTTGCAAAACGGGGCGCTGGATTTAACCAAAGGGTCTGCCAGCGATCTGGAATCATTTGATAACGTGTACGCTATTTATAACCTGCCATTCCTGTTTAAAGACCAGAACCATTTTAATAAAGTCGTCTTTGGTGATGTCGGCAAAGAAATTATGGAATCCACGAAAGAGAAAGGATTCTTTGCACTTTCGGCTTATGTCGCCGGTACCCGTAGTTTTTACGCTAAACAGCCTATTACCAAACCTGAAGATTTAAAAGGGCTGAAAATTCGCGTTCAGGCCAGCCCAACGACGATTAAAATGGTGGAATTAATGGGTGGTTCACCAACGCCTATTTCGTTCGGAGAAGTCTATACCGCCATGCAGCAAGGTGTCGTCGATGGTGCAGAAAATAACGTGCCGTCATGGGTGCAAACGCGCCATATCGAAATTGCCAAGGTGTTCTCCGAAGATGAGCATGCCTCTATTCCAGATTTTCTGGTTATTTCTACCAAAACCTGGAACAAGCTGACGCCGGAGCAGCAGCAGATTCTCGCCAAAGCGGCCAAAGCCTCAGAAGCTTATCAGCAGAAGTTGTGGGATCAGGTCGATGCCGACACCCGCGCACAGGCTAAAGCCATGGGTGGAGAGATCGTCAAGGTCGACAAAGCGCCGTTCCGTGCCGCCGTTCAGCCGCTGTTCGATGATTTCAGCAAAGATCCAAAACAGGCCGCGCTGCTGGCCAAATTTGAAGCCGCCGCAGAATAATCCCTTGCGGGCCAGCCCCTGGCCCGCCTTCACCAGGATAACAAACGATGATTTTTACCCGCACTAAACAGGCGGTGGACCGCGCGATCGCCGCATTCTCCGTCGCGGTCATGATCGCGCTGGTTGTATGTGTCGTCTGGCAGGTCTTTAGCCGCTATGTGTTAAGCCAGCCCAGCACGCTCACCGATGAACTGGCGCGCTTCTTGATGATTTGGGTTGGTCTACTCGGGGCCGCCTATACCGTCGGTGCTCAACGCCATCTGGCCATCGATTTACTGGCAATGACGCTGAAACCACAAAAACAAAAGCTACTCAGCGTCGTCATTAATCTGCTGATTTTTCTCTTTGCTGGTTCGGTGATTGTCACCGGCGGCCTGAAGCTTATCGCTAAAACGCTCGCCACCTCGCAGGTGTCCGCTGCGATGCAGATCCCGATGGGCTACGTCTATCTGATCCTGCCATTAACCGGTCTCATCATGATGTTTTACGCCCTATGGTTCATCGTTAATGGCTTACTGAGCCTGAAAAATTCCGCGCAAGGAGCGTGCTAATGGACGGGTATATTGCCTTAACGCTGTTTGGCGCTTTCTTCGTGCTGGTGTTTATCGGCGTGCCGATTTCGTTTTCCATCGGGATTGCCACCGTCGCCTCCATGCTATTGATGTTCCCGTGGGATATCGCGGTGATTACCGTTTCCCAACGCCTGGCGAACGGGCTCGATAACTTCGCCCTGCTAGCGATCCCATTCTTTATTTTCGCCGGTACGCTGATGAACAGCGGCGGCATTGCGATACGGTTAATTAATCTCGCGCAGGTGATGGTTGGTCGGGTGCCCGGCTCGCTGGGCCATGTCAACGTACTCGCCAATATGATGTTTGGATCCATTTCAGGTTCAGCGGTTGCGGCGGCGGCAGCCGTCGGCGGAACGCTGCATCCGATCCAGAGCAAAAAAGGCTACGATCCGGCATTCTCTACGGCGGTTAACGTCTCTTCCTGCATCACCGGCTTGCTGATCCCGCCGTCAAACGTACTCATTGTTTTCTCCCTTACTGCTGGCGGGGTTTCAGTCGCTTCGCTCTTTATGGCGGGCTACCTGCCCGGCATCTTGATGGGCCTGGCTATCATGATCGTCTGCGCGGTTATTGCCAAACGCCGCGGCTATCCGGTTTCTGAGCGCCCAACCTGTGCGCAAGCGGCGAAAGCCTTCCTCGACGCGCTGCCAAGCCTGCTGCTGGTCTTTATCGTGATGGGCGGCATCCTCGGCGGGATTTTCACCGCCACCGAAGCCTCTGCCATTGCAGTGGTTTATACCTTTATTCTATCGGTGCTTATCTACCGCGAGGTGAAGTGGCGAGACCTGCCTAAGCTTATCCTTGAGTCGGTGGTGACCACCTCCATCGTTCTGCTGCTGATCGGTTTTTCTGTGGGCATGTCATGGGCAATGACCAACGCCGATATCCCTTATATGATCAGCGACACGCTGATGGGGATCTCCGACAATCCGCTGGTGATTCTGCTGCTGATTAACATCGTGCTGCTGATCGTCGGTATCTTTATGGATATGACGCCTGCGGTGCTGATCTTCACGCCGATCTTCCTGCCGATCGCTCAGGATCTGGGGATGGACCCGGTACATTTCGGGATCATGATGGTGGCTAACCTGTGTATCGGTCTGCTGACACCACCGGTAGGCAGCGCCCTGTTTGTCGGCTGCTCAATCTCTGGGGTGAAGATCCAACAGTTGATCAAGCCGCTGCTTCCTTTCTATGCAGCACTGCTGATTGCGCTGATGATGATTACCTATATCCCGCAGATTTCCCTGTTTATTCCACAGATTCTGGGGCTGATGTAAATTTTTCTGAAAGGGAGGCGAGCCTCCCTTTCATCCTGAATTACGGAATCACGCCATTTTCGCGCAATTTCGTTGTCTCTTCCTGCCAGACCTTAGCGTCGCGTTCAAGGTCATCAATACTGAATGACACCCCCATCATCTGTTCATACAGCGCCTGACGCTCTTTCTGCAGCGGTGCCAACTGTTTATCTTTTTCCGCCATGTCAGCGGTCAGTTTGTCCCGCAACTGGGTATGCTGGCGGTAGTACTCCTCTTTTGTTTTCTCTAGCGCCACGTTAAGGGCTGCGTGAATAGGAGCGCTATCGCAACCCGCTTTTTTCTGGCAGGCTGCCAGCGCAGGTTCATAAACGTTGAGGTAATACTGAGACTCAAATTTGGCAATGTTATTTTTACGGTCGAGTTCATTCAACTGTTGGACTTGCGCTCGTTGAACCGCACCGCGATCGAGCGGCTTGCCGTTTGCATCCGTTCCCCATGCACGTTTGATTTTCTCATCTTGCGCAGCGAGCTTTTGCTGTAGCGCTTCGTATTCTTTACGCTGTTTCTGAACGATTGTCTTACTGGCCGCAAACTGCGCATCTATTTTGGCAAACTGCGCCATAAAGCCGCTGTCGTTAACCACCAGCACCTTTGAGAGATCCTCTTTCTCTTTAAATGGCCTACCCGCGTTTTTGGCCGCCATCTGCATGGAGAAAAACTCGGTTTTCCAGCTGGAGGCTTTGGTTCCCACCGCCGTCATCATCGCCGAGAACTTGACCGGCTGGCCTTTAGTCCAGGTTCGTTCGTAGAAGAGGTAATCCCCCGCCATACCAACCATGCTATAGAGGTTATCGGTTGCAGCCATATCGCCTTCCACCATGTAGGTGGCACGATTGCCTACCGCTTCCAGCGGGCGAAGCGTCAAGGCGTCCAGACGCATTTCACCACCGGACTGCGCGGCAAACTGCTGCTTGATGACCTCATCGGTAGGCGTGTTGTCTTCGGCGAAGGCGTGAAGGGAGATACTGCTGAGCAGGAGTAGCCCGCATTTCCAGGCGAGTGTCATCGGCAAATTCCTTTTTATGAGTGAGGGTGCATCATACGGAATCTGCGAAGGGAAGAAGGATAAACGAAATCTGATTCTGGCTACCGGCGAAAAGCAGGCAGCCAGTGAAGAAGGGATTATTTCAGGGTGCTAACCAGCGCCTTACGGCTCTCTTCCAGCGACACCACGCGACCACAAACGTCTTTACCGAAAGCCTGGAAATCAGCCTCCTGGTTTTTCCATTCATTCTGAATGGCCGTTTGCAGGCCGCCTAAGCTCCCCAGCACGCCCTGAAGCGGGTTACCGCCGCCTTTTAGCACGGCCTTAGCACCCATTTCGTTGATGCTGTCCTGGAGAATACCGCCCATCGCCTGATTCACCAACTGCTGGCCATCGGCACGAACTTCGTCGATAGCTTTATAGTGGAAGGTCAGACCGTCGGTGCGGTGTTCAATAATACGGTTCATCTGTGCTTTGAGCTGCGCATCAAGCTTGGTCAGACGACCACGCATATTGCTGCTTTCACCCACTTCTTTGGCGATGATTTTATCCAGCGCTACGCGACCTTTTTCTACGCGGCTGCGAGCCCCATCGTCAATCCACGGCAGCGCGCTGCGCAGTTCGGTCTGGTAGTCTTTCGCCTGCTCGCGCTGGGCGGCACTCAGCGTGTAGACCTTACCGTTGTAGGTCACATCGCCGGTTGGGGTAATCACCAGGTTGCCGTTTTCACCTTTGACCTGCACGGTTTTCGGGCTAAGGACGACGTCATCGCGGGGGGTTACGCTGCACTGGTAGTCAGCATGGGCGGACATCGCCGTGAAGGTTAAAACTGCCGTCAGCAGCGTTTTGCGCATCATCACTCTCCCTCAAAACAAATCGGGCCAGCGAATGCCGGCCCCTTATGCTTTATTAGTCCCACCAAACGTCGAAAAGTTCGCTGGTGCGGACTTCTTCGTACTTGCGGTCTTCCAGCCACTTACGGACCAGAGCCTGGTGTTCTTCGGTGCATTTACCGATTTCCTGGGTGCAAATCAGACCTTCCCAGGCCAGATAGCCGCTGCCGTCAAAGGCCAGTTTGTTCGGCTCGATCACTTCATCGATAAACTGGTCGACTTGATTATCGATCTGCTCTGCGCTGGTGCCTTCCGGGAAGCGCCATGCAACGGAGAAACCAATTTCCTGAAACTCATCGATGTGCATCTTTTTACGCAAACGACGGCTACGATTCTTTGCCATTTTATTTCACCCTCTCGAACATTAAGTCCCATACGCCGTGGCCAAGACGATGACCACGCTGTTCAAATTTGGTTACCGGGCGCGATTGCGGGCGCGGTACATAGTCTTTACTTTCAGACAGGTTCTGATATCCGTCAATGGAGGACATCACTTCCAGCATGTGTTCTGCATAGGCTTCCCAGTCGGTCGCCATGTGGAACACGCCGCCCAGCTTCAGTTTGCTTTTTACCAGTTCGGCAAACGGTACCTGAACGATACGGCGTTTATTATGACGCGCTTTGTGCCATGGGTCAGGGAAAAAGAGCTGAACCATGTTCAGGGAGTTGTCCGGGATCATCTTGTGCAGCACTTCGACCGCATCGTGGCACATCACGCGCAGGTTATCGACACCTTCTTCGTGAGCGGATGCCAGGCAAGCACCTACGCCCGGTGAGTGCACTTCAATGCCGAGGAAGTTCTGCTCTGGACGCGCTTTGGCCATCGCCACCAGCGACGCCCCCATCCCAAAACCAATCTCCAGCGTGACCGGTGCTTCACGGCCAAACAGGGCGGCGAGGTCGACAGGCTCTTCGCTGAATTCAACGCCCATCACCGGCCAGTAGTTTTCCAGCGCGTGTTCCTGCCCTTTTGTCAGTCGCCCCTGGCGACGAACAAAACTACGAATGCGGCGCAGTGGGCGGCCGTTTTCATCAAATTCCGGTGAAATGACGTCGTTCTTCATAAAAATTAAGTCTGCTTGTGAGAGTGTTCGGGAAACGGGCATTATCCAAAGTTAGTTGCCGGATGCAAGCACCGGAAAGTTCCTGTTTACAGCATAGTACCGCTGTGCTGCAATCTGGCCCCTGAATAGTACGATACTGGAAGCACAGCTTTGACCATGCAAGCGTCTCAATTTTCAGCCCAGGTGCTGGAGTGGTACGACAAATACGGGCGTAAAACCCTGCCCTGGCAAATTGAAAAGACGCCTTACAAAGTATGGCTGTCCGAGGTAATGCTGCAACAAACGCAGGTTACCACCGTCATTCCGTACTTTGAACGGTTTATGGCACGTTTTCCAACCGTGACCGATCTCGCTAACGCGCCGCTCGATGACGTGCTGCACCTGTGGACCGGGCTCGGCTACTACGCCCGCGCGCGTAACCTGCATAAGGCCGCGCAGCAGGTGGCTACGCTCCACCACGGACGCTTCCCGGAAACCTTCGATGAAGTCGCCGCGCTGCCCGGCGTAGGGCGCTCTACCGCCGGAGCGATTTTGTCGCTGTCGCTCGGCAAACATTTCCCGATTCTCGACGGCAACGTCAAGCGCGTGCTGGCACGCTGCTACGCCGTGGGCGGCTGGCCGGGTAAAAAAGAGGTGGAGAAAAAGCTGTGGGATATTAGCGAGCAAGTCACCCCTGCGGCTGGCGTATCGCGCTTTAATCAGGCGATGATGGATCTCGGCGCCATGGTCTGCACCCGCTCTAAGCCGAAGTGTTCGCTCTGCCCGCTGGAGAACGGCTGTATCGCCACAGCGAATAGCAGCTGGGCGCAGTATCCGGGCAAAAAACCCAAGCAGACCATCCCTGAACGTACTGGCTATTTTCTGATGATGCAGAACGGCCGTGACGTCTTTCTGCAACAGCGTCCGCCCAGCGGACTGTGGGGCGGTCTATACTGTTTCCCGCAGTTTGAGACCGAAGAAGCGCTGCGAGACTGGCTGGAGGCACAGCACATCCCTGCTGATACGCTGACCCAGCTTATCGCGTTCCGCCATACTTTCAGCCATTTCCATCTGGACATCGTGCCAATGTGGCTTACTGTGTCCTCATTCACGTCTTGCATGGATGAAGGCAACGCTCTCTGGTATAACTTAGCGCAGCCGCCCTCCGTGGGGCTGGCCGCACCGGTTGAGCGCCTGTTGCAGCAGTTACGCGCCGATTCACTCGTTTAGCGAGCGGCGACATAAGAGGATTGATTATGAGCAGAACCATTTTTTGTACTTTCCTGCAGCGCGACGCCGAAGGACAGGATTTCCAGCTCTATCCAGGCGATCTGGGAAAGCGTATCTATAACGAGATCTCAAAAGAAGCCTGGAAGCAGTGGCAGCAGAAGCAGACCATGCTCATCAATGAAAAGAAACTGAACATGATGAACCTGGAGCACCGTAAGCTGCTGGAAGAGGAAATGATCAATTTCCTGTTTGAGGGCAAAGATGTGCACATTGAAGGCTACACGCCGCCTGAAAAACAGTAAGGGCCCAACGGCCCTTTAAGACATCAACAACACGCGCTCCCGGAATAATGAAAAAATTACTCGCTCTGGCACTGATAGCGCCGTTGCTGGTCTCCTGTTCCTCAAAAAATAAAGGCGATACCTATAACGAGGCGTGGGTCAAAGACACCAACGGTTTTGACATTCTGATGGGGCAGTTCGCCCATAATATTGAAAACATCTGGGGCTTTAACGAAGTTCTGATAGCGGGCCCGAAGGACTACGTTAAGTATTCCGATGGCTACCAAACCCGTAGCCACATCAACTTTGACGACGGTACCATCACCGTTGAAACCATCGCCGGTACCGATCCTGCCGCTCGCCTGCGTCAGACCATCGTCACCACGCTGTTAATGGGCGATGACCCCGGCTCGGTCGACCTTTACTCCGACGCCGACGATATCCAGATTTCCAAAGAGCCGTTCCTCTACGGCCAGGTGGTCGATAACACCGGCGAAGCCATTCGCTGGCAGTGGCGCGCCGAGCGCTTTGCCGACTATCTGCTGCAAACGCGGATGAAAAAACGCACCAGCGGCCTGCATATTATCTACAGCGTGACCATCAATCTGGTGCCAAACCACCTGGATAAACGTGCACATAAATACCTGGGCATGGTGCGTCAGGCGTCCCGTAAATACGGCGTCGACGAGTCGTTGATTCTGGCGATTATGCAGACCGAATCCTCCTTCAACCCGTATGCGGTCAGCCGTTCCGACGCGATGGGGCTGATGCAGGTGGTACAGCATACCGCCGGGAAAGATGTGTTCCGTTCGCAGGGGAAATCCGGCACGCCAAGCCGTAGCTACCTGTTCGACCCGGCCAGCAACATCGACACCGGTACCGCCTATCTGGCGATGCTGAGCAACGTCTATCTGGGGGGTATCGATAACCCAACGTCCCGTCGCTACGCGGTGATCACCGCCTATAACGGCGGTGCGGGCAGCGTACTGCGCGTCTTCTCCAACGATAAAGTTCAGGCGGCAAATATTATCAACAGCATGGCACCGGGCGACGTTTACCAGACGCTGACCACCCGCCATCCATCTGCGGAATCACGTCGCTATCTGTATAAGGTGAATACCGCGCAGAAGAGCTATCGTCGCAAGTAATCATTCTCACACCATCGGATACGCTCATCCCGGACTCACCGGGGTGAGCGCGCCTTCCCACCGCCCTTCCCCATAAAAATGTTACTTTTGTCACTAAATCGTTTTGCAAAGTAAAAATAATTGCAAAATTTTGCGGCGCTTAACAATGTCCCATCATCAGCGTTGATAGAATCAGCGCAAATAACGCCTCTGAATGTTATCTAAGTAACACACCACACCAAATTTTGTGAGGAAAGCAACATGAATTTAAAGCTGCAGCTTAAGATACTGTCGTTTCTGCAGTTCTGTCTTTGGGGGAGCTGGCTCACCACGCTCGGCTCATACATGTTTGTTACGCTTAAATTCGACGGCGCAGCTATCGGCGCTGTTTATAGTTCCCTCGGTATCGCTGCCGTCTTTATGCCAACGCTGCTCGGCATCGTGGCGGATAAGTGGATCAGCGCCAAATGGGTTTACGCTTTCTGTCACCTGGTCGGGGCCGGTACGCTGTTTATGGCGGCCGAGGTCACCACGCCAAGTGCGATGTTCTTCGTTATCCTGCTCAACTCGCTGGCCTATATGCCAACGCTCGGCCTGATTAACACCATCTCTTACTACCGCCTGAAGTCTGCCGGTATGGATATCGTGAACGATTTCCCACCGATTCGTATCTGGGGCACCATCGGCTTTATTCTGGCAATGTGGGCGGTGAGCTTCTCCGGCTTCGAACTGAGCCATATGCAGCTGTATATCGGTGCCGCACTGTCGGTCGTGCTGGTGCTGTTTACCCTGACGCTGCCGCATATTCCGGTCTCTAATCAGCAGCAGAAACAGAGCTGGAGCAGCATGCTGGGGCTGGATGCGTTTGCGCTGTTTAAAAACAAGCGCATGGCAATCTTCTTTATCTTCTCCATGATGCTGGGCGCAGAGCTGCAGATTACCAACATGTTCGGCAACACCTTCCTGCACAGCTTCGATAAAGACCCGCTGTTTGCGACCAGCTTTATCGTGCAGCACGCGTCGGTGATGATGTCGATTTCGCAGATCTCTGAAACCCTGTTCATCCTCACCATTCCGTTCTTCTTAAGCCGTTACGGCATCAAGAACGTGATGCTGATTAGTATCTTCGCGTGGATGCTGCGCTTCGGCCTGTTCGCTTACGGCGACCCAACGCCATTCGGCACCGTGCTGCTGGTCCTGTCGATGATTGTTTACGGCTGCGCCTTCGACTTCTTCAACATCTCCGGTTCGGTGTTCGTGGAGAAAGAGGTTCGCCCGGAAATCCGCGCCAGTGCGCAGGGTATGTTCCTGATGATGACCAACGGCTTCGGCTGTATCCTTGGCGGTATGGCGAGCGGTAAAGTGGTTGAGATGTACACCGTGGACGGCATCACCGACTGGCAGAGCGTATGGCTGATTTTCGCCGCCTACTCTCTGGTTCTGGCGGTCGCGTTTGTTGGGCTGTTTAAATATAAACATGAGCGTACGCCTGCGGGTGTGCAGACGGTTGCTCACTAAGTTCTCTACCAACGTAGCCCGGCCGAGCGAAGCGACGCCGGGTTTACGTTCCGAGCAGCCCCGGCGTCGCTTCGCTCGGCCGGGCTACTTCCCTACTTCAAAACATACCCATACAACCGACTAATCCCATCAGCATCCTTCTCGCTGTAAACCCCCTGAAGCTCCGGCGAGAAGCCCGGCAGCAGATTCACGCCCTCTTCCAGCGCCAGGAAGTAGCGCTGCACCGCGCCGCCCCACACTTCGCCCGGCACCACGCATAGCACGCCCGGCGGGTACGGCAGTGCCCCTTCGGCGGCAATGCGCCCTTCCGCTTCGCTGATACGCACCAGCTCCACGTTGCCGCGAATAAACTCGCTGTTGGCATCCTGCGGATTCATCACCACTGCAGGCAGGCTGGCTTTGCGGAACATCGCCTTTTGCAGATCCTTCACGTCGAAGCTGACGTACAGGTCGTGCATCTCCTGGCACAGTTCACGCAGGGTGTAGTCGCGATAGCGCACCGGGTATTTGTTGTAGATGGTCGGCAGCACGTCAGCCAGCGGCGTATCGTCTTCAATATGCTGCTCAAACTGACCAAGCATCGCCACCAACTGCGCCATTTTCTCCGCGGATTCCGCCGGCGTCAGCAGGAAGAGGATCGAGTTGAGATCGCACTTCTCCGGCACAATGCCGTTTTCACGCAGGTAGTGCGCGAGGATCGTCGCAGGGATGCCAAACTCGGTGTACTCGCCGGTTTGCGCATCAATGCCCGGCGTAGTCAGCAGCAGCTTGCATGGATCGACGAAGTACTGGTCCTGCGCGTAGCCTGCAAAGCCGTGCCAACGTGCCCCCGGCGCAAAACTAAAGAAACGGCGTTCGCTGGCGATCGTTCTGGTCGGATGATCCTGCCATGGGCGGCCGTCGACGATCGGCGGGATAAACGGCTGGATCATCTTACAGTTCGCCACAATCGCTTTACGCGCTTCAATGCCCAGCTCAACGCACTCCACCCACAGGCGGCGGCCGCTCTCCCCTTCATGGATTTTGGCGTTCACGTCCAGCGCCGCAAACAGCGGGTAGAACGGGCTTGTTGAGGCGTGCAGCATAAAGGCGTTGTTCAGCCGCTTGTGCGGACAAAAGCGTGCCTGACCACGAATGTGGTTATCTTTCTTGTGGATCTGCGAGGTCTGCGAGAACCCGGCCTGCTGTTTGTGTACCGACTGGGTGACAAAAATGCCAGGATCGTTTTCGTTAAGATCCAGCAGCAGCGGCGAGGTGTCCGCCATCATGTCGATAAACTGCTCGTAGCCCACCCACGCGGAGTCGAACAGGATGTAGTCGCAGAGGTGGCCGATTTTATCCACCACCTGACGGGCGTTGTAGATAGTCCCGTCGTAAGTGCCAAGCTGAATGATCGCCAGACGGAACGGGCGCGCATCATCGGCTTTCTCCGGTGCCACCTCGCGGATCTGCTCGCGCAGATAGCTATCGTCAAAACAGTGGTCGTCAATGCCGCCGATAAAGCCGAACGGGTTGCGCGCCGCTTCCAGATAGACCGGCGTCGCCCCGGCCTGAATCAGCGCGCCGTGGTGGTTGGATTTGTGATTGTTGCGGTCGAATAGGACCAGATCGCCACGGGTGAGCAGCGCATTGGTCACGACCTTGTTGGCCGCCGAGGTGCCATTCAGCACAAAGTAGGTTTTATCGGCGTTAAAGACCTTCGCCGCGAATTTCTGTGCGTGCTTGGCGGAGCCTTCATGGATCAACAGATCCCCGAGCTTCACGTCGGCGTTACACATGTCGGCACGAAACACGTTCTCGCCGAAGAAGTCATAGAACTGACGTCCCGCTGGGTGCTTTTTAAAGAACGCACCGTGCTGATGGCCTGGACAGGCAAAGGTACTGTTGCCCATCTCGACGTACTGGGTTAGGGTGTCGAAGAACGGCGGCAGAAGGTCTTCTTCATAGCGACAGGCCGCCGATTCCAGCTCCAGCCACTCCTGCTCTTTTCCGCTAATCACTGCATTCACGCCTTCCGGCACGCCGATCGCGTCCGCCGTCAGCACGAAGACCGGCAGGTTAAAGCCGGTACGTTTGAGTAATGCCAGAATGCCGCTGTGGCTGTCCGCCACCGTAATGACGACTGCTGCCACATCGGTAAAGTCGGTACCGTCCAGCGCCACCACGCTGCGATGGGTGGAGAGACGGGAAACCAGTTCACGACTGGCAGCAATATTCATTGATTTCATAAGCGCAACGACCCACTCAGGGAGAGTAAAAGCCCCGGACAAAACCTCTGGCTTTGCCCCATAAAGCGTCTGGGTGCAACTGGGTTACAGCTCCGACCGCCAGACATCAGTAAAAGCAGACATGGTCTAATCTTACTGTTGTCCTGCAGTGAGCATGCGTTGGCTTCACCGCATGGTGAGCAATGAGAAAGGGGCAGACCTTCGCGAGCAGGCGAAGTGGCACTGGCGATGTAATGGCAAAGATGTCATTGCAGGCGGCCCCGATTCAGGAAAGGAGAAAATTCGCGCAATCATGGCACCATTCACCAGGGGGCGCAAGACGAAATTTTTATGCACTGATACCACGGGAAAACAAGCACTGAACCGATTAATCAGTCCATAATAATGCAGGACTTATCGATAAGTAACAGGAGTTAACGTGGTAATAGGCCCATTTATTAATGCCGGCGCGGTGCTGGTCGGTGGTTTGCTCGGCGCGCTGCTCAGCCAGCGTTTACCGGAGCGCATTCGTGTTTCAATGACCTCTATTTTTGGTCTTGCCTCGTTGGGGATTGGCCTGCTGCTGGTGATTAAATGCGCCAATATGCCGGTGATGGTACTGGCAACGCTGGTCGGCGCGCTGATTGGTGAGTTTTGCTTTCTGGAAAAAGGCATCAATAAAGCGGTTTCCAGCGTACAAAAGCGGATGCTCAAGCCGGGCAAAAGCAGTCAGCACGAGAACTTTATTCAAAGCTTCGTGGCGATTATCGTGCTGTTCTGCGCCAGCGGGACGGGGATTTTCGGGTCGATGCATGAAGGTATGACTGGCGACCCGACCATTCTTATCGCCAAGTCGTTTCTCGATTTCTTCACCGCGATGATCTTTGCCTGCTCGCTCGGTTTTGCCGTCTGCGCCATCAGCGTGCCGATGCTTATCATCCAGCTCTCACTGGCGTTCTGCGCCTTCCTGATCCTGCCGCTGACCACCCCCGCCATGATGGCCGACTTCACCGCCGTCGGCGGCCTGCTACTGCTGGCAACCGGGCTGCGCATCTGCGGGATTAAGATGTTTGCGGTAGTGAATATGCTGCCCGCACTGCTGCTGGCGATGCCGATTTCTGCGGCCTGGACGGCGTTTTTTGCCTGACGCAGTGTGCAAAACGGGCAAAGTGGTGATAGATTGTGCGACTCGCCGCAAATTTTATAAATTTCGTTGACGAGTCGAGGCGATTACGGTTTAATGCGCCCCGTTGCCCGGATAGCTCAGTCGGTAGAGCAGGGGATTGAAAATCCCCGTGTCCTTGGTTCGATTCCGAGTCCGGGCACCACTATTTAAAGAACCCAGCCTATGGCTGGGTTTTTGCTTTCCGGGGTTCCCTGGCCGCAGATGTTACCACCCTGCTTCTGCGATCCAGCATTAACATTTCTCTTAAGTATCTACCACCCTCTCCGGTCACTGTAGCCCTATCTGTCAGAATTCAAATTCCCAATAGACACTATTTCCATCATGCGTCATGGCTAGTTAATTCCTTGACACAAGTCTTTGTCCGGTCTGAAGTAAAGCGAGAACCGGCTTTGTTGAATAAATCGAACTTTTGCTGAGTTGAAGGATCAGATCACGCATCAATTGGCCCATCTACAATAAAGCCCTTATCAACCGTGGCTCCGTCACTTTCTGGTTGGACGATGAGGCGATGCAGTCTACAACGCCCTCATCACGGGGACGACCTCAGTGCTATTCTGACCTCGCCATCACCACCGCTCTGGTGGTTAAACGTGCATTCCGGCTGATCCTGCGTGCTGCACAGGGCTTTATTGATTCTCTTTTTGCCATGATGGATGTCCCGCAGTGCTGCCCAGATTACACTTGCGTCAGCAAACGGGCAAAGTCGGTTAACGTCAGGTTTAAAACGCTCGCCCTGAGTCTGATTTATTCAACAAAGCCGCATTCATATCACATTCTCCTGTTACCATCTTCCAGAAATACTCAATATCATCGCAAGTTAAAAACTAAACACTATGAAAAACTATATACTGAATCTCGTTACTTAATTATGAAAACTAAAAAAATAATAAATAATTATAAAAAAAAGAATCTCATTGGACGTGTGAATGTAACGTTTTATTTTAACATCCATATTTCCAGACATATAAACATGATAATATTTCAGGCTAAATGATCATAATAGATATCTACAATTCATAAGAGAACAAAATATATGAACGCAAGGTTAACAATATTTATTTGCCTGTTAACATTTTTATTGAATGGTTGCGCACGCTCCCCTATTGATGCAAAAAAAAAGAGCGTCGATAGGGTAGAGAGCAGTATCAGTAAAAATACTGTCTCTCAGTTGACAGACAAAGACATCTTCGGCAACGAGACCACACTGGCCATTTCAGAAGAAGACATTCAGGCAGCACTGGGAGGAGAAAAATTTAGCGCCCCGCTAAATTCCACCATTATTCTTGTTCAGTCAGGTAGTCGCGCGCCAGAAATGGTTATGCAGCAAGAAATGAGCAAATACTACCGAATCTCAACATTCTCCGGTATCCCCGACAGGCAAAAAGCCATTTCCTGTAATAAGGCGAAGAATGAAGAAGGGGAAATCGCCTCCAGCGAAAATATGAACTATATGCAGGCACTGCGTTATATTGCAGCAAAAGGACAGCAACAGACGATCATTGTTTACTGGGACACATTACAGGCGGGCAGATATGATACCACAACCAAAACGATAATCTGGTCGGACTATCGAAATGAAAAATTATCTGATTCGGCCTCGCTGCGTTACCTGGTACGTTTCGCCCTGGTAGATGTGGCGACGGGAGAATGGGCGACCTGGTCTCCAATCAATTACGAATACAACACTCTCCAGCCTCTGGCTGGCAAAACGTCTGTAACAGAACAACAAATCGCCCTGCTCAAACAAAAAACCTTTGCAGCCGTCGTTAAAGATCTGGTGAATCGCTACCAGTATTGACCATTTAAATGGTGGTATTCCTGAAAGGCGATCTTAAAAGCCGCCATTGCAGAATAGATTTAAAAAAATGTCGTATGAGGTTACTGATAAAATCAGCCTTCTGGTAATTCTGGTTTCTTTCGGACGTTGGCGGCGCTTTATCTCTCCCTGCATGGAAGTGATGATGAACTGGGATGTACTTTCACCTTCATGAACAAAGTACTGACTCTGCCAGTCACGGCATCTGCTGATTTATTCCAGTTGGCGGAATGTGTGTCACCTTTGTTGTATCGCCAGGTGCCCAGCACCTGGCGTTTTTGTATCTCCCGCCACATTTTTCTTGTGAACTGGCTACGCTGTTTACCCATAAACAACATTATCCAGTGACTTTCCGGTAAAAAACACCAGTATGGCCAGTCGGGTATTTCCTGGCCTTTCATTAACCGGACTTTTTCAATTCCGGCAACAGCCTCCGGATAACACTTACAAAAAGTACCAGCGATCCCAACAGGGTTAAACATAAAATTATTAATGGATATCCCCAATACTGACTCTACAGCTCATCATTATTGCCAAAAATAAATATTGAGACTATAGCCAGCACAAATGGAACAATTAAAATTATTGGGAAAAAAAATATATCAATATAATCAGGAAAACATACCGCAACTACAACTAAAATACCGACAAGAACCCACCCAATGATATTAATAATTAAGACTTCTTTAATTACACTTCTCACCCTTCTGGCTAACAAAAAAATAAAATCCTTCATTTATCTCCTCCTGGATAAACCTGATTTTAAGTTGTCATAAACCCGTTCCATTTCTCCCGAGTCATGGATGCCCATTGCATTTTGACGAAAACACATCACGCCAAAAATCGAAAAAAAACCACCAGGCAGAGAATTGCATATGAGCATATCCAGAGATGTATTTACAAAAATACCGGCACCCTCAACCAGTTTAAATATAAAGAATTCATAGACACTCGCTGATTTATGCTATCGGCCTTTAGGCATAGGATAAATAATGGCGCAGACAATTAACGGCACGCCAATCAATATTGGAAGAAATAAAATATCAAAACAACTAGGGAAAAAAGTCAGTACAATAGATAAAAGACCAAGAACAAATATAACTGACAACATACGTGAAGCAACATCTTGAAAAATCGTGACAACCACCCATCGAATAAATGCTTTCACTTTATCATCCCTTTGAAAAATCGTACTGCATCTTCTTCATTAGCAAAGGCGTAATCACCCTGATATATTGCAGATGGAAGGTACTTATCAAAAAGAAAGAAAAACATTTCCAGATGATTGATATACAATAAATGATAGAGTTTTGGGTTACACAATTTTAGTCTTTCTGTAGTACCGGTAGCCTGAGTAACCTTACCATAATTAGAAACAAAACTAATTATAGTCCCTCCACTCCGGGACAATACAGTTTTTACGGACTTACTCAGGCTTGCCGAACCAGCAATATAGGTCGCAGCTGTGTACGCCAGAATGCCTTCTGTAACCATATCTGTTGCCAAACGAGCAGCGCCCTTCGCGGCCATCTTCTGTAACCTGGCTGTAACAGGATATATGGACTCTCCGATCAGATTTTCAAGAATCTCCTCTTTTTCGTCGGGATCCTGAAGTCGCCGTAAAACCTCTTCGATTTTCCCATCATCAAGTTCAAGGTTTTGGCACAATGAAGATGAATAATTCTTACAGTCGGCCATATACCAGATTATCTTCGCCAGTATTCTGAGCTGCATTTTATCATCATATCGTTGAAGAACGTAAACAATACACAAATACAACATATCAAGAATAGCATCAGTACGTTTTATTAACTCAGCGATGCATATCATCATTCTTTGATCATAATAACGTAGTCCACTACAGGTTTCATTATCTCCCAGAAACAAGCAGACTCCTCTTCCTGCCAGGCGCCCTGCTCCATCCCCCACTGACGCAAGCGTATCCATAACATTTTCACTGAATCGTTCACTGAAAGCACCCACGCCTTTCTCCAGTGACAGGGCCATAGATTGGTTACGTAGTTCCTGTTGAAGGTATGCTTTTACATACAACGAATTGTTCGTTCTCGTCAGATAGCCCATTTTTCACTCCTGATATAAAATGGTTAAAATACCCGCTCGCTCCACAGGCTGTATGCACTGGTTCCGGCTACGCAATGTTCCTGAGTGATACTCTCATAAGTGAACGATACCGATTCTTCCGGTTGCCCACCGCTGTCAGTAATGGAATGAGGAACACTGCTGCGTATACTTGCTATCCTTGCATTGATAAGTTTTACCCGATAATACAATTCGTTAATCCCAAACCGGTTAGTACGATAATATTCAAAATCACAGGTCAGACATTCATTTTCGTTAATAGCTTTGCTCAGCAGCGGTGAAGATTTATCCACCGGCTTGGTAATATTCAGTGACTGATGATTGACGTTCTGCGCCCGGCTTAAACCATGTTTGAGGCTGGTTACCATAATCTGATCCAGATGTGCAAGCTGCGCCTTATTTCCGATAGACGCCAGCGACGAACACCCCGCCGAAATCAGCCCCTGTAACTGCCCGTTTAATGTCATATAAACAAGATTTGCCATAATAATGCTCCTTTATTTTTCTGGTTCACCATCTGCCGTTTCTTGAGAGTGGTTCTGTGATAACAACAACCACCGGTTTAATACGCCATCCAGCCTTTCGTTGATCTGTTTTTCCAGTATCCCAGTATTTTTCCCGGCAGACTGCGCCTGCTGGTACTGCGTCAGCAGATATTCCAGCGGTATCTCCTGGTTCAGCGTGCGCTCGGCCTGATAAACAATGGTTTTGATATAAGAGAGCGTGAGTCCTTCTTTCGCCTGCTCACGCTGTAGCAGCAGTTCAGCGAACTTTCGTAAATCGGTTCGCGTCTGCTGCCAGCCCACCATCTGCGGACTGTTTGCCGCCCGGTCTTTCAGGGCGGTACTCCACTTCACTGTGGCCTGCTGCTGTTGCAGGCTTTCCGGCCAACGGCTGTCTGCCATCCGGGCCATTCGCTGACCGGCTTCCAGCGCCTGCAACGGCGAAGCACCTGTCAGTAGCTGTAGGCGCTGCGGGTAGTCGCTCAGTTGTGGCGATGCCAGCCAGACCGTTGCCGCCCCCAGTGCCGTATCACGTGCCGCCGCCACCTGCTGTTGCAGTGGATACACCTGCCACCACCAGACGACAGCCATGACGAGCACACTACAGAATACCCCGGCGATAAAGCCTTTCACGGTGTTTCCCGATTTCACTGAAGCTGGGGGCAGCGGCAGAGTTGTCACCCCGTGAACCACCACCTTCACCTCCGGCAATTCCGGCAGCGGAGGCTCCGGAAGTAGCGGAGTTGCCGGACTTTCCGGCATATACATCAGTGTCCGGACTGTTGTTTTTGCAGCCGTATCCGCCGTAGGCATTTTTGACGGCGGTTCACACCGTTTGCGCGTGTTCTGCACAAAATAAAGCAGGTTTTCCACACGGGGGACGCGTTTCAGTTCCACCTGCTGGAGCTTGTCGCATATCATCTGCAGGGCGCGTTCAGCCCGGTACAGCAGTGGCAGGTCGGCTTCGGAAAAAGACAGTTGCTGGCGCAGAATATTGCCGGTCCGGGTGTTAAACCAGTCCAACATTTCGGTCCGCGCCACTCCGCCCTGCGGCCAGAATTTATCCCATTCGCGACTTATCAGCGCCGCCAGCAGCTCCACGCCCTCGCAGAATCCCGCCAGCCCCTGCGTGCGTGCGCGAGCCAGCGTGTAGTAGCTGGCAGTGTGCAAATCCACACCGTTGGACTTAAAAATGGTCAGCGCCAACGACTCCACCAGCATCCAGTTCATCTCCGGCTGCGCCGGATGACTGGCCTTGTTGATTTCTTCACGCATGGCGCTGAATTCCGGCAGGCCCCGGGGATCCTGGCCGGTGATAATCGTCTGAATATCCGTACTCATCGTAATATCCTCATCAGTACAGCGTATCCGGCAGCCGGAACCGGCTGAACAGCCCGCCAGCAAACGGGTTGTCCTGCGTATCGCTGTGGATACGGTAGGTCATGGTGCCGCCGTCCACGTTGAAGCGGGCGGTAAAGGTACCGTCCTGCACGCTGGTCAGTTGTCCTGCGCCAAACAGGCGGAACTGCGCCCACGGGCCACTGAAAGCGATGCTGCGCGGCGACGTGTTACCGCCGGCACCCACCAGCGTCAGTTTGCTCTCATTGCCTTCACGCATGTTGTTCGGCCACACCAGATGCACCGTGTAGTTGCGCCCCTGGGCGTAATCCACCAGTTGCCCGTCAAGATTCAGCACGCTGCGCCGCTTGTTGCCCGACAGGGCCACGGTTTCCACCGCATACTGCGCCCCCAGTCCGTTCTGCGGACTGAAGAAGATGTCGCGGATTTTCTGCGCGGTATCCAGCTGATTAAGGACATCTTCGCGGATCACCACATTGTCCCCCCCGTTCAGCCCCTGACTGTTTTCCACGAACAGCTTCAGATGCTGCTGGTAGAACGCGTCCAGCACGCCGCCCGGCTTAAAGAAGCGTTCAAACGCATCCAGCGAAGCGTCCTCTTTCGACTGGGGATTAAACGGATATTTATCAGCCAGTTGGGAGTTAAAGGTCTTCACCACGTTGTCGCGCCAGTCCAGCTCCATATAGTGAACCGCTTCGATCATCACCACGTGCCAGGCCTGATCTGCCAGCTTGGTCACCCAGCGGTTAAGCGGTGCGGGCAGGGTTTTCGCCATCTGCCGGGTGACGAAAACCGGGTCGCTGCTGTTCTGATCCAGCCGGAGCTGTACGGCCTTCAGGGCCGATTTCCCCGGTACGGGCGCATTCTGTATCGCCAGCAGATAGCGGTGCAGATCGGTCAGTTGCTGGTAAACCGCCTGTAAGGTACTGCCTTTATCCTTCTGCTCTTCCAGGACGCTGATTTCCGGTGCAAACTCATGCCCTACCCGGTTCAGCAGCTGCCACTCCGGTTCACTCTGCGCCTGCGCGCGTTCTTTATCGTCCAGTTTTTCAGACAGGACAGGAGGACGGGTATTGTCGCGCAGCGCCGTCAGTATGCGCTGAAGGGGCTGATCGCCGCTGATAATCTGCTCCAGCACGCCAGTCAGCGCCGTCAGCGAGTCATAGTCGCGGATATTCAGGTTATCCATACCCGCCCGCCAGGTGGCGGTATAGTCACTGATATACTGTTCAGTAAGCTGGCGCTGGATCTCCGTCCGGTCAGCCTCGCTGTAAGTCACATTGTGCGTTAGCGCTAGCACCCAGGAATCCATTGCCGTCAGTTTCACCAGTTCATCGCGCTGCTTCACAAAATAACGTTGCAGGCCATAGCGGGTGAGAAACTGCGGAATAACCAGCTTATTGTCGTCAGCCGCGATAAACGCCAGATCAAACGTCGGTCCGGTCTGGTCACGCAGGCTGAGATCGGCGGGTAGCACCCCCAACGCCCGCGTTTTCAGACTCTGGTACACCCGCTGGTAAACCGGCAGCTTACTCAGCTCTTTCTGCGCGGCAGCAACGGTTTTATCGTAAGGTGTCCACAGGCTGACGGCATCGGCGTCACCCTGCTGGCGCTGCGCGTGCCAGTCGGTGTGCGCCAGCGCGTAGTCAAGATGGGACATCAGTTGCGCCTGAATATCACGCTTCCCGTGGAACTGCTCGCTCCAGCGTTTTGCCATAAACTGTTTCACCACCGCATCATTCCGTCCGCTCCTGTCTTCCAGCATCCGGATGACACGCAGTGCGGCGAGCTTCTCTTCCGACTCCGGCGGCGCGCTGTTCATCTGTTTCACCAGCCCGTTCAGTAACGCCGGGAGGTAACGCTGCTCCAGCAATTTAAGGTAGGTCTGCTCCACATACGGCCCGACCCGCGCGCCCTGATAGAGTCCCATATCCGCCAGCCAGCTTCTGTCGCCCCAGTCGCCATAGGCCAGCGTGGCGTCGCGCACCGGGTTCAGCAACGGCAGTTGCAGGTAACCGCTTTCATCCGTTCCCTGCGGCGGCGGCACGTCCATAAAAGATTTCGCCTGCGCCAGCACCGTCTGCCCTGCACGGTAATTTTCGTTATACCCGTGATGCCAGCCCCAAATAAGCAGTCCCCCCACCACCGCGCCGCATCCGACAAAGAGATTCATCCGGCGACGGGAACGGGCCAGCCACAGGCGATTCTCCCCAGCTAGATTCGGCTCGGCCAGCAACACCTCCGGAAACAGCGTGCGGGTGAAGTACGGCGTGGTGTCCACCAGCGGCCAGGTCGACAGAGAGCCATGCTCCAGCCCGTACTGACGGGCGGCGGACTGGGTAAAGATGTCATCCATCTGGCCGCGTTGCAGCGAAGAAGTCAGGTATACGCCACGCAGGCAGATATCCTGATGCTCTCCATCCAGTAACGCCTCCAGCAGGTGGGTAATGCTCTCCCCTGCGCCCTGCATCTGGCGACAGAAACTGAATGCCGCACTGCGCGCCGCCGGGCTGACCTGGGCGAGCATCTGATCCGCCAGCGCCCGGTTCATCTGCTGCCCCCATGTCTGCCAGAAGGCATCCAGCTCACTGTGCCAGGCATTGCTTTCATGGGCGTTGCGGGTAAAAGTGACACCCAGGATACTGTCGCGCTCGTTCCAGTCCAGGGCACGGAACCACGCGGCAAACCCGGTCAATAAATCCAGCCTGGTCAGCACGATATAGACCGGCAGACGGGCATGCAGCGACTGGCGGATCTCCTGCAACTGGCCGCGCAATGTCTGTATCAGTTGCTCGTGACGGCGTTTGTCTGCGGTCAATAAATCCAGCAGATCCAGCGTCAGGATCAGACCGTTAAGGGGCTGGCGCGTGCGCTTTTGCAGCAGCCACCCCAGCCAGTGTTCACGTAGGCGACGGTGTAGCAGGTTGCCGTCATCCGGATCCGCCAGTGCGCCATCGGCATCGAAAATCACCGCCTGTCTGCCGACATACGGCGTGATATATATCTGCTGGTCGATTCCCCGACTGGCGTCCGGCGTATAGATCACATCCGCTGGAAAGCCTTCGCGCAGAAGCGTTGTTTTACCGCTACCCGCTGGCCCCGTGACCAGATACCACGGCAATTGCCACAGGTAGCGTCGGTTGTCCAGATGCCGTTGCAGGCGCAACAGCCAGTGGTCCAGGCAGCGCTGCTGAAAATTAACGGCAACAGAAAGCGGATCCTGATCTTCCTGCCGCTGCTTCTTTTGCTGCCTCTCGATCAGTTGCAGGCGCATCACCACACTGACGGTCAGCCAGATAAGGGCCAGCAGCACCCAGACAGCGGTTGCCAGCCAGCGATTCGCCAGCGGTTTCAGCCAGTATGTCTCGTAAAACTGCCATGCAGGGCCTTTCCACCAGACCCATACCAGCAACATCACCCACGCCAGCGCCAGCAGCCAGATCACAGAGACCTTAAATTTAGGCATTGCGGGTCTGAGCATAGAAGCCATCCCACTGAAAATACGGGGGGTCGGTATTCTGAACACAAAACGCTCCTGTTTTATTAACTCGTCATTTCCGTCGCGAGTTTCGTTTCCAGTTGTTCCAGCAAGGCCGGCTCCCAGTCAGACAACATCACGTGCAACCCTGCATTAAGCAGCATCTGGTAGTGGTGTCGAGCAAGCTGCGTCATGCCGGAGGCTTCCAGCAACTGTGCCGTCAGATACTGGCGGTAATACTGCGCGCGCGGCGTGTTGCCAGGCTGCCGTTCAGCCAGCGCCAGCGCCGCCTCCAGCCCCTGCTCCTGCCAGCACTGCCAGACCTGCTGCGTCATATCATCCATGGCAACCACAACGGCAGCAGGTTTCTGCGGTTCATCTGCCAGCCACTGCCGGGTGACATCGCTGACAAACGGCGAACGGTCGTTAAACAGCAGGGAGCCAAGCGAAGGCAGACGCGCCACAAAACGGCGAACCTCATCACGCACCGCCTGCGCCACGTCGTCGTGGCCGAGCTGCTGCGCTATCTGCGCCGAAAGGTGATGGCCGTCCAGCCAGTAGGGCGCCAGCAGCAGACTCTGCTCCACCTGCTGCCAGAGCGTCATATCCGCACGGGCAAGACGAGCCTGGTAGTCGGAAACCATATCGGCAGAGACCGCCGCCAGCGGAGTACGCCCGTCGCTCTCCGCCTGCGGGACGGAGGTAATGTTCTGCCACAGACCATGACGGCGCAGGCGATATCCCTGCGGCGATGCAGGCTGGCGTTCGCAAAGAATAGCCGCCACCTTCAGCAACGTGTCGCGCCAGGTTTTATCATCATGGCTGTCGATACTCACCACCGGCGCTGCCGTCGTCATCGGGGATGTGGCCGGAATGGCTGCCAGTGCGGCAGTCGATACTGCGGGCGGTACTGGCGCAGGTAAACTGTCACGAAACGCTCTCTGGTACTGAGCAAACAGGTCATCAGCGGCAGACACCAGTTCCGGCACCCCGGACGCTTGCCAGCACTGCGCCAGCCTGGCCAGTTCCCCCAGCAGAGCATCACGCAGCTCCGGGGTGGATGCGGCAGCAAAACCGGCGATACCGGGTTCAAAACGTTTCAGGATCTGGTCGGCAAAGCGCTTTTTATTCGCCGCATTCTGCGGCCAGGCAAGGGTCCAGTAGCGCGTGACGTACTGTGTCAGCATCCTGAGCGCAAGCAGATGATCGCCCGCGTGTTGCAGTGTTCGCAGCAGGTGCGACACCAGGCGAAAATCCTTACTCTCCGAGGCCAGAAGCTCCAGCCCCTGCCGCTGGAGTTCCGCAACATCAAGCTGCGCATGGCTCAGCGACCCCAGTCTGACAATTTCACCGTCGATATATTCCCACTTTGGATTTTCATCGCTGAGCTTGCTGGCCAGTTTCTCTTCCGGCAGACCTTCCTGCAAATTCGACAGCCAGACGTCCGGGTTGTGTATATCCATATTTATTCCCCCGCCCAGTGGCAGGCTTCACGCAACGGCGCGATAGTCTGCGCCAGTCCGTCAATGTTAAAGGTCAGCGTTCCGACAGCACTTCCGGTCCCGGTATCGAGCGTCAGCGCTTTTGCGCCAAAAAGCTGTTTAATCTCATCAATCCCTGCCAGCCCCCGGCTGGCTTCCAGCAGAAAGCCGTTCTCACGCACAAACCAGCGAGAACGGAACGCCCCGTTTTCCGTTTTCAGCGTGACCGGAATATCGCTTTCCTGCCGGGAAGCGGTGAGCGCCACCTGCATCCGGGTGATGTTATCCACACAACTGAAAACCAGCACAGGACGCGGAGGCAGACTGCCGATGGCAGGTGTGGTGATAATCACCGTCTGACGTTCTCCCTCTGTACGGGTAAGCAGCAGCCCGGTGGTGTTATCCTGGCGTTGTTTCTCTTGATCAAAAGCCCGTCTGCGCGCCTCGCCGTCATAACGCGCTTTTACCAGCGCCCCGGCAAAACCGGCGTCGGGTTGTGGCGACAGAATGTTGTCGTAGCAGTCCAGACGTTCCAGGGCAGCAGGCTCTTTCCGGCAGACATTCATGGCATCAAGCGTCACCTGTTCATCCCCGGCATATACCGGAGATATCATCAGCAACAGCGGCAGCAGCCAGCGGGCGGAAAGTCTCATACCACGCCTTCTTCCTCTGTCACCGCATCCTCAACGTCTGCGGTAAACGCGCAGTCCTGCACATCAAGCGAGATACGGGCAATAGCTGTGTTCGCCGCCATTTTCTGCAACAGCAGCAGCGAGAGCGGCGGCAGCATGTCACCGTCGATAACCGATTCCAGCATTCGCGCCCCATTTTCGGCGCGGGTAACGCGCTGCATAATTTCATCGGTAACATTCGGCGTAATCACCACCTCCGCGCCAAAGCGGGCACGCAGGACATTATCCAGACGAGCGAGTTTTCCGGCGATAATGGTGGTCAGTGTTTCCCTTGAGAGCGGCAGGTATGGCACCACCTCCATTCGAGCCAACAAGGCCGGTTTAAAGAAATCCGCCAGCACCGGATACAGTGCATCGTGCATCGCCTCCGGGTTGTCTGCCTGTTCCACAATCACCTGATAACCGAGGTTGGAGGTCAGGAAGAAAACAATGTTTTTGCAGTCAATAACCCGCCCTTCACCGTCGGCCATTTCCCCCTTGTCGAACGCCTGGTAGAACAGGTTGAGCACGTCAGGATGCGCCTTTTCCACTTCATCGAGCAGCACCACGGAATACGGTTTCTGGCGAATCGCTTCGGTCAGCACGCCCCCTTCACCGTAGCCGACATAGCCCGGCGGCGAACCAATCAGGCGCGAAACGGTGTGTTTCTCCTGGAATTCACTCATGTTGATGGTGGTGAGATACTGACGACCGCCGTAGAGCAGGTCTGCCAGCTGCAGCACGGTTTCGGTTTTACCCACACCGCTGGGACCGGCCAGCAGAAACGCGCCGAGCGGACGCCCCGGACGACGGAGATCGGCCCGCGCCGTCAGCAGGTGTTTATGCAGGTGCTTAATTGCCAGGTCCTGGCCTTTAATCGTCTCACCCAGCCACTGTGGCAGGTCAGTGATGACCGACATTTCATTCTGCGACAGGCGGTTAAGCGGCACGCCGGTCCATTCAGCAATCACCGCCGCAATCTGCTTTTTGTCCACATGGGGGGATACCAGCAACTGCGTATGGTGCAAAACCTCCAGCTCAGCGCTCAGGGAGGCCAGGCGTTCAGCCGCTGCGGTTTTATCTTCCGGTACGGTATCCGCCTGCGACGGCGAATCATCATTTCCCGCATCGTCCTCATCCTGCACATCTGCTTCCGTCAGCAATGCCTGACGCAGGACGATAATCTCCTGCACCAGCATCTGCTGCTGATGCCACGCGGCATCCAGCGCCTGAAGCTCTGCCTGCGCCGCTTCATACTGTGTGTAAGCCTCGTCCCGTCGCCCACCGTCCGTGCGCAGGCCAATCCGCATTTCCCGCTCAAGCTGGCGGATTTCCGCTTCACACTGCTGGCATTGTGTGGTCAGCGCCGAAATCTGCTTCGGCGGTGAGGAAAGATTAATCGCCACGCGGGCGCAGGCCGTATCCAGCACGTCAATGGCCTTGTCAGGCAACTGACGCCCGGAGAGGTAGCGCTCGCTCAATGTCGCCGCCGCCTGTAGCGCGTCATCGTCAATCAGCACGCCGTGCGCCTGCTCATACACAGCCGCCAGACCGCGCAGAATAATGGTCGCTTCAGCGGCGTTCGGCTCGCTCACTTTAACCAACTGGAAACGACGCGACAGCGCGGCGTCTTTTTCGAAATACTTTTTATACTCACTCCAGGTGGTGGCGGCGATGGTTTTCAGCTCGCCGCGCGCCAGCGACGGTTTCAGCAGGTTGGAAATATCCAGTCCGCCCTGCTGGTTGCCCGCGCCAATCAGCGTGTGCGCCTCGTCGATAAACAGAATGACGGACTTTGGTGACTGAATGACTTCCGCCATTAATCCTTTGAAGCGTTTTTCAAACTCCCCTTTAACGGAAGCCCCCGCCTGCAGTGCACCGAGATCCAAGGTCATAATGTCGGTATTTTTCAGCTTATCCGGCACCTGACCGGCAATGATGCGCAGCGCCAGCCCTTCAATCAGCGCGCTCTTACCGACACCGGCTTCGCCGACCACCACCGGGTTGTTCTTACGACGACGGCAGAGAATGTCGATCATCAGGTCGATTTCGTTGTCCCGGCACAACACCGGATCGAGCCGTCCCAGGCGGGCATCTTCGGTCATGTTTTTTGCATAGCGCCCCAGCAGACTGTCATCTGTATGGGCTGCGGCAGGCACAGATTTATCCGCATTTTGCATGACCGATTCCGCCGACTCCCGCGTCCAGTCGGCAAAATCCTGCTGTAGCCGGTCACGGTTAATGCCGGTCAGCAAACGGGCGGCGGCGGGCGGCACATAGCGCGATACCGAATGCAACAACGCCAGCAGCAGAATACCGCCACGCAGCTCGCTGGACTGCATTTCTGCCGAGGCCAGCAGCCAGCCGTCGCGCAGCCATTCAACTAGCAGCGGTGAAAAGACCGGATAACTGTCTGTGTGTCGCATGGTGGAAAAGTGTTCCACGGTCAGCGCCTGCCCCAGTTCTTCTGTACCAATCCCGGCTTTACCAATAATGACGCGCAGGTCGCTGCGGCGAATAGCCAGCATCTGCAACAATACATGGCTGACGGTGATTTCGGTGGCCTGCTGGCTCACACAGGCCGTCGCGGCCATTTCCAGCGCCTGACGCGAGAATGGGTTCAGCCGTTTTACCAACGTAGAGAGTTCAATCTGAATCATACGGTGTCCTTACCTGGCAAGCAGCCGATTTAACTGGTGGAGAATGTCCTGAGTCTGGCCGTCGAGGCGCAGCAGATAAAGCAGATACACCAGGGCGAGTACAACTATGCCGCCCAGCAGAAGGTGTCTGACGGTCAGGCGTTTTATCAACCGGTAGCGTCCATCCTGCGCTTCCTTATTCTGGTGGAGTAGTGGAAACGGCGCGTCGCCACGCAGTGGGTGCAGTACGTGATGCAGGCGACGGTATATCTGTTCAAACTCATCCTGTCCCTGCTGCGCCACTTTGTAGCGTCCGCGAAAGCCTAGCGAGAAGCAGAGGTATAAAAACTCCAGCAGATCCTGATAACGCTTTGGCTCTCGCATCAGGCGCTCCAGCAGGATGAACACCTTCTCACCACCCCAGGCTTCATTGTGGAAATGGACCAGCAATGATTGTTTAATCCATTCGTTTTTATTCGACCAGCCGTTGCCGAGCGCAGCTTCATCGATAAACGTACAAAGAACATAGCGAAATGACACAATCACGCCTGGTTCATAGCCCTGCTCCTGCAACAATTGCTCCACTGCCTGCACATCCGTCACCACCTGCGCGAACAGGTGTTCCGGCATACTCTGGCTGTTCATACCCGACAGACGCATCACCATCCCCAGCAACGGCGTGGCGGCGTCAATCATCGGATTCAGGCTATTGCCACGCAGTGTCAGACGGTACTGGCGACCGGAGTCCGGTTCTGACGGAAGCACGAATTCGCTCATCGTCTTATCCTCTTATCGCCCACAGCTGCATATCCAGCTCCGGAAAAGTCCCGGAAATATGCATCGCCAGCGCCCCGGCGTTCACCACGTCCTGCCAGGCAGAAGTGCCTTTTTCCAGTTCAAAGTAGACATAGCCGTCATGGTACGGTAACTGGCGGGGGGCAGCCGGAAGCGCGCGCAGCGGAATACCCGGCACCTGCACGCTGACCATATTGCGGATTTTATCAGTGGCGGCGATTTTCGACTGCTGGGTAAATTGAAGAATAAGCTGGGCATGCGGCATCCGGGCGCGAACCGCCAGCACAAAGACACCGGACTGTAGCAGCGCCGGATCGTTAACCGTCGCCAGGTAAACACCCTCGGTAAAGATCAGCGGCAGGTTCTGTGCGCGGGGTTGCAGCACAATGTTAAGCGCCCGGCGAAGCTCCGGGATCACCGTTTTAAAGGACTGCGTTAAATCGCGATGGTCATAAGACTCGACAGCGCAGGGGAGACGGCTGTTTTCGGTGAACGTCATCAGTTCGCCCAGCAGGCTGACCAGATCCAGATAAAAAATTTCCGGATGCAGGGTATGCAGGCGTGCCCGGTGCGAGAAGAGCATTTGCCAGCGGTTGAGCATCTGCAGCATCATAAACTCGGCCACGTCCGCGATCCCGCTCTGCTCCGGCGAACCAATCCTTTTCGCCAGATCGGCGGCGCGGGTGGCGATCAACCCCTGTACATCCCCAACAAATCGGTTCAGTACCGGACTGACACGCAGCGTCTGGCAGGTGGGTATAAACTCCTCGTCAAGCACCAGCGCGCCACCCGGCTGATGGCTGCGGATGCGGCACAGCGGCAGGACCACCAGCGCACTGAGATCTTCCGCGCCGCTGACAATTTTCGGCACTAACTGGCCCAGCGTCAGCGACTGCATATCACCGTCATCACTGTGGACGTCACGCACATCGTTCCGGGTTTCGCTGTAGCGCTCCGAACTCTGGCCCGCGCTGCGGATCCCCTGTACTTCGCTGACGTTATGGGTGGCCACCGGCAGCGCCAGATAAATATCGTAGCTTGCCGGCGTGGTGAGTTCCCGTGGCTGATACGGCAACGGCAGCAGATCCTGTTCGGGAATGCGGAACACGGTGCCATCCGGCAGACATCCCGTCGCCCGGTCGAGCATCACCTTGCCCTGCGCCAGCAGTTCAGTGTTCAGCGACAGCTCCGTGAATCCCCAGGCAAAATCACCCAGCGCATCCAGCCGCTCGCGCAGCATCGCATCGTTATGGCGCTGCTGCTGCTGAAAGTGCTGAGGCAGCGCAAACATCCCTTCCTGCCAGAGCACCCGGTTTTTCATTGTGGCCATCGTTATTTGTCCTCGGTCTTCATTTCAATACTGTTCTGGCGTACATGTACCAGAAGGCGGTAGTGATGCCCGGTCCCTTCCACCGGCACGATTTGCTTCCATTCGCTGGTCTGGTCGTCAGAAAAATAGGCGACAATGCCAATAAACTGCGTTTTTGCATCCAGATTCACATCCGGCAGCGTTTTGAGCGTGTCCGGCAGCAGGGTGAAATCCTGATGATCGAGATAGTTTTTCCCCAGCGCTTCCGGCAACGGCGTGGACGCCATCAGGTCGTAATCCGCCGCCTGAAATTTTGAGTCATCAGTCAGATACACCAATTGCACATCCACCGGGGTGGGATCGCCCTCGCCGTTCAGGTTGCTGTCCGGCTCGGTCAGCAGCATGATAGTTACTGCTGAAGACTGCTGTTTCAGATCCCCGACCTGAATACCGGGATCGGCGATTACCTGTCCGATCTTTTTGGTCATCGTGCAGCCGCTAACGCAGAGCGCCAGCATCAGCATGACAAAAACGCGCTTCATGCTTCCGGTTCCCGCTGCTTCTCTCGTAATACCCGGTCGTACACCTGGGCATAAACTTCATTAAACAGCATCGCGAACCCCTGCTGCCTGTCCGACGCCAGTTCAGCGTAATAGTGGCGGTACATGCCCCATGCTCCGGCATCATCCAGTTCGCGGCGCAGTTCATGGCTGCGGCGATACTGCACAAAACGGCGCAGCAGGCTCTGAGGAGAGAAAGCCTCAAGCATCATCCGCAGCGCTTCGTCAATCGCGGCCCGATTGGCCTCTTCGTGGTGGCGGACGTTACGCAGGCTCTCGCGAATGGCGGCAGGTGCCGCCAGATGCACCGGGCTTTTGCCTTCGGCGAACATCACCTCCAGCGCGGCGGCATAGTCAAGATTCAGGCGCAGCGGATTATCTTCCAGCGGACGCAGGTGTTTGTCCGACAGGCTGTTCTGGCTGTGCTGCAAATCCAGCAGCCCCTGAATCGCGGCCTGCAACGCACGTCCGGTTTCTTCCAGGAAGGCATCGGCATCCTGCGAGTTCTGTACGCTGAGCGTGCTACCCAATCCACGCAGCAGCGGCGTCACCGCCAGATGTTTCTGCGCCATTTCAGCCGGAGTGAATTCGTCTTCATCATGCGGATCGGCATAAACCGGCGGCAGATCCATAAACGCCGTGTCGATCCCGCCGTTCACCCGCAGATCGGACAGCGGTACGGTTCGTTGCCCGTTAGCCAGGGATGAGACTGTCAGACTTTCACTTTGCAGTACCTGCAAAGGATCGGAGGAGAAACTGTTCACCACCGTGGACGTCAACTGATGACGCTGCTGCATCCCTGGATACTCCGGCTGGCCGTCAGTGGAGATCAGCGCCTCCACCAGACCGTCGCGTTGCGTCACAATACTTTCCGGCGTCACCATCTGTTCGTCATAGCTGATACGTTTGCCTTCGTGCAGAAAGACTTTCAGCGCCAGCGCGCCGAGGCTGATTTCATCCCCCTGACGCAGGCGTACCAGACCGGTATCCGTCGATACCGGCGCAAGGTTAATCATCACTCCCGGCATCAGGCTGCGTAAGCAGTAAGCCCCATCGTGCAGCACAATGGCGCAAGCGCGCCCGGCAACCGAGCCGACACGATCCTGCACCGGCCAGTGGCACCCTTCGGCATGGCCTATTTCGCCGCCATCACCGGAAAATAGGCATTTCGCCGCGCGACCGCTTTCCAATTCATTGCCGTTCATCACCTGTAAGGTCAGTGATAAACCACCGTATTTTTGCTTTTCCTCAACCACAGACTGCTCCATAACATTACTCCCTGATGTGGAGGGTGACGGATGGCGAGGTGACCGGCTGACCGATAAAACAGGTCCGCCCCAGCCGGGAACATGATTTATCCCCCAGCCGCATCCTCCTGGCCTGCTCCGGTGCCAGACACAACTGCAGATCCCAGGCAAACTGGTCTCGCAGCAGGAACGAAATAAACATTTTCAGCGCCTGATGATGATCACCGTCCGGTAAAAATGACAGATAACGCCCCATCTCCAGACCGTTAATCCGCAGCAAAAATTTGCCGCTACGATCCGGTACCCGTGCACCAAGAGTAAAATTGACGCCCAGTACGGAACGTCCGGCGACATGCCCGGCAGTTCGTATTTTCAGATTACGCACCCCCACCCTGTTCTGCTCTGACGGCACAATCGCCACCTTACGCAGTTGCCAGTTGTCGATAGTGACATCCGGCAGATCAAAACAGTGGGAAACCAGATTGCATACCACGTCCGGCGAACGACCCGGCGTCGCCAGAACTCCGGCATAGGCCAGCATCTTGCTGTGGTTGATGGCGAGCCGGTCGCGCACGCTCTGGTTACCCAGTCCCACAAGGGAATACATGCGCCGTGAAAAGATATCCGTCCCGCCATTGCGAAAACAGATGTAGTAGCGGTACTTACGCCAGGCGTGATAAGCAAACTGCGTCCAGCGGTGGCTGAACAGATCAAGGAACGCTTTCAGACCTTGCTCGTTCTGTGCTGATTCCTGTGCCATCCGATCCAGGTAATAGCCGGGCAGCGGCGACTGGCTACCAGAAAAACCGAGAAATTTTGAGGTCAGCACGAACTGCCCCCTGTCGCTGCGCGTGAGTGATGTTAAATCACTGCCCGGAAAGGCGATGCTGGCGTCGGATTTAAACAGCACCACCTCATCTTCCGGCTCGTTGCGCAGGGAAGGTTCACTGCCCGGCCCACCGTAGCGACGGTACAATGATTCCAGCAACACATAGAAATTGATGTCGCGCACATCTGCCGGAAACGTTACATCAGGGCGTGCTGGCCGGTACTCTTCCATTCCCAGACCTCCTGACTTTCCGTGTTGATAATTTTCAGGCAGTGAAACGAATTGATGCTGGCGTACAGAGCAAAAAATTGCGACAGCACGACCCCCAGCAAATAGATCTCACCCTCACAGACAAACGGGGCCGGGTTGATCCACAGCGTGCTGGCCAGTCCTCTTACCGGGACACCCTTAAACAATCGATCCACCGGTTGAGTTTCCATCTTCTCAATGGCATCCAGCTTTTGCTGCGACAACCGGGCCTGCTGCGGATGGTGAATCCCCGGCAGATCGAAGGTACGCAGGATCTGCACCAGCGCATCACGGTCCAGCAGGGAGAGATAGTTCAGGTTCATGCTAGAAATGAGCGACCAGTGCATATCGCCGTCTGTGACCGGATACAACGGACGCGTAGGGCGCGTGACGTTGCTGAAAGAAGCGACCGCAGGATTTTTACCCACCGCGATACAGATATCACCAGTATGCAGCTCTTTGGGGAGCATCCTGTTGGTGCAGACCAGTGAAGCGGTAACCACCTCACCTTCCAGCATGGACGGCTCAGGCAGCCTGCCATCGGCGTGAACAAAGGCGATGGCGTGCTCAAGGCCGCGATGAAACAGGGACGTTTTTGTCCGGTGGTGCCAGTACACCACCTCACGCTGACGACTGTACTCAATCTGGTGGTTAAAACTCTCAAACTCCGGCCAGAAGCGGGTCTGGTTGCCTTTTCCTGATATATTCTCTGAGTCTGCGATATGACCGGAAACAGATTTAACCCTGAAAATGTCATAGGCGTCAGGGTGCTGATGACTGGCTTTCAATGGATACTGTGGCGTACTGCCATCCGGTCTGACAGGTTCAGCATGGTGAACAAACAAGTTGACAGCAGGTGTACAGTAAAGCCGCAATGAACTCTGACGTAACTTTATATCAACCGGCAACGGCTGATTAAAATGAAGACGTAATGTGAACGCGCCTGACGGAAAATCTTCCGGTAACGGTGCAACATCCCGCAGATGGATGAAAAAGAAACTTTCCGGGTAGCAAAAATACTCCTGAAGCACCCGGTAGCCATTATGGACATTTTTAGGCCATGGCAACAAAGCATCTTCACGCTCAAACCCGGCTGCATCCAGCCACAGCTCCGGTAACGGTATACAACGCTCTCCCGCAACTAGTTCAGCATCCATCAGGTGTTCACTGAACCACAGATAGAGCTGATGACGGGTATAGTCATCGTCATTCCCCAGCCAGAAAGTAAGTTTATTAAAATCAATTGCTTGTGGAGAAAATCCGGCACCCACGAAAAAATCAATATCAATGGTGCCTTTTTTGAGAGTGCTGGTGTTACGCACATTGCGAAGTTGCAGCGGCTGCAGCCATGTATCCCGCGCCAGAGTGAAATGGCAGGCAGGAACAAAGGCACCGTCTCCGTCTGTTAATGCCCCTTTATGTCCAGACGCGCCATAATTATTCGGGCGGGTTGCCACCAGCTCATCACGGGAAACCTGAACCGGCGCTTTCAGATCGTTTTCCGGCTTATATTCGATGACCGTCATGGATGGAACAGGGCGCAAATAGTTCGGCCACAGCATCCGGATGATCCCATGAGTGAACTCCGGGAACTCGTCGTCCAGTTTCTGCCTGAGGCCACCAGACAGGAAAGCAAAGGCTTCCAGCAGGCGCTCCACGTCCGGGTCGCCTTCCTTTTCCGCCAAAAAACGGGCCAGATAAGGTTTATCCTCTGCCAGCAGTTTGCCCAGTTGACGCAGATAATCCAGCTCTTCCCGGTAGTAACGTTCTTCAAAAGCCATGATGTTCACTCCACCCGATAGCGCTGGCGGTTATCCAGCAGAATGTCAAACGCCAGAACATCCCTGGCATCGTTGAAATTCACCTGTGCCACAATATGAAAACGCAGTTCCTGCGACGCATTATCATCCGGTATGTCTGCGTCCACCGTCACATCAGCAAGCCGGGGTTCATAACGCAGAATGCAGTCACAGATCCCCCGGCCAATTTCCTGACGAAAATCGCTGGAGATCAACGCATCATCATTCAGGTCAGGAATACCCAGACCCGGCGAGCCATAACAACTACCGGAACGGGTATTCAGGATGTTCACCAGATTGTGTCTGATGGACTGTAACAGTCGTCCGGTCGATGGTGAGTGACGTGACGACCTGGCCGCATTCCCCACCCGCTCAAACAGGCTGCCCTGCATCCTGATATCTCGTTCCGCCATAGCCGTTAATCCCGGTCCAGACGACCGACGAGAGAAAGTTCAAACGAGGCACCCATATATTTGAAATGAGGACGCACGGAGAGCGCCACCTGGTACCAGCCCGGCTCACCTTCCACATCCAGCACTTCAATTCTGGCCTGACGTAGTGGCTTACGGCTGCGCACTTCAGCTGGCGGATTTTCCTGATCGGCCACATACTGGCGGATCCAGGTGTTCAGTTCTCGCTCCAGATCGCCACGCTCTTTCCAGGAGCCGATCTGTTCGCGCTGCAGAACTTTGATGTAGTGCGCCAGACGGCTGATAATGAAGAGGTAAGGTAACTGCGTACCCAGCTTGTAGTTGGTCTCCGCTTCTTTACCTTCCGGGGTATTAGGAAAAACTTTTGGCTTCTGTACCGAATTTGCCGAGAAAAAGGCAGCATTATCACTGCCCTTACGCATGGTCAGGGTGATGAATCCCTCCTCCGCCAGCTCAAATTCACGACGGTCAGTAATCAATACCTCGGTCGGGATTTTGGCCTGTAACTGCCCCATTGCCTCATACAGATGGACCGACAGGTCTTTAACCGCCCCGCCGTTCTGCGGGCCGATAATATTCGGGCACCAGCGGTATTGTCTAAAGCTCTCCGCCATATTGGCGGCAAGCAAGAACGCGGTGTTCCCCCAGAGGTAATCATCATGACTGCGGCTGACATTTTCACGATAATTGAAACTTTTCACCGGATTGTCCCCAGGCGCATACGGCTGACGCAGCAAGAAACGTGGTGAGGTAAGACCGAGATAGCGTGAATCTTCGGCTTCGCGTAACGCGCGCCATTTGGTATATGCCGGCCCTTCAAAAATCGCGCCAACATCCTTGATGCCCGGCAGCTCAGTCCAGGACTCCAGACCGAGGAATTCCGGTGCGACCGATGACAGGAATGGCGCATGTGCCATTGCGCTGACCGCGCTGATGTATTTCAGTAATTTCAGATCTGCCGCATTATTTTTAAACGCATAATTACCGATAATTGCGGCAACCGGCTCACCGCCGAACTGACCGTAACCACTGGAATAAACATGCTTATAGAAACCGGACTGGGTGATTTCTGGGGCGAACTCGAAGTTGTCCAGTAACTCTTCTTTGGTGGCATGCAGCAGGTAAATTTTGATGTTTTCGCGCGGATCAGTACGCTCAACCAGCAATTTCAAGGAGCGCAGCAGTGATTCCAGTTCCTGGATCACCGGGTCGTGAAGAATCAAATCCATCTGACGACTTGTACGATCGTCAATATCCGCAATCATGGCGTTAACTGCCAGAATATCGACTGACTCAGCTTCATTTTGCAACAATGCCGAAATAAATGCAGTCACGCCCTGACGGGCAATACCATAACTTTCAGACTCAGGCTGAAAACGACTCTGTGCCATAATATTGTCCAGCAATGACGATCCCACTTCTGGCGCGACACTGACGGGGGCAACTTCTTCCTGTAAAGACATAGTGAAATCCTTGTGCAAAGTTATTTCTGACTGGCAAGCCCCAGTTCCTGAATCAGTTGTTCACGTGTTTCCTCGTTATCCAGAAGCGCCTGCAGCTGAGCGCGAAATGCCGGGATATTGCCCATTGGCCCTTTTAGGGCAACCAGCGCTTCACGCAACTCCAGCATTTTTTTCAGTTCAGGTACCTGACTGGCGATGCTGTCTGGCGAGAGATCGGCCATCGAGTTGACTTTCAGGTTGATATCCATGCGTGCACCCGTCTTTTCGCTAAGCACAGACGGCACCGAGACGTTCCGTTCAATACCAGACTGAGCCAGTACTGCGTTTAAGGTGTTGCGGTCAACAGCAACTGGCTGACGCTCATCCAATGGCGTGTCATCTGACCTTCCTAATAAATCCCCGGTGACTAGCAGGCTCAACGGGAGTTCAACCTCAGCCGTCTGTCCGCCCGTTTTCGGGATGTAGCGAATGTTAATGCGCTCCTTTGGAGCTATACTTCCTTCTTTGTTATTACTCATAAATATATTCCGTCAATTTATATTTCTATATTAACCCAGGGCTATAAAAACAATCTCCTCAATATATTGAGGAATTTCTTAAACGATGTCCTTATAGTATATAAAATATGATGCAGAATTAATTTCATGGCGTATGATACCCATGAATAGAAAATTTTAAACCCTTTCATTAAAAAACAAACGAGATATTTTTGCTTGTATAAATTTTCATCGAAACGATTTGGGTTCACATGTTCCAATAGATAGCCTCACACTTTAAAAAGGCACCACAAATAAGATTGACAATAAAGAATTAAAATACTGTAATTGATACAACAACTATTCACATTGCAAATCTAAAAAAAAATAAATTAGACAAGGTGAATCAATAAATAGCAGACAAAAAACAAAGAGTGAAGAATATAATATTTATTTTTGATACAAAACTATTCAGAAAAATTAAAAAATCGCCTCATGAGAGCACAAGCGGGCCGCATTGATATGAAATAAAAAGCCCTGCTTATTATTATCAGCGATTACGACAAGAGAAACAATGCAGTTACAAATCCACACAAAAGGAGCTACAAAATGCCAACCCCATGTTATATCTCAATTAAAGGGCAAACCCAGGGACTGATTACCGATCGCGCGTTTACCGCTGAATCTGTAGGCAACATCTATGTACAGGGTCACGAAGATGAAATGCTGGTGCAAGAATTCAGCCACAACGTCACCGTCCCGACCGATCCACAATCCGGTCAGCCAAGCGGTCAGCGTTCTCACAAGCCATTTATCTTCACCGTTGCGCTGAATAAAGCGGTTCCACTGCTGTACAACGCACTGGCCTCCGGTGAAATGTTGCCGACGACCGAACTGCACTGGTATCGCACGTCTGTCGAAGGTAAACAGGAGCACTTCTTCACCACCCGTCTGACCGACTCCACTATTGTCGATATCGACTGCACTATGCCGCACTGCCAGGACGACGCCAAACGCGAGTTCACGCAACTGGTCAAAGTCTCGCTGGCTTACCGCAAAATCGAGTGGGAACACGTCTCAGCCGGCACCTCCGGAGCTGATGACTGGCGTGCGCCTCTGGAAGCATAAGAGTAAATCCACAGCATTCTGCCTCAAGGGTGGAATGCTGTTTGGTCATATCACCGCGAAGCAAGTTGTGTCAGTACCGAGTTACTTTTTACATACGGGAGATGGCGGACGCCGGAAACTTCGGCGGAGGCGTTCCTAAAAGAGAACCTAACGCCGTACTGCTACAGCATTCAGATTGACACACAAGGGAGGGGGTTATGTCGCTAAGTGGGTTGCGTTTTACACTGAAAGTGGATGGTCAGGAGTCCGGTGTTTTTGCTGTCGTAAGCTTCTGGTTAATACAAAATAATTCCAGCCCGTTTGTGCTGGAGGTTGATGTTGCCAGCAAATCGTTTAACCAGGAAGCAAAGAATTTACTGGAAAAAAAGGCCACGCTGACTATCTGGCAGGGACCCAAAGCGCTTCGCTTCATCAGTGGAGTGGTATCCGCCTTTGGAATGAAAGAGAACAATGACTGGCAGATGCAATACCGCCTGCGCATCCAGCCCCCCTTATGGCGTTGCGACCTGCGAAAAAATTTCCGTATCTTTCAGCAACAGAATATTAAGGCCATCTCAACGACTCTGCTGAACGAAAACGGCGTAACCGACTGGACATTCAATTTTAAAACCAATCATGCCTCCCGTGAGTTCTGCGTACAGTATGGCGAATCAGACCTGGCATTTTTGACGCGGTTATGGTCTGAAGAAGGTATTTTCTTTTTTGACAAACCAGAGGGTTCTGACCAAAAGCTCACATTGTGCGACGATGTGGCGGGGCTTGGGAAAAGTGACCTGTTTCTGCCTTTTAACCCGAATATTCAGGCTGGTGTTACAACTGACTGCATCAGTGTATTTCACTATGGGGCAAATGTACGCCCTTCATCAGTTATAAGTCAGGACTATACCTTTAAGGTTCCAGGCTGGCCCGGGCAATATACCCGTAAGGGCGAGAATCTGAATAATCAGCTCTCGCAATATGAAATTTTTGATTATCCCGGACGTTTTAAGGATGAACAGCACGGACAGGATTTTACCCGCTATCAGATGGACGGTCTGCGCAACAATGCGGAAACCGCCACTGGCTCCAGTAATTCTCCTCGGTTGTGGCCAGGAAATCGTTTCACACTAGCAAAACACCCGCAGGAAACCCTGAACAAGGAATGGCAGATTGTCAGTAGCATTCTGACAGGGGATCAACCGCAGGCTCTGCACGGCAGCCAGGGTGACGGCACAACGCTGGATAATCAATTCACCGCAATTCCGGCAGACCGGACCTGGCGACCTTCACCCTTGTCCAAGCCTAAAGTTGATGGTCCACAAAGCGCTATCGTGACTGGCCCTGACGGAGAAGAAATCTTCTGTGATGAACATGGTCGGGTGCGGGTGAAATTTCACTGGGACAGAAACCGCCCCAAAAGTAGTGAAGACAGTTCCTGCTGGGTCCGCGTATCTCAAGCGTGGGCGGGAGCAGGTTTTGGCAACCTGGCGATCCCACGCGTAGGGCAGGAAGTGATAGTGGATTTCCTCAACGGCGATCCGGATCAGCCGATCGTCATAGGGCGTACCTATCATCAGGATAACCGTTCTCCAGGTAGCCTGCCGGGCACCAAAACGCAGATGACCATCCGCTCAAAAACCTACAAAGGTGATGGCTTTAACGAACTGCGCTTTGAAGATGCCACCTCGAAAGAACAAATTTACATGCACGCGCAGAAGGATATGCAGACTGAGGTGTTGCATGACAAGACTACAACGGTTGACCACGACCATAACGAAACGGTGAAGAATAACCAGACGGTCACCATCGTTGTGGGTCAAACGATCAATGTGGGTAGTAAGAAAGAAGGTGGGCATGACCAGAAGGTCACCGTTGCCAACGATCAGACGATTACCGTTCTGAATAATCAAACTGTTAGCGTAAAAGAAAAACGCGAGAAAAACGTTGGAGGAGATCAGAAGACAATCATCACTGGCGAAGATATTGAGACCGTGAAAAAGTCCCAAAAAGTGAGGGTGGAAAAGAACTATAAACTCGATGTGGACCACGAAACACTTGTTAAATCCGGCGACAAAATCGAACTGATATGCGGTGCCAGCGCCATCACACTGGAAAGCGGCGGGAAAGTGACGATCAGAGGCACAGAGTTTGAATTTACTGCCACCGGACCAGCCAGTATCAAAGGCAAAGACGTATTCATTAACTGAGGCGTAAAACATGGAATTTCGTAATCTGACGCCCTTTTCAGTGATGCAGTACGCAATGGATGACAAACACAACGAGCGTCATTGTGTGGTTGCTATGAAAACAGGCTTCCGGCTGATACAGGATGCTGAAGGTCAGTGGCAGGCTCAGTTGATGGAAAACCCGGTGCTCCCCCTGTGCGTGGAAGATGAATATGCCGGAGAAATCAACCTGTCTCCGGTACTGCGTGAAAGCGACCTCGCCCCCCTCAAACCCGCCTGTGACATCATTATTAACGGCACGGCGTATACGCCGGATGGCATCGCCGTACCGGAGATAACGGCGGGTTTACTGATGCGCTCATCGACAGGTGAAGTGCTGATAGATAAAAAGCTGCGGATAACCGGCAGACGGTTTTTCCGGCAACAGCCGCTAACCGGTCAATGGTACGAAACAGAGCCTGAGCCGTTCACCTCCCTGCCGCTGGACTACCGTTACGCCTTTGGCGGTGAATGCCGCATCGAAGCCGACAGCGACGATGCTGACCGCATCCCGGAAGAATACCGTCTTACCGACGAACAGCGGCGTGAACACCCGGAGCCGGATAACCCGCCGCTGGCACATATGGCCTGCCCGGTCAATCCGCTGGGACTTGGGTATACGCAGGCATGGTATCTGCGGGCTGGTGAATGCCGAGAGGTGGAAGCACCGCGTATTATTGCGGTAGACAGCCCGTTCACCCTGAAACAGTTTACTGACTGCCTTAACGGGCATGGCGACTGGTTTGCCCCGGAATACCAGCCTGCGGGGTTTGGCGTGATAGGCCGCGCCTGGTTGCCGCGTCTGCCTCTAGCGGGAACCTATGACCAGGAGTGGCTGGAAACACAGCACCCTGACCTGCCGGATGATTTTGATTTCAACTACTGGAACTGCGCCCCGGATGACCAGCGCATCCCCTTTCCGCTGCCCGGCGGCGAGTTTGTGCTAACAGGGTTCCGCCCGGAGGGCGATATTCGCTTCTCCCTGCCAGCACACCAGGCTCGCCTGCTGATCCGCGCCATGAGCGGACACCGTTTACCGTTGCCGATGCTGCTGGACACACTGGAAATCAATACTGACATGCTGACCGTGGCACTGACCTGGCGTTTTCTGCTGCCAGGTAACACACCACCGATACGTGTGCTGGAAGCGAGATACCGGACAAGGAGTGCATAAGGATGGCCGATAACTATACCGCACGTCAGAGCGGCGACTGGAAAGTTGTCAGCACCAAACCGGACGTATGTAAAACGCCACGCGGCGATTCCACCCCGCCCGTCCCCTACCCTGTCACGGCGAATATGGGTACGGCGGTCATGGTGGTAGCGTCAGTTAAACTTAACGGCTGCCCGGCAGTGGTGCTGGACCAGAGCAAAATCCCGCAGACCATCGGCGATTCGCCGGGGGCGGCAAAAGGCGTAAGCAGCGGTACCGTCGGTGATGTGTGCGAACCTCTGGGACACAGTGAAACGGTATTCTTTGGCGGCAAACCCATGCTGCGGCATAACGATGAGTTCTGGATGAACAACAGGAACACTATCGGGTTGATAGTGGGTCAGCCGCCACCGGGCGGGGTTCCGGCAGAAGAAGCGGATCCGCCGGACGAACCGGAAACGGAGGAGGAAGAAGAGGAAGAAGGCGGCGGATGGCTGGACTGGTTACAGACAGGACTGGATATCGCGGGATTTATTCCGGTGGTGGGTAGTCTGGCAGACCTGGCAAACGCGGGCATCAGCGCAGCGCGTGGGAATTACGCTGAGGCGGCGATGTCACTGGTGGCGGCAGTACCGGGTGTCGGGGATGCGGCGAAGGCAGCGTCGATGGCGGTGAAGGGAGCAAAGGCTGTCGGGAAAATGTCGGCAAAAGATGCTGCAAAGCTGGCAGCCAAAGCGGCAAAGGCCGCAAAAGCTGCAGCAAAGGCAGCCGCAAAAGCAGCGAGGGAAGCGGCAAGGAAGGCGGCGGCGAAGCTTAAGGGAGGAATAGTTAAGGGGGAAAAAAAAGTCGGAGAAGGACTGGGAAAAGGCGCAGAAGGAAATAAATGTACCAAGAGCGGTGAACCTATCGACGTCGGAACTGGCGATTTTCTCCAGCATTTTAGTGTGCTTTCTCTACCGGGTTCCCTGCCGCTGACACTTTCTCGTTTTTACCGTTCACAGGCCAGAAGTGGAGGGATATTTGGCCCGAAATGGACGGATGAATGGGCTGTTTCACTGACGGTACACGATGACACACTGCACTTTACTGACAATGAAGGTGTGGAACTGTATTACCGTATTCCGCAGGACGGTATTTTCCGCAATATCAGCAATTCCCGCCAGGCGTATTATCGGTTATCAGGGGACATGGCCGGGGAGCTGCGGGTTTTTGACCGTCGTTCACAGCGGACGCAGGTTTTTACCTCAACAGACCGTGGTACATACCTGCTGTCAGCTATCCACGACCGCTACGGCAACCGGATTGATTTTCTCCGCGCAGATAACCTGCTGACGAAAATTTGCCACAGTGATGGCTACATACTGGCCCTCAGTTGGCAGCAACAGCAACTGATGAGTATCGACCTGGTAACGCCACAGCGCCAGCGTCTTGTGACCTGTCATTACGACAGCAACGGCTATCTTGCAGAGTGCGACACGTTTCAGTTCACCCATCTCTGGCATGAGTATATGCCGGACGGGTTTATGACCCGCTGGCGGGATACAGATAAAACCTGTGTGGATATTCATTATGACGCACAAGGTCGAGCCATCAGCACGCTGTCAACGGAAGGCTATTACGACGACCGTTTTATCTATGACGATCAAGAACACTGCACCACGTACATTGATGCCGAAGGTGGCGAAACCCGTTACTGGTACAACGAGGATGGCCTGGTCACCCGCAGTATCGACCCGCTTGGACGGGAAGAAACCACAGTATGGGAGAACACTCAACTTCAGTCCCGCACCGACGCGCTGGGGCGCACCACGGCATATGACTATAGCGGTGAAGGCGATATCAGCCGGATTTCCCTGCCGGGTGGTTACAGCCTGTCTTACGATTATAGCGAGAACGGACAATTAGCCCGGCTGACGCTGCCGGGTAATCAGATATGGCAATGGGTTTACGACGACCACGGTAGTATGGTCAGCCTGACTGACCCGCAGGGACGCCAACAGCAGTTCAGCTACAGCGAACAGGGTGATTTGCTGGCGCGAATTATGCCGAACGGGGCCACCTGGCGCTGGAGCCACGATGCGCTGCACCAGGTACTGGAAGCCACCGCGCCGGATGGCGGGGTGACGCAGACCGAACAGGATATTCTGGGTCGTCTGCTGAGCATGAAAGACCCTCTGGGATTCACCACACAGTTCCGCCACAGTAAAACCCATGCCGGACAGTTGGGCAGCATCGAAGAAATCAACCGCCCCGATGGCGTGCGAGAACTGATGCGCCAGAACAGTGAAAAACTGCCGGAAAGCTTCACCGATGGCGAGGGTAAAACCACCCGCTATGAGTACGGCGCATTTGACCTGCTGACGGCGGTGGTCCGTCCCGATGGTGAACGCCTGGAATGCCGCTACGATAAACTCACCCGCCTGACCGACATCACCAACGCCGAAGGCGAAAGTTACCGGCTGACGTATGACAAAGCCGGACAGCTTGTCGCCGAAACCGATTTTACCGGACGCACACTGGCCTATGAATACGATGCTGCCGGGCGCTGTATCCGCACCACCTTCCCGGACGGTACACATCTGAACCGCCGCTATAACGTGACCGACCAGGTGACGGATGAAGAAGTCACCCAGAGCGACAGTAACCACATCCTCAGTGCCACCACCTTCCGTTTCGACACGCTGTGTCGTCTGGTGGAGGCGAAAAATGACGATGCCACTGTCACCTATGAATACGATAACGCCAGCCGGATAACCGCCGAAACCATTAACGGCAGACGGACGGAATACCGCCACGACGCTGAACTGGACACGGTGGCGCGGCGTACCACCGCAGGGATTACCGAACGCTTTACCCGTGGTCTTATGGGCGAACTCACTTCGTGGCAGATAGCTGACCATGCGCCGCTTACTTTTGAATATGACCTGCGCGGCCAGGAAATATCGAGAAAAAGCCAAACCGGGTTTTACCAGACGCAGGGCTACACGCAGACGGGGATGCTGACCACGCAGCACGCGGGAAGTCAGGCAGAACCGCAGGCCAGGAACAAAGACCTGCAACGCCAGTGGCTGTACGACAAAGCCTATAACCTGACGATGATATCGGATTCGCTGCGCGGGACGATGGTCAACAGCGTGACGAAGAACGACCAGATAAACCACGCCACCTGGACGGGCAGCGGCAACACGCAGATGTGTGAGGAGCGCTTCACCTACGACAGGAACCTGAATATCACCCGACGCCAGACCTGGGTGAACGAGGTGCTGGAGAGCGAGACACATCAGCAGCAACTGCATGGCCGGGTGGTGTCGCGGGAGCACAAAGGCTGGCGGTATCAGACAAGCCGAATCAACCCGGAGACCGGCAAACCGGAGGAAGGGAAGTTTGTGAAGGTGGTGAATGCACACGGCATCACCTGGAAATACGATGTTAACGGGCGACTGGTGGAGAAACGGGTCGATAAAGGCGGTTACCGCCCGCTCACGTGGCGTTACCGCTGGGATGCCAGAAGCCAGCTGACCGGACTGGAAACACCGGAAGGCGAACGCTGGGAATATCAATACGACCCGTTCGGCAGACGCATCAGCAAGCGCTGCACCAACCGCGACAAGCCGGGAACGGACTTCCACTGGAACGGCGACCAGCTAACCGAAGAAATCCCGGTTAACACCAACGGTACACCGGAACAAGAAAACGCCATTCGCTGGATTTATGCGCAGGGAAGTTTTACGCCGCTGGCGCGTTATGAGAAAGAACAACTGCACTATGCGGTGACGGATACGGTGGGTCGCATTCAGGAGTTGCTGGCCGAAGACGGCGAAATTATCTGGCGAGGTAAACAACAGCTATGGGGCCGGGAAGAAGCAGCAAACGACGATAACCTCTCATGCAGATTACGCTTTCCGGGGCAGTATGAGGATGCGGAGTCAGGGCTGTACTATAACCGGTTCCGGTACTATGATTGCGAGACGGGGCAGTACCTCAGTGCAGACCCGATAGGGCTACGTGGCGGGATAAATCCATACTCATATGTCAAAAATCCGCTGATGTGGATTGATCCTCTTGGATTAACTGGTTGGCAAATAGATGGCGATAAGACTACAGCTATTTTGCAAGGTGGTCCTTTTAAAGAGAAATATTATAAAGATGGAAGAACAGGTTTGTGGTGGTCTAAAGACACTACCGGGCACGGTGGGTCTGCGTACAAAGTATATAGAGAAACATCAACCACTCTAGAATGGATTGCAGATGCTGATGAAAATGGTCAGTTTATGCCTGATAAACATAAAGGGAATACGGGGCGAAGTATCCCTAAAAAAGGTTGTAAAGGAATAAAGTGAGTTAATGCCATGATAAAAAATAGCGCAGAATTTGTTTCATTGAGAAATAGTGATATTCCTGATGAGTATAACCGAGCGGCCACAGAAGAGGCTCCTCTTGATGTATGGATGGACCTTATTGAAAATCATCATGATATGAAAGTATGGGTTGCAAGAAACAAATCCATACCAAAAGAAATAATTAATATTTTGTCAAGAGATATAAATCCTATTGTTAGGGATGCTATATCATCGAAATATCCTTTGGATTTTGATATTTATTTGCTGTTATCAAAAGATCCCGATGATGGGATTAGAGTTAGATTAACTTATAATAAAAAATTACCAACATCTATTTTAAAAGAAATGGCTGACAATGATCCTAGTGAATTTGTGAGGAAAGAAGCACGGCTGAAATACAAACAGCGGATTAAATAATGATAAACATTTAAATTTTTTGAATGAACACATCATGTAATTTTATTTTCATTTTTGAAATTTAACAAATCAAAAACTAGTTAAGAAATTACCTCTTCCCATTTTATGAGTAAATTTATCTATGGTAGTTGGCATCATACATCTGTTTTGAAGCCGAATGGTCCGAATTATAATCCTGGCGCTGCAAATGATACGCACATACCATTACCTGGAGGAATTATTCCATGAGTGAGCAAGATATTATAGATGATATAAAAAAACATAATTGGAAAGAGAGTTGGTTAGATTTCTCAGTTTTCCTTTATGAAAGAAATCGACTAATTATCGTAGGAAGCGACGATCTTTCTTACTATCATACTCTGGAAATAATGGCGGAGGTTCCATCTTATATTAGTGGTGTTATGGATTGGTCATGTGGCCTTGATGAGGAGTTTATTAAATCATCAACTTACGCTGATGATTCTAGTGACATTTCCGTCCTGGAATTCTATTCTGATTCTGATTCTGATTCTGATTCTGATTCTGATTCTGAATTGAAATTTAAAGTTGTCGCGGAAAAAATATCCGTTAATTTTGATACTGTTTTTTACTATAAAAAAGAAAATTTAAATATTGGTGAGAGGTTAGCATATTGTATTAAATAGCTATGCACAAAACGACGATAACCTCTCATGCAGATTACGCTTTCCGGGGCAGTACGAAGATGCTGAATCTGGACTGTATGTTCATAATCTTTCCCTGGTCTCAATAAAACAATATATAAACGTTCTATTTCATTTAATTCCTAATTAATATCAAATAATAGTGATAATAATTAATGATTTTATGTACCGAAGAAATTAAAGAGAAATTTATATGAGTGAAAATAGTCAAAAAAGTAATTATAACGATGGTGCCATAAATGGCTTTCTCAGGTCGCAGGGTGATCTTGAGGCCGCTGCTTTAAAAAAACTGACCATCACAGCTTCTGGTTTTATCAAAAATGATAAGGTGCGATATGATTTTTTGACAAATGTTGAAGCATTTACGGAAGCCCAGCTCGAATGTATTCGTGGAAATGGTTCACAGGGAGAAAAAATTCTGGCCCTGGATTATTTGCAACAAGAACAAGAGTATCTTGAGAGACAGGTAACTTGGTTGCAATCTAAACAGGTAAAACCAGCTGCGTCTGTTGAAGTAAGAATTGTAAATGGTGTATTGTCCTATATCGTCAAAAGTATTGGACTGATCGGTGGAGTGCTTCAAATTGTGTCCGGAGGATTCCTTGTTTTAGCTAGTTCACCAACAGTTGTGGGTTCAGCAGTTGGTGTCATGCTAATTTTACATGGAGCTACCAACGTATGGGAAAATGGTCGTAGTTTGTTTTTTGGAGATGATGATGCTATTGGGCCAGCAACTTATCTATATGGAGAGGCTGCCAATTTATTAGGTTTTGACAGATCCTATGGAAAGTTAGCATTTGCCGGAATAGACCTGGGACTCTCCGCAGTTGCGTTATTCGGAACTAAGTTAGTGCCCGACGCATGGAGACTGTTTCGTTATATCCCTTCGGACTATGAGATGGAATTCAGAACGATGAGTGCACTGGAATTGTCTGCTGAAATTTTCCCTGATGCGGCGACCCTGTATTCTGGAACTCAAACCTACTTTTCTTTACCAGAGTCCGAACCTGACGCCCCTCCTCAACCACTTGTTCCATTTTATGATTACTAGTTGCAAAAGCATTTAGCCATAATATATCCTGACTTCTGGAAATTTGATTATAGATATAGAGAGAATTAGAATGACTGAAGATGAATTAATAAAAATAATGTACGAAAAAAGCTTTTCAAAAAAAAACAAATCGATAAACTAAAGAAACTCTCAGAAAAATATTCGACGTCACTATATGATACTGTTTCTGAGCTTGCACGGCGTTTCTATCGATCTTTATTTATGCACATTTTAACGTTTATTTTAATTTTTCATTCATATATCCGTCTCAGCGAAGAGCATGGACACACTTTAGGAAACATTTTGTTTGCCATTGGCATCTTATGCATTATATATATAATACTTGATTTATTTGCCCCATTATTTCAGGGATATAAAGCCAGAAAGGTCATAAAGGAAATCCAGAGAAAAGAGAATTCTAAATAGAATACTCTGCTAGTTGATAATAACACTGGGTCATCTGTACGTGGTAAAAATAAAACTGGTGACAAGTGTAACTGGTTTAAATTATGTATACATAAATATTTTCTCACCCAACTTTTATGTGTATAATTACATATATCAGGAAAACAAGTGCAACCGATCCCCCCCAAAGAAAAATAAAATCTTAACAGACATTGCTTATTATATTATAGTTTAATGGCCAGCTTTATAAGTTTATATTGCACGCACACTGTCACATTCCTTAGCTTACCTGACAAATAAACAACCAAATATATAAAAAACATAGTGGCTACCGATACAAATAAAAAATCAAGTCTTCTGAGAAGAATTTCCGAAACAATGAATGGAATTTGAAAAAATAGCAGGCCAAAAAAAACCTTCAAGGTATCCAGAAACGCCCTCTTTGCAGAGGAGTGAATTATAATATGTAAATCATTTGCACTAACTCTACATTGAGAATTTCCGGCCTTTATTTTTCCTCTGAACATATAGAGTTCCTTTGGAGAAAATTCGACCTCTTTTATTTTGTTTTTCAGCTTAATATTTTTAATTTCCATTCCCCCATCCAATGATTAATCAACAAATATGATTTATTTTTATTTTATTCTAAAAAAATGATGATGATACATATCAATCTCTTGTATATAAATTCAATATGGATTACAAAAAATATCACTATAAATCAATATACACTTACGAAACCTTTCACCCTTTTAAGGTATCTTATTTAAGGAGAAAATAAACCGTAAAATGAAAAAACATCTTTAATAGTTCTGGAAGCGCTTGTTGATGCGTTCCCGTTTCGCCAGAATTCCTTCCCGGTTGTTCGGTTTTTTCACTTCAATAAAAATCAGCAGCAGCCCGTTAATCGTGGATTTGAATTCCGAGTCCGGCACCACTATTTAAAAAACCCAGCCTATGGCTGGGTTTTTGCTTTCCAGGGATATCACAACGCGTTCAATACCCCCTCCTTCACCGCGTTTACCATTTTCTTCATCTGCTTAATCTCTTCGCGCAGCGCTTTCATTTCGTCGTTATCCGGAATCAGCACAATGCAGTCTCCGGCAATCTTCACCGTGACGCCTGTTCCCGTGTCGAAACCGGCCTCTTTTAGCCATTTTCCGCTGAGGTTCAGTGCGGGCGTGCTGGTATTGCCTTGCTGAGGGACGTAGCTGACGGTGTAACGGCGCTCGGTTTTTATCGGTGTGGTGGATGATGGGTGAGTCTGGGTAGGGATCGTAGCCATAAGGGGCAACCTCCAGTAAGTGATTATTTGAACCACCACCGAAGAGACCAATCTACGGGTGGCGGAACCGGACGGAGTTGGTCTTGCCGGCCTTACTGGACACCGGTGCGTCTTACGACGCCTCCGCCCGGCCCACCATTGAGATGTGACTAGGCAAACGACATAAAAAAGACGCAAAGCGCGTCATATGCCGCCAGTAAGGAATATGCTCAGGAGACCAATCCCGGCACCTGATTTTGCAGATGCCAGGCAAAGGTACTGCTATCACTTACAGGCCGCAAGCGGTTTTCATACGCTAATCAAATCATCACATTAATCTGGAATTCGCCTCGCAAAACGTGCCTACACTGCGCCCTCATTGATACACAAACGTCACCCCAATAATCGACTGCACGTTCCCCGCCGTCACCTGGCCGCTGGTTCGCGCGTAGTTGGCCGTTAACCCCAGGCTGACGGACGACGTGCTCACCGTGCCAAGCGACACATTATGGTTAGCAGGAAGCACGCTGCCGTTGCGCGTAAGCTGCACGCCAATCCCCTGTGCCGGTGAGGCCGAGGCGGTATTGGTGAAGATAGAGTTCGCCGCATCCGCCGTGGTGCCTGAAAGGTAGTAACCCAACTTCTGACTCTGCGCACAGTAAACCGTCAGCGGGATGGCCGTGGAGCCGGGGTAATCCGGCAACGTCACCGTCACATTGCGCGAGGAAACATCGCAGCCGCCAGTCGGCACCACCACGTTGTTGTTGGCGTAGATATTCCAGATAAACTGAAAATCATCGCCGTTCTTGTTGTTGGTCTGTCGCAGGATCAGCACCGCAATCAGCGTGCCGGAGCTAATTGCCACACCACCAGCGGAGCTAATCGGCGTCAGGTAGAGCACCGTAGGCCACGGTTTGTCGGTCCTGGAGTTATAGATCAGGCGAGACGTTTCCGTGGTGGTGGGAAACGGGTAGCTGGTACCGTTGTATTTTACGGTGCCGGAAAAGCTCGACAGCACGCCGCCGTAGGCCGAGCCGCGCTGCAACGTCACATAGTCGGTGATGGTCTCTGGATAGTCGTTATGGCAAAAAATCTGCGTCGAGAGATCGACCACCAGGTTTTGCCCCACGTTCACCGCAGGCGCAAGATCCACGTAGACGTTAGCGCTACCGCCGCCGATAGGGATCGTCGTACCGTTGGCCGTCTTACAGGCAAACGACCAGGCGTTAAACGACCAGCCAGCCAACAGCAGCGTCGTCAGTAAGGCTATCACGTTTTTCATTACTCTCTTCTCCTGGTCAGGCGTAGGTATAGGTGACGTTGATGATCGTCTTAATGGTGCCCTGGGTTGCGCCGCCGTTAACCGACAGCGCCCTCACCTGCAGCGGAAAGTGCGCGGACTGCGATGCTTCGTCCACCGTCACCGTCGTGGTCGCGCCGGTATTCAGCGTCTTTCCGCCGTTGTCCTGGAGCTCAAGCTGGATGTTTTTGGCGGTGCCCTGATTCTGGTAATAACCAGTGGCGTCCGCCGTGCCGCTAAAGCTGGCAATCACCCTTGACGTGCCGACCGGGCAGTTGCTGAGTTCAAGCGCCACGCTGTGCCACGCGGAGACCGAGCCCGCGGAAAGCAGGCTAAAGGTATAGAGGTCGCCAAGCTCGACGCTGGCGTTGGTGGTCGATACCGTGCAGGGCTTCGCCACCACTTTGCCGTTGACGGTGATGGTGACATCGGCAGCCCATAGCGCCGGAGAGACCGCCATCAGGGCTAACGCCCATAGCCAGCCGTAATAAACCCGTTTCATCTGCGCCTCCGCTTACTGAAATTCAAGAGTGAACGTCGCCGTGGCGTTAACGTGGCCCGGGGTGACCGGAACCTGCGTCGCCATCAGGCGGGCGTAAAAGTTCAACGTGTTAGTCTGGCCGGGGGTGAGCGTCGTCCATGGAATGGTCGATGAGGCAGCGTTAAGCGGCAGCGTGGTCTGCTGCCCATTGAGGATCTGTACCCCCATTCCTGCCGCGGCAGACGCACCGGTGTCCAGCTTTAACAGGGTGGTATTGCCATTATCCGCTACGCCGGTAAATCCCACCTTCACGGCGGAAACCGCCCCGCCGCACGGCGAGAGCACGATGCGAAACGGGACGGCGGGCGTAGTGGCGCCAACGGCGTTGAACTGTTTAGCGGCGTTGTTCATCAGATCAACAATAAAGTCTTTTGATTCTCCCGCCACGGCGCAGCCGTTATCCCTGACGTTGCCGGTAATGGTTATCGTGCTATCCGCCGCCAGCGTGCAGGTAGCCGTCAGCGCAAAGCACGCGCTGAGCAGATAAAAGGGGGTTCTCATTCTTCTGTCCTTAGCGGCACACGGCCGATAGCTGAATCAGCGTCTGTTCCAGGCTCTCATTTGGGATGCGGTAGTCCGCCACGCAGCGAGCATCGTCGCCTTCGCCCCAGACCACCTGAACCTTCCCGGCGAGCGGCATACCGCTCAGGTAAACGAGGCCGTTATCCGCCACGATGCTGCTGTTCTGATTGTCTGCTGAAGTCACCACCGCACCGAAAGGCACCAGCTTGCCGCGATGTGTGAGCGTCATTAGCAGCTTCATCCCTACCCGCGTTTTAAATTTCGCCCGCACAATCGCCCCGTGAGTGGGCACCACGTTGACCACCGCGTCGTCTAAATCGACGTTATCCGCCAGCGAGTTGGTGTCCAGCGCCACGCGGTTTTCGCGATACTCGGTGGCGTACGGCAGGACGGCGTAGCCGCGCCAGTCGGTGCGCACCCCGGTCTGGTTTTCCACCCTTGTCCCTTCTGCGCCCGGCGCACTCACCAGCACGACCGTGTCGTTCAGCGGCTGACTTAACGTCACACCATTGGCATGCGCCAGCACGCCGCCGCTCATGCCGTAATAGAGCTGCTTCAGACCGTCGCTGTGGCTGTAACCAACGTTGGCGTTGCCGTAGCCACCGCGATAGTTCAGCGCCGCATAACCGGTGCTGCCGCTACTGCCTTCCCCGCCGCTGGCGTAGCCGGTCTGCACGCTGTAACTCAGGTTGTTATCTTCCAGCAGCGTGCCGTACAGCCCGGCGAGGTTGCTCATGCGACCGTTAAGATCGTCAGACATGCTGTAGCTGGCACTGGCGTGTCGCCAGACGGACTGGCTGTCGGAACGCAGCCAGTGGCTGAACGGAATGTTGACGTTCACGGCCAGCATCTGGTCACGCCCGTCCTGCCAGGCGTTTTTGGTCAGGCTATAGCTCAGCGTCCAGTTGATGTCGCTAACGGCGGTATTCAGCCCAACCTGGAACTGTTCATCCGCATTGTCGGTTCCCCAATAGCTTTGATGGCTACCGCTCACATAGAGGGTGGCAGTACGCCCTAGCTGCTGGGTCACGCTCACCTGCACCTTGCCGCGTTTGCTATAGGCCAGGTTGTAGTAGTCGGTAAATGTCGGCTTCACGTACATCGGGCCGTCTTCGGTCACCACGCTATGGCCGCTCATGCGCTGATAGGTGGTATCGGCAAAGCTGTAGTAGCCCTGCGTGGAGTAGCGGTAGCCCACCAGCTGAATATTGGTGCCAAGCTCGCTGAGCGATTTGTTATAGAGGAATCGTACCGACTGGCCCTGCTGCTCGCTGTCATCGGGCAGCGTGGCGTTGGCCTGGGTGATATCCACCGACAGCGCACCCAGATCGCCCATATTTTTCCCGACGCCCAGGTTAAAGGCGCGATAGCGGTCTGCCAGCTGGGTACCGCCATAGAGCGTCCATCCTGCCGGTAGCCCGTGCATCAGCGTGCCTTGAAAGAAGGTGGGATCTTCCTGGAGATCGTTGCCGCTGCGGTATTTCCCGGCGGTCAGCGCGTAGCGGGTGTGGCCTTCACGCTGCAGGACCGGAACCGAAGAGTACGGCACGGTGAAGCTCTGAACGCTGCCGTCCGCCTCTTTGATGGCTACCTGGAGATCGCCGCCGTTGCCCGCCGCATAGAGATCGTTAATCGTGAAGGGGCCCGGCGGCACCGTGCTGTGGTAAATCTCGTAGCCGTTCTGCTTGATAGAGACCTGCGCCGTACCACGCGCAATGCCGTGAATCACCGGCGCAAAGCCTTTCTGGCTATCCGGCAGCATATTGTCATCGGACGCCAGCTGCGCACCGCGAAAGTTAATGCCGTCAAAGACGTCGCCGTTGGTATAGCTGTCGCCAAGCGTCAGGCGCGAGCGAAACGGCGTGATATCACGCTCCAGCCAGGTGTTGACGTGCTGCCATTTATTCTCGCTGCTTGAACCGCTGCTGTAGCTCCAGGTGCTGTTATCCCGCAGCCGCCACGCGCCAACGTTCAGCCCGCTTTGCAGGTTTAAATAGGCGTACTGGCTGCTGCCACCAACGCGGTTTTGTACGTTATTACCGGTGAAGTTGTAGTTCAGCAGCCCGGCGGTGATCCCGTTATCCCACAGCTCCGGCGAAATATAGCCACGCGCCTGATTTCCCATATAGGCCTGAGGAATGGTCAGGTACAGACGCTGCTGGCCAACGTCCAGGCGGACGGTCGCATCCTTGATCATCGCCGTAAACGGTACGCAGGCGTCAGGCTCCAGCGCATCCATTCCCTTAATCGCAGCCGTGTTAAGCCCCATGCTGGCAAGCTGGCCGCGCGTCAGGCACGGCATCAAACCGTGGCCGTTTTCACCGGCGCTGAAGGTGACATCGCGGGTGGTCATAAAGCCATCGTTCAGATAGATATCCATACGATAGGTGCCCGGCGGTAACTCCTGTCCCTTCTCAAAGCTGGAAAGATCCGCGACGGCTGCCGGGTCGTCGGCTAAAAATCGTGGGTTAAAGTAGAGCTCCGCCTGAGCAAGAAAGGCCGGTGATGCGAGCAAAGTCGCAACGGAGAGTTGCGTCAGCCGTATACGTCGGGCCTGCAAATGGTCGAGGCCAAATTTCAGATATGACATAGTCCCTCCGGTTCGACATCGCCCGGCTGTCTGTTCTTATTCTGTTCAAGGGATACGGGAAACTCCCGTTGTTTAACGCATCACGCCGATGACGCGCGGCGTCAGCGCACCGTAGTCATTGATAGTTCTGTAAGTAATCTCACCGCTCGCATCATCCGGAATTTTCACGCTGGTTTCGCCCAGCGGTGGCACCAGCGTGTTTTCCAGCCCGCGCGTACCCACGCTAAGCTCGGTAACCGTCAGGTAATACGGTGAAGGGTTGATAAGCGTGAGCTTGCCAGCGCGGCGACTAAACGTCAGTTTCTGAGCAGCCTCTTCCGGCGGCATGGCAAGCTTAGCCGGGCGATAGTAGAGCTTGATACGGCTGATAATCGCCAGCTGCAGGGTGTTGTCGTTGAGCTTAGATTTGTCCATCGCCGGAATCGCTTTGACGTTCATCCAGAACAGGCTTTCTCTGTCTTGCGGCAGTTGGTTATTGGAGGCGTCGAGAATGCGTAAGGTGTTCTCTTTTTTTCCCTGCATCGCAAACAGCGGTGGCGTCACCACAAAGCGCCCGTCTTTGGTGCCCGCCGCGTTTTCCACCCATGACTGGATCAAGTAGGTGCCGTTTTCATCGGTGTTGGTGACCGCCAGCGGAACCTGCTTTTGCCCGGCCGGGTAAATGACCCGAGTTGCCCCCAGCGCCACGCCCGCTTCCGCGCGCGAAACCAGCCCGGTTACCGCCATCAGCAGCCCGAACACCATCATCAACGTTCTTTTCATGTTTACCCTTGTTGTACTCACCGTCATATCCTGCGTTCGGTTAATTACTGGTAGGTCAATGCAAACCAGGCCTGCGCATTGGCCGTACCGCCGACGACCTGTCGAGCGGTCGATCGGTACTTCGCCACAAAGTGCAGCGTGGTCGGTCCATCGTGGAGCCGTACCCAGCGCACGGGATCATCATTCAGCGCAATTCGTCCGCCCTGATCATCAAACAGTGCGATACCAATGCCGCTAGCAATCCCCGCGCCTTCACCCACCGAGAGCACGTTCGGGTCTTTGCCATCAGCAACGCCCTGAAATGACACGCCGACGTGTTGACTGACTTCGGTGCTGCAATCTTCAAGATGAATATCAAAAGCAATCGGGTTGGACTCTTCGCCTACCGCATGAAAACGATGGCTGCTCACCTGCCCCATTTTTACCGTCATCAGGCGGTCACCCGCCGCGACGCTACAGGCTTCAGCGACGACGACGCCCTGAAAGCGCATATTTCCGCCGAGTACCGTCACGTTCCAGTGATTTCCTGCCAGCGCTACGGCTGGCAACATAGAAGCCAGCAGCCCCCATTTCATCCATTGCATCGTTATCATCTCCGTTCCTTCACGGATAACTGGGCCCCCCTGGCCCCGAACGTCGTCCCTGCCGAATGGGTTACTCGTACTGCACTTTGAAGGTAGCGTCTGCGTTCGCCGAACCTGCAGTGGCCGCACCGGTGGCGTAGTAACGTGCCTGGAACGGAATCACGTTGGTGCCATCGTTCAGGGTGGTCGCGGTGCTGAAGGTGGCGCCATCTAATGCCAGCGGTTTGCCTTTGTTGTCGAGGATCTGAATACCGACGTTAGACGCGCCGCCGGACGCTGAACCTTGCAGCGCCAGAACGGTGGTATTGGTGGTATCAATCGCCGTGCCGGAGAAGGCAACTGACGCTTTAGTAGAAACGGTGGTATCGCAGTCGTTCAGCTGGATGTTAAAGCCCACTGCGGAGCTGGTGCTGCCCGCCGTCGCCAGTTTTGCGGAACGCACCTGGCCCATCTGCACGGTCTGGTCGATAGAACCGGCGTCGACGGCGCAGGCAGCGTTAACCACATCACCTTTAAAATGAACGGTACCGCCATTTACAGTCGTGGTGTCCGCCGCTAATGCAGCCGCTGAAGCCATAGACAGCGCAGAGATAATAACCAGCGCAACTTTATTAATTCCCATAAAACCTACTCCTTATTAATAGAGAATCTTATTCTCATTTTGTTAAAAACAGCGATGAAGGGTGATGAGGTAAGCATCACCAGATACGCATTTATTACTTAAGTGAAATTTCCTTACTCGTGGCAATAGTGCCATTGCTGACCACCCGCAATGGCACTACCACCGTCGATTGAGCTTAGAAATATCGAGATAAAAAGAGAGCGCCGCAGCATTATTTCCGCGTAAGCCAAACATCCTTTTTGTTTTCTGCCTCAAATAATAAATATGCTTTTCACTAAACCCTGCTAGCTTATTTATTTGGGATACTGAATACCCTTCGCATAGGTAGCGAAAAACAATCAGCTCCTTCTCAGAGAAATCTCTCCGATCGTAAATAGATTTGCCCGCTTTATACAGGCATGCATACCGATCTGAAAATCCTATCTTTTCAGAAACTAACCAAGGGAAAGGCCCCTGAAAATCGCACCCGGAAGAAGCTTCCATCTTGTATAGCAGTACAATTCGACAACGAGAAGTCGGTGAAGCCAATAAACTAAGTATTCGATGCCGCTCTACAACATCCGAAATATAAACAACGAAGATATCCCTAGCCGATGTGCGTAAGTAGCACCTCGACCGCAATTGCCGAGAATGGATCGTTGAAACGTTGCCGTCCTGGATAACATCATCATCCTGTAATGCCAAAAGAAAAAAACTGTTATCCGAGATAATACATTGCCTCATATATTACCCCACCGTCCTGGTCTGAGTTTTTATCTCATATTCCCGGTTCCTGATTCTATAAATCCGTTCGCTAAAATTCGGTTTAATTATATACGCAGTGAATATATATCGTCAAAAACGATCAATTAATTATTATTGATAGATATAATCAATTGATCTAATGAATATAGATCGTCTTGATCGATCAATTATTAAATAAAAACAAGTAGATCAATGAAATAGATAATCGTATTTTAGGATTTTTCCATTAATAAGATCTTATTACTACTGATACGCCCGCCATGAGATTTGTAATTTTATGTAAAGAGCGTGTTCAGATTCATAATTTAACTTATTTTTCACATTCCTATAAATTGATCTAAATCAATTAACAACAGTAAAACAAAAATACAATTATTGATCCAAACCAAATTTACCCAATAGATTTAGTCTATTAAGGGTAGTTATTGTCGTAATAAAACCCCTCAATGGGAGTATAGATGTGGTTTTGCAGTAAGGAGGGATAGGGAGCGGCGGGAAATGACCAATGACGACAAGCGCAGCCCATAATAGGCGCTGCGCTGTAAAATAGATTCAACGTTGCTATTTCAGGCTTTCAACCACGGCATGCGCCAGCGTTTCCGGGCAGGCAAACCCTGACTCCACACGATGTGTCAGCAGTTTAGATCCGTACTGGCGGGTAATCTGCGGCAGGCAGGCATCGTGGAACGCTTTAAGATCGGCAAAATAGTCCAGCGTATATTCGCTCTCACCCGCCCGGCCACGCGCCATGCAGGCGTTAAAGCACGCCTCCACGTCCCTATCCACGTAGACCACCAGGTCAATCTGCGGGTAGCTCTTCAGGTAATGCTTAATCTGATAGAAATAGGACATATAGCGGGCCGAAGGCTGTTCGGTCATCAGGAAATTCACGTGGCAGAACACGATATCGCTAAACAGCGAACGCTCAATCACGTAGTTACCGTCCGGAATATCCTGTAAAAGCGCCTGGCGGCTGCGGGTAATATAAAGCTGGAACGCCACTCTCGCATCCGCATCGCGAGGGTTTTCAACAAAGACCTGCAGCAGTTCGAGAAATACCGGGTCTTCATCCACCGGCTCTCGAATGACTTTCCAGCTGGCGCCCGTTTTCTCAGATAGCGCCTGAGCCAGAGGTTCAAGCAGCGTGGTTTTTCCTGCGGCAATATTTGCCTCAATGGCGACAATCTTCATGTCAGCCCCCTGATGAATTAACGAATTGATGCGGCGTCAGCAGGACGCTCCGTGTGGTTTGCGTGACAATCAGGCCCTTCGCAGTATAGATATTCCTGATATTCGGCAACGTGGAGTACAGGCTGTTCACGGCAGCACTCCTGCTCGCCGTAATCGACTCGCGTCGATGCGTTGGTGAAGAATGACATCATGGCGTTTTACACTATCAGGAGGGCTTCCCCATCAACGATGATGGGGAAGCGGTAGAGTTAGGATTTTTTCGCACTGTAGACTTCGTCGCCGGTGAATTCAGGTTCGGCCCAGAAGTTAATGTTGAACTGCGCATCGTCGGTCATCTCGATACGGTGCCAGTACTGTGGTGGGCTGGTCGCGAAGCTACCGGCATTAATCACCACTTTGACCTCCGGCTCGGTGGCATCGCCATCGGCGAAACCGTAGTAGGTCACCGTACCTTCCATGACGCAGAGCTGGCCGAAAATACCGGCGGCAGTGTTGTGGTGGCTGAGCAGCGCAGCAGGCACGTTTTCTTTCGTAAAGAATGGGGTGGAACGTTTGATGGTCCAGTTTTTTGGAATTCTGAGATGGCTCATAATGACCTCCGCTTCATAAGATGCATTTAAAATACATCTTATGAATTTCACTGTAAAGGCTTTATTGCGAATAAATCTCATTACCACGAAGTTATTCTGCTACCAGAAACGACAAAACCAGCCTGGCGGCTGGTTTCGTGGTGACGGTTTGTGCGTCCTATGCTTTGGTTATCAGCACCGGTACGCTCTTGTAGGCTGGCGTCAAACTTTTAGTGTCCACCGCATCCAATGAGAGCAGTACATTCGCTTCCGGCAGGTAGGCACCAATCGATCCGGTCGCCATGCTGTACACCACCACTGTCAGGCCGTACATCGTTCGGCCTTCGCTCGGCTTGCCGTGATCGTCCAGCGCCTGAATATTAATCACATCACCTTCAACAAGCCCGCGCGCATCGGCTTCCGCTTGACTTAAGAACGCCACGTCGCGGCGACCGGTGATCCCACGATAGCGGTCGTTCATGCCATAAATGGTGGTGTTGTACTGATCGTGGCTGCGTAATGTTGCCAGCACCAACGCATCAGCGGGCTGCTGCTCGCGCTCCACGGCACGCTGGCGGCTCACCACAAAGTTGGCCTTGCCGGTGGGGGTATTCCACTCACGGCGTGAGGCTGGCGTATCCATGCGGAAACCGCCTGGCTCAGCAATGCGGGCGTTATAGTGGGCAAATGCCGGGATCACGTCGGCAATCGCGTCGCGGATCAGCGCATAGTCTCCCATCATCGCTTCCCAGTTCACCGGGGAGTGCGGCAAAGTGGCGCGCGCCATCTCCGCCACAATCGCCGGTTCTGACTTCAGCCAGCGCGAGGCCGGTTTCAGCGCCCCGCAGGAGGCGTGCACCATCGACATCGAATCTTCCACAGTCACCGACTGGATCCCGCTAGCCTGCATATCGCGCTCGGTTCGGCCCAGCGCTGGCAGCAGGTAATTGTGCTTCGCCATCAGCAGATGCGAACGGTTAAGCTTGGTGGCGACGTGTACCTGCAGGTCGAGCTTTTTCATCGCCTCGAAGGTGCGCTGGGGCTGCGGCATCGCCACCGCCAGATTACCGCCCATGCAGATAAGCGCTTTGGCGTCGCCACGTTCAATAGCGCGAATGCTCTCCACGCTGGAGCGACCGTGTTTGCGAGATACGCTGATGTTAAAGCGCCCTTCGAGCCGTACCAGAAACTCCTCTGATGCCGCTTCGTTAATTCCTACCGAGCGGTCGCCCTGCACGTTGGAGTGACCGCGCAGCGGGCAGATCCCTGCCCCTTTCTTGCCCATATTGCCCTTCAGCAATAGCAGGTTCACCAGCTGCTGGACGTTCTCCGTGCCGTTCTTGTGCTGGGTGATGCCCAGCCCGTAACAGATGATGGTGGCGTTCGATTTGTCGTAACGGTCGGCGAGGTCTTCCATCTGGCTACGAGTCAGGCCGGAGTCTTGTTCCAGTTCCGCCCAGCTACAGCGATGCAGGTCGTCGTACAGTTCCTGATAGCCGTGGGTATGCTCAGCCAGAAACGCGCGGTCGAGGCACGGTTCCTGACCAAGCAAAATCCGGGCTTCATCCATCTCGATCAGCGCTTTCATGATCCCTTTGAGCAGCGAGGCATCGCCGCCCATTTTCACCTGGTAGTATTCGTTGCTGAGGGTGGTGGCGTGACCTTTGAGCATATCCGTTGGGCTTTGTGGGAAGCTAAAACGTTCAAGCCCCCTTTCCGCCAGCGGGTTGATAGAGATGATGCGAGCGCCACGCTGCGCCACTTCACGCAGCGTGGTGAGCATGCGCGGATGGTTGGTGCCTGGGTTGTGGCCGATGCAAATCACCAGGTCACAGTGTTCGAAATCGTCGAGTTCAACGGTGCCTTTACCCAGGCCAATAGCGGGCGTCAGGCCCGCACTGGTCGGCCCGTGGCACATATTGGAGCAATCCGGGAAGTTGCTGCTGCCGTATTCGCGGGCAAACAGCTGGTAGAGGAATGCCGCTTCGTTGGAGGTACGCCCGGAGGTATAAAACTCTACCTGTTCTGGGGAAGCCAGGCTGCGCAGCTGCTCGCCGATTTCCGCGAAAGCTATCTGCCACTCCACCGCCTGCCAGGTGTCGGTGGCAGTGTCGTATTTCATGGGGTGGGTCAGGCGGCCAATGTTTTCCAGCGCATAGTCGCTGTAATGCCACAGTTCAGCCACCGTATGCTGGCGGAAAAATTCCGGGGAGGCTTTCTTGCTGGTCGTCTCCCAGGAAACGGCCTTCACGCCGTTTTCGCAAAGCTCCATCGGTGAACGGTGGCCTGGGTCTGGCCAGGCGCAGCCGGGACAATCAAAACCTTTGACCTGGTTCATGCGGAACATCGCGATGATATCGCGTGCGACGGCCTTTTGTGAAAACACCGAGGCGGTCACCGCTTTGACCGCACCCCATCCACCCGCTGGCCCTTGATAGCCGCTTACACCTGGAACGACATTGCTCATTTTTACCGCTTATTTTGTACCCAATTTCAATGGGGAATACGGTAGCAAGTTCACTGGCGTAAAGATTTCCTCTTCACGAGGTACGCCCGCCCTACAATGAACGGGTTAGAGAGGGATTCCCTTCTGGTAGCAGATAGCGCTCTTATCCGGGTGGATTGCAGCGGAGAAATGCGCCACGCTAAAACGAAAATCTGCGGCCTAAGTGAAATCAGACATTATCTTTTGCCCGTTAACATCATCAGGATTTCATTTGATAAAGACCCCAGGAAAAAGTAGTTGATCTGATAAACGCTAGCTCTTATTTTCTTCTCAGTTTTCTAATAGGGTCCTACGATGTCTACCATTACAGCCAACAGTATTAGTGAAGCGAAAGAATTAATTACCTGCGGAAAATATAAGGAAATCATTCTTAATTTCGATATTGATGCCGACAGTTTCTTTACCCTCGCCAGCGCCCCGCATGATATTAAAATAACCCTCACGGATAGCAATAATCACGCTGCGGAAATAGCAGAATAATAAAAAAATAAATCGGGATATGGGTATGTTGTTATTTATGGGTACCGCAGCGGCGGCCTTTCTGGCCTCGCTAATGCTTATCTGGGTTGATGACCGGATGGCTGACCAGGATTAAGAGAAGTGACTCCGCGCTAGCGTTCAGCGCGGAGTACGAGCAGATTACAGTGATTTCGCCAGGCGTTCCACGGCGGTCATCAGCCCTTCCTGTGATACCGTCGAGTACGACAGACGCAGGGTACGGGTATCCGGATTATCGTTGTAGAACGCTTCACCCGGCACATACACCACGCCGTTTTCCAGCGTTTTTTCCAGCCACTTCATGGTGTCGAATGGGTAGCGGAAGCGCGCCCACAGGAACATCCCGCCCTTCGGACGGCTGAACTCGATATGTTCGCCCAGACGGCTTTCCAGCGCGTCGGCCAGCGCATCACACTTCTTACGGTAGTCTTCGCGGATAAGCGCAATCTGGTTTTCCAGGCGGCCCAGACTCAGGTATTCAGCGGTAATCACCTGCGACAGCATATTGGTGTGCAAATCAGCGGCCTGCTTGACGATCACCGTCTGCTGCGCCAGCCAGTCCGGCATCACAATCCAGCCAATGCGCATGCCCGGCGCCAGAATTTTAGAGAAGGTTGAAGTGTAGACCACCTGATCTTCGCAGCCCAGTTCCACCGCGTGCTGGTACAGCGGGCGCTGCACTTCATCGGTAAAGCTGATTTCACCGTACGGGTCGTCTTCGATGATGACGAAATCATGTTGCTTCGCCAGTTCTACCAGACGGCGACGACGGTCGTCGCTCAGGGTTTTACCACCTGGGTTACCAAAGGTTGGCACCAGATAAACGGCCTTCACGCGGGTGGTGGCAAGCAGTTCGGCGAGCTGTTCCACCAGCATGCCGTTGTCGTCGGTATCGACGCTCAGAATGTTGGCCTGCGCCAGCTGGAAGACCTGTAGCGCCGCCAGGTAGGTTGGGCGTTCGACGACAATCGCATCGCCCGGGTCGAGCAGCGTACGGGCCACGATATCCAGTGACTGCTGCGAGCCAGAGGTGATATACACATGGCTTGCCTGACAGGCCACACCGCGCGCCTGGCACAGTTCGCTGACGGCCTGACGCAGCGGCGGGTAGCCTTCGGTCAAACCGTACTGGAATGCGTCGTTAAAGCGTTCGCTCATCACCTTCTGCACCGCCAGCTCCAGCCCTTCGGTATCAAAAAGCTCCGGGGCTGGAATGCCGCCACCGAGAGAAATCACGCCGGGCAGTTTACTGTGTTTTAAGAGTTCGCGGACGGCGGAGGGTTTGAGTTCACCCGCGCGCACGGCGAGTCGCCGATCGTGCATATTCATTTCCTTTTCTGTCTTGTTGTTGTGTTTATTGCAGGCTTTCTTTTACCGTAGCCCGGCCGAGCAACGCGACGCCGGGAACATCCCCGGAGTCGGCGCGTTTAACGCCTCGTCCGGGCTACTCACCTTTATTCGTTATCTTTTATTACCACCAGCGGTTCAATATCGCTCTCTTTTTTAATCACCAGAGATTCGTCACCGCGTAAACAGGTGCCGCCATAATTACCGCCGACGGTAAAGGTACATACCTGAATATATTTTCCTGCGACGTTTGGCAAGCACCAAAGTTGCTGGTAAATATTTTTTCTATCAACAAATTTACCGCTGGTTTGATCCAGTAACCGATCGTTCCCGCTGACCAGGTCGATATTACTGCCGCAGCGACCGGAAATAGGCTTAATCGCATAACCCGTTTTTGCCAGGTGTTCGCTCACTTCAAAATCGGTATCCAGCAGATATGGATGATTCGGGAACAGCGACCACAGCACCGGCAGAATCGCCTTGTTGCCCGGGATAACCGTCCACAGCGGCTCAAAGACCATCACTTCCGGGCGCAGCAGCACATCAATCAGCCGCACTTCGTTATCCGGGTTACCGGTGCGAATCGGCACGGCGGCGTATTCATCTTCGTCAACCTCACGCACCTGTTCGATGGCGGTTTCCCACGCCCAGGTTTTCCACACGCAGTTCACCAGACGACCATCCCCGTCAATCAGTTGACCGGCAGCGTCCCAGCGCAGCTCGTCCAGGCCATAGAGAATTTTGCTCTCAAAGCCCGCCTGTTCAAGGGCACGCTGCATAAACTGGGCGTGGTAATTCTCTTCCAGATCGTTGTCCTGCATGATGTGCACGAACGGTCGCGCCTGGCTGTGTTTCCACGCCCCCACCAGTTCGCCCAGCAGGTCTTCTGCCGGGTTATGGCCATTGCCGCGATAGCCGGTTTTCAGCCACTGTTCGAGGATCAGGCCACCTTCGGTGTGGCAGGAGGCGGAGTCGGCGTTGTACTCGTAAACCTTCAGCCCGCGCTCGTCCATGCAGAAGTCCATGCGCCCGGTGATCATATCGTGGCGACGGCGCTGCCAGGATAGGCGCAGACGCGGCCAGAGGATTTTCGGGATGTCGAACAGCGCCAGCAGGTTGTCATCACGCATCACTTTGTCGGTGGCGTGGAGATACATCAGGTGCATCTCGTTGGTTGCTTTGATCAGCTCCTGCTCAGCGCTTTCGGTCATGGTGAAGTACTGATACGGATCGGCGTTAATCACGTGACCGTTGGCGGCGATATAGGCCTGCTGGAGCGAATCTTTTTCATCCAGCCATTTACCCTCAAACTGGCCTTTGTTCTCCAGTCGCGCCCCGCCAAGCTTCAGCGCTTCACCGGCAATGGCGGGCTGCGGCAGGCCGTAGCGTGCGTCGTCGGTCTGAATCATCCAGCCCAGAATGGTGGTGTCGTCAAAGGTGTCCTGCAGCGTGTAGTGACCGTCTTTAACCTCGAGCGTCAGCTCACGGGTCCACTGCTGGCCTGCGGGCAGCGGCGAGTGCAGTACATTTTGCTCCGCAATGCGCACCTTGTTGCCCAGCAGTTGCGTCACCACCGCCACGTGGCCGGTTTCATTAAACTCACCGCCCTTTTGCCAGATCAGCAAAGAGCCGACGAGCGGCGCACGGCGGGAGCCGTTAGCAAACGCCTGAAGCGGGAGAATCGCGTCGTTCACCACCTGGCGCAGATAGCGCAGCGAGAAGATCTCGTAGGCCATGCCAACGTCGGTGAAGACAAATCCGTAGTTGATAAACAGGAAACGGCGGGCGAACTCGACGCACTGCCACTTGTGGCCCATGTATTCGTTGTCGATGTAGCTACGAAACGATGCGTCATCAGGCATGTCGCCCGGTTTTAAGCTGCTGTAATTTGAAGAGTAAATCGCTACGCCACCCGGCGCATACCCCAACAACGTGCCAAATGGGGCGTCACTATTGGTACTTCCCTTGCTCATGAACCTTCCTCAAACATACCGTGCGATTTTCTCGCCCGCACGTTGAAATTAATCCAACAAAAGTGGATTAATCATACACCCGTGTATGCGAGGATGACCCATCGGGGGCAAAAATATTCATCCGAAAAATGCACACTTAACCATCAGGAGTCCACATGAGTTTACAGGCACAACCGCTGGTCTGGGGCCACGGCGCACGCACGTTTGAGGTGTTCCTGGAGCCAACCTGCCCGTTTTCCGTTAAGACTTTCAACAAGCTGGACGCGCTGCTGGAACTCGTCGGTGAAGAGAACGTCAGCGTCAAAATTCGCTTACAGTCACAGCCGTGGCATCTATTTTCCGGGGTGATTGTTCGCTGCATTCTGGCCGCTTCCACGCTGCCGGACGGCAAAAATGCAGCGCACAAAGTCATGAAAGCGGTAGCCGACCATCGCGAAGAATTTGAGTTTACCGACCACTGCAGCGGTCCGAATATGGACACCACGCCGCGGGAAATTATTGCCCGTATTGAACGCTACAGCGGTGTGCTGCTCGCCGACGCCTTTGCCGAGCCGGCGCTGCAAAAAGAGATTAAGTGGCATGCGCGTTATGCCCGCCAGAACGGCATTCACGTCTCCCCGACCTTTATGGTTAACGGGCTGGTACAGCCAGACCTGGGCAGCGGCGACGACGTCAGCGTCTGGGCGGCACGGATTTTTGCCTGAAGCTGCTAAACTTCACTACCTCAACACATCATCAAAATAAGGCGAGCGATTATGTCAGAGAACACCTATCAGCCACCCAAAGTCTGGGAATGGAATCAAAGCAACGGCGGCGCATTTGCCAACATCAACCGTCCCATTTCCGGTGCCACTCATGAACAAGCGCTGCCGGTAGGCCATCATCCGCTCCAGCTTTACTCCCTGGGCACGCCAAATGGCCAGAAAGTGACGATTATGCTGGAAGAGTTGCTGGCGGCGGGCGTAACGGAAGCGGAATACGACGCGTGGCTGATTCGCATTGGCGAGGGCGACCAGTTCTCCAGCGGCTTTGTGGAAGTGAACCCGAACTCGAAGATCCCGGCCCTTAGCGACCACTCCACCACGCCGCCAACCCGCGTGTTTGAGTCCGGCAATATCCTGCTCTATCTGGCGGAGAAATTTGGTCACTTCCTGCCAAAAGATCCGGCCGGGCGTACCGAAACCCTGAACTGGCTGTTCTGGCTGCAAGGCTCAGCCCCGTTCCTCGGCGGCGGTTTTGGTCATTTCTATAACTACGCGCCGGTGAAGATTGAGTACGCCATCAACCGCTTCACCATGGAAGCAAAACGTCAGTTGGACGTGCTGGATAAGCAACTGGCGCACGGGCGCTACGTGGCGGGTGAAGAGTACACCATCGCTGATATCGCTATCTGGCCGTGGTACGGCAACGTGGTGTTGGGGAATGTGTACGGGGCAGATGAATTCCTGGATGCGCAGAGCTACAAAAACGTGATGCGCTGGGCGCAGGACATCGCCAGCCGTCCGGGCGTGAAGCGCGGTCGTATCGTCAACCGTACTAATGGCCCGCTGAACGAACAGCTGCACGAGCGTCATGACGCCAGTGACTTCGATACCAATACCGAAGACAAGCGTCAGCAATCATGATGAAAAGCCGGGTGCCTGGCACCCGGTTTTATTGACCTTCCAGCCGGTAGCCCGCCATAAAGTAGCGAACGGTGGTGCTGGAATCATGCTCTTTGAAGAAATCCATCACCATCTCTTTATCCAGCCCGTAGCGGCGCGTCAACACCCCCGCCTCCCAGGCACTCAGCTGACGGTCACCGGTTTTCTCAAACATACGGTGTGAAAAGCCCAGCACAAAGCCACGCTTATAGTCGGTGCAAAACCCGACCACCTTCTGCGCGCTGTCGGCATAAGGCGCCTTCAGTCCCGCAATTAACCCTTTGCCAAAATGGTTGTCCATCTCTACACCCTCAATCGTTATATATAAAATTATATAGCGATTTTTTGAGCGATGGCTAGCGCTATTTAAGGACTACTCACAAAGAGGAATAGCGTGCGTATTTTTCGTCCTCATCCACGACAGTGTGATCGGCACAACGGGCGTGCATCACAAAAATAAGTACGCTGGGAACAGTGTTTCAAAATAAAAAGAGAAGGAGACCTTATGGCCTGGCAAGCAAACCCAGCCCGTTACCAACAGATGCAGTATCGCTACTGCGGCCGCAGCGGTTTACAGCTTCCGGCACTGTCCCTCGGCCTATGGCACAGTTTCGGCCATATCGCTGCCATCGACGGCCAGCGCGCGCTGCTGCGCAAAGCCTTTGACTGCGGCATCACCCATTTCGATCTGGCGAATAACTACGGGCCACCGCCGGGCAGCGCCGAGGAGAACTTTGGTCGCCTGCTGCGGGAAGACTTTGCCGGGTATCGCGATGAGCTGATTATCTCTACCAAGGCCGGTTACGACATGTGGCCAGGGCCTTATGGTTCCGGCGGCTCCCGTAAATATCTGCTGGCAAGCCTCGACCAGAGCCTGCAGCGCATGGGGCTGGAGTACGTGGATATCTTCTATTCCCACCGCGTCGATGAGAAAACGCCAATGGAAGAGACCGCCGCGGCGTTAGCGCAGGCGGTGCAGAGCGGGAAAGCGCTCTACGTAGGCATCTCCTCCTACTCTTCCGAACGCACCCAGGCGATGGTGGAGCTGCTGCGCGAGTGGAAGATCCCGCTGTTGATCCATCAGCCTTCTTATAACCTGCTTAACCGCTGGGTGGATAAGAGCGGCCTGCTGGATACTCTTGAGCACAACGGCGTTGGCTGCATTGCTTTTACCCCGCTGGCGCAGGGGCTGCTGACCGGCAAATACCTGAACGGTATCCCGGAAGGTTCCCGCATGCAGACGGAAGGAAAAAAAGCGCGCGGCCTGACGGAGAATATGCTGAGCGAGAGCAACCTCAACAGCCTGCGTCTGCTCAACGAGATGGCGCAGCAGCGTGGTCAGTCGATGGCGCAGATGGCGCTAAGCTGGCTGCTGAAAGACAGCCGCGTGACCTCGGTGTTGATTGGCGCAAGCCGCCCGGAGCAAATTGAGGAGAACGTGAAGGCGCTGGAGAACCTAAGCTTTACGGCAGAAGAGCTGGCGCAGATTGATAAGCATGTCGCCGATGGGCAGTTGAATTTGTGGCAGGCGTCGTCAGATAAGTAGCAAACCCCGGCGGCGCTTCGCTTGGCCGGGCTACAGGGAATGTAGCCCGGGCGAGGCGTTCACGCCGACCCCGGGGATGTCGAAAGGCTATTTTTTCCCGCGAGTCAGGCTATCCAGATAGCCCATCACAAACGCCGACAGCACAAACGTCAGGTGGATAATCACGTACCACATCAGCTTGTTGTCCGGCACGTTCTTAGCATCCATAAACACGCGCAGCAGGTGAATAGAAGAGATAGCCACAATCGATGCAGCAACCTTGTTCTTCAGCGAGGTGGCATCCATCTTACCCAGCCAGTTGAGCTTCTCTTTGTGCTCGCTGATATCCAGCTGCGACACAAAGTTTTCATAGCCGGAAAACATCACCATCACCAGCAGCCCGCCCACCAGCGTCATATCCACCAGCGACAGCAGCGTCAGGATAAGATCCGCTTCCGCCATACTGAAGATATTCGGCAGAACGTGAAGGATCTCCTGAAAGAACTTCAGGGATAACGCCAGCAGCGCCAGCGAAAGACCAAAGTAGACCGGGGCCAGAATCCATCGCGATGCGTACATCGCATTTTCCAGAAAACGTTCCATAATGTCCTGTTCGTCAGTCAAATTCGGCCTAGTATATCGCAACTATGCAACATCATAACAACAGATGTAATCACACATCATGGGGACGAATAAACGGACGCCGATAGTCAGGCCACACCAGCCCTACCAGTTCCGGATAAGCTTCGTGAGCGAACTCCTGGTAACACTGCTTTAAGCTCTCCACCACTGGATCGACCGGCGCAACGCGCTCGCCTTTGAGGCAGCGACGTTTGATTTCATCATAATACTCATACACCGCGCCGTTGAGGTTGCGGCAGCGATCCTGCGCTTCGAACAGCCCAGGCGTCTCTTTTAGCTCGTCTATCGACATGCGCTTGATGGTGGATTGCAGGAAGTCGATATACTCATGATTAATACGCCAGTACCACACCGGGGTGATACTGCTCATCAGGCTGGCGAAATGATTTTCACCTTCATCTTTGCTGAGTGGCGCAGGGGCCAAAGGCGTAACGGTTTCATTATTGGTATCAGACGATTCGTTATTTTGACCATACAGAAAAATTAAAATAACGGCGGTGAGTAGCAGCAACACCATCACAAAATAAATAATACCGCTCATGGTTTTCTCCACTTTTTTTGATTTTAAAAGTGCACCATGATAATGTCAACGAACCTCACTATAATAAAAAACACTTTCCAGCCATTCGAAAGATGACAGGTATATGATCGCTGAAACCCTTATCCCAGCCCGCTTCTGTATCTCTGCCGTAGACGGCGAGCCTCAGGAGGTAAAGGCCAGCACGCAGGCAGAGCCGGAAAAGGCTTCGCTGGCAGACTGGCAGGATGAGATATTGATAAGCGGTGGTCAATCACGTAACCCATTGCTGGAAGAGCGCGATCGTCATATTAAGGACAGATTATATCGCGTTGCAAAAATTGAAGCCTTTGCCCTTATGCTAAATAACCTGGTTGTTCAGGGGGAGATCTCCTCACTGGAGTTAAGTCAAATTATTGAGTTAAAAACCCAGGAGATAAATGATAATGGCAATGAAATTTGGCTTAATTTAATGACGCAGGAAAAAGTCACGCCGCTGTTTTATAATTTAACGGATAAGTAAGTATGAAACTTGTCGATGTTAATCAGGCTAATATATCGTTAAGCCCACCGGTAAGCGACGAGACGCTCCTGCAACGTAACCTTCAGGTATTGCGCGAAGAAAAAAGCGCCGAGGGCCGCCGCATCTCCAGCCCATCCGTGCCGCTCACCGCCGCGCTGGTCAAAATGAAGTGGAAGAATCGCCGCGAAATTTATGCCTACCAGGTGAAAGAAGAGATCTTCGGTGCCGCACTATGCGAAGTGATGGAACGCTATCCGCACCTGCGCGATAAAATCCTCGCCCATACCGAAGCCAGCTATCAGCATGTGCTGCACCGCGAAACCGCGACCCTTGAAATCAGCCGCGGCCTCGCCGATGGCGACTACCGGACTTCCAACGTCATCCTTAAACTCGATAAAGATGACGAGAAGCGCCCGGATCAGCCGGTAATCTCCGTCGCAAAGTAGTCAAACCCGCAGCTCCCCTGCGATGCCGCAGCTTCCAGCGTCAGCGCGACAAGCCCCACTTTAGCCCCCACCCATTTACCTTTGCCCGCCGCAAACGGCGGTGTCACCGACTGCCAGTTTCCCTCAGGCTCACGCCAGGCGAAGCGGCAAATGCCTCCTCGGGTCACGCTGACCTGTAGCTCGCAGCGCCCAGCGTTCAGCGGCGCGATAACCTGACGGCTTTCGCGCACGATACCGGCATCGCTCATCCAGCCCGTCACCCAAAGCAGCTGATGCTGCCCGTCCCGTCTCTCCAGCAGCAGCGCCGCGTAGCGCTCGCCGTAGATAATCAGACCGCCCGCATCACCGTTTTCCGCCGCCTTCAACGTCAGCGACGTCCGGGCGGTAAACTGCCAGGCGGGGAATTTTTGCAGCAGCAGGTTAGGTAGCCAGTAAAAGTTGCCTTTATCCTCACCCTGCGGCAGCGGACAGCAGCGTAAATTGAGGCGGTCGTTGCCCGGCAGCAGCCAGTCTGCACGCGGGTTAGCCTGCCATTGCCACTGCAGGCCCGGTACGCCGTGCACGAAGCTATCGTCGGTTTGCGGCAAGCCACGCGGCGACGGCGGCAGGCTTGTCGGACGCGCCCAGCGCATCACCGGCTGCCCTTCCCCTTCATCGCCCATCGGTTCACCGATACGCGGCCAGCCATCCTGCTCCCAACGCATCGGCTGCAGGTGAACAATCCGCCCATAGAGGTGCGCATCCTGGAAGTGCACAAACCAGCATTCACCGTCGTCCAGCTCCACCCAGCCGCCCTGATGCGGGCCATTCACCGGCGTGTCGCCCTGGAACAAGACGTTTCTGGCCTCCCACGGACCGGTCATACTGCTGGCGCGCAGCACGGTTTCCCAGCCCGTCTCGACGCTGCCCGCTGGGGCGAAAATGTAGTACCAGCCGCCGCGCTTATAGACTTTCGGCCCCTCCAGCGTCGGCTGATCGCAGCTGCCGTCATAGATGATGCGCCCTTCGCCCAGAAGAGAAGTACCGTCAGGCGACATGGCAAACAGCTGCAGCTTATGCTTGATGCCGCTGCGGCTATGGGCAAAAGCATGCACCAGCCAGGCGTCGCCGTTATCATCCCAGAACGGGCAGGGGTCAATCCAGCCTTTCGCGGGCTGCACGCAGTGCGGCGCGCTCCATTGACCCCAGGGATCGTCAGTCTGGCACATGAAAATGCCTTCATCCGGCGTGCTGAAAAACACCCACAGCTTATTGTCATGCCAGCGAATCGAGGGGGCCCATACGCCTTTTCCCGGCTGATATTCGTCGTAGCCCGGCAGCGGCAGCGCGTCGAAAACGTGGTTGATAATCTGCCAGTTGACCAGGTCCGTCGAATGCAGAATCGGCAGCGCGGGCATATGGTTAAAACTGGAGGAGACCATAAAGAAGTCATCCCCGACCCGGACGATATCCGGGTCCGAATAGTCTGCGCACAGAATCGGGTTCTGATATTCAGATTGCGTCATCTCACCCTCCTCAGGCTTTACTCAATTCGCCGTCAACCGCGTGCGGCTCCGCGGTTGTCGCCGGAGAACCTGCCTGCTGGCGAGCGGAGAGGTCACGTTGAATCATCGCCATTTTCTGGTCGTCGAGCTTATAGAAGCGGGACAACCACCACAGCACCAGATAAGAGAGCGATGGCCCAAGCGTCAGCAGGCCAACGATGCCCATCGTCGCCATCGGCGTTTGTTCGCTGACGCCCGCCTGATAGCCAAACAGCCCCAGCGAGAAGCCCACTACCGCACCGGCTACCGCCATGCCCATTTTCAGCGCAAACAGGTTGCCGGAATAAGAGAGGCCAGTAATGCGGCGACCAAATTTCCACTCGCCGTAGTCGGCGGCGTTGGCCATCATGTTCCACTTAAACGGTTGATACATCTGGTGGAAGAAGCCGACGAGGAAATAGAGCGGGAAGACGACCGGCAGCCAGGTCGGCGGCACAAAGAACATCACCACGCCCACCGCCACCAGCAGCAGGTTGATATTTTTGAACAGCGAAACCGCGCGATATCGCTTCGCCAGCCAGCCGGCGGCAATACTGCCGATAATGGTGCCGACGACGCTGGTTGAGACAAAGGCCGACTTCATCGCCGTCCCCGCCGCGGACTCCACGCCGCCCATCATCAGGTAAGTGGCGTAGTAGAGCGTGGCGGCGCTGCGCATTACGCCCGCCATACTGGAGAAGAAGGTAATGATCGCCACGATCCGCCACTGATCGTTCGCCAGCAGCGAACGCAGATCTTCACGGATGCTCCCCTGCTGCTCAACCGCTGGCGCCACGCGCTCTTTGGTAGAGAAGAAACAGAACGCCAGCATCACGATGGCAATCACTCCCATAATCCCCATGGTGGCCTGGAAGCCGAACTGCTTGTCCTCTTTGCCGAGATAGTCGACCAGGAACAGCGTTGCCACGGAGACCATCAGCCCGGCAATTGAAGAGATGGTGAAGCGGTAGGACTGCGCCGACAGACGATCTTTTTCGTCGCGAGTGATCACCCCGCCCAGCGCGCAGTAAGGAATATTGATAAAGGTGTAGCACAGCATCAGTAAGGTGTAGGTCAGGTAGGCGTAAACCAGCTTACCCGAAGCACCAAAGGCGGGCGTGGTGAAGGTCATCACCGCCAGTACCGCGTAGGGAATGGCAAACCAGATAAGCCACGGGCGGAAGTGGCCCCAGCGGGTTTTAACCCGGTCGGCGACGATGCCGGTCAGCGGGTCGGTGATGGCGTCCAGCACGCGGGTCACCAGGAACATCACCCCTACCGCCGCGGCGGAGAGGCCGTAAATATCCGTGTAAAACCAGGTCAAAAACATCGTTACAGAAGAGTAGACGATGCCGCAAGCGGCGTCGCCCATGCCATATCCCAGCTTTTCTGCGATAGACAATTTGCTGTCATTTGCCACGAGAATATCCTCCGGAATTGAAGAGGCTTCAATGTAGGAGGATGCCTAAGACAATCATATTGTCATTTTTCGTACTGGTATTACGTTTTCTGGCAACTGCGGAAGTTGTCACATAACTGGATGATTTATCATACCACTTTCATTTTTGTGACCTTACACCAGGCGGAAAACGGAAATCGCCGACTTCAGTTCGCCGGTATGACGCTGCTGCTGATGCGCCACCTGAATGGTTTGGGCCACGTGCTGGATGTTCTCCTGCACGCTGGCATCGATGGTGGCAATGCTGCCTTTCATCTGCAGCACGCTGGTTTTCTGCTGGTCGCTCATTGAGAACAACACATCGACGCAGGGCTGCAGGCTGTCGATATTGCTGATAATCGACGCCATCGTTTTCCCCGCCCGTTCAACCTGCTCCGCTCCTTGATGGGTACGCTCGACGGAGGTAGCAATCATCTGGCGAATATCGCGGGCCGCTTCTTCGCAGCGCAGCGCCAGCGTACGTACTTCGGCGGCTACTACCGCAAAGCCTTTGCCGTGCGCGCCCGCCCGCGCCGCCTCAACGGAAGCGTTCAGCGAGAGAATATTGGTCTGGAAGGCAATACCGTCGATAAGCTCAAGAATCCCGTTGATTTTCAGCGACTCATCGCGAATATGCGCCATTGAGGCCATCGCCGAGCGAATATTCTCCCCGCCCTCCTGCGCTACGCCGCTCGCCTGCTCCGCCAGCGTTCGCGCTTCGCTGGCCTTCTCGCTGGTGAGCGACGCCGCCCCGGCAAGCTGTTCCATGGCGCTAGCGGTGACCGCTAGCGAGCGGGCCTGGTTATCCGTACGCTCAGAGAGCGCAGTGTTGCGCTGGAGCAGCGTTTGCGAGGCTTCCAGCAGTTCAGAGACATTGCCGCTGACCTGCTCAAGGGTATTTCGCATCGCATCCAGTGTCAGGCTAAAGGTACGGGCAAACGGAGAGCGGCTGGTTTTGCTGTCACGCTCAAGCGTCAGGAAGCCCGACTCGCGGTTAATCACCGAGGCCAGCTTCGCCACTTCGCTGGCCGAGCGGGCATCCTGCTCCATCCGCACCGCCAGCAGCACCAGAAATATCGTCTGCGCGACAACGTACAGCCCGTGCATCACCACCATTTCCAGCCCGGTATGCATGAATACGGTAATATTGAACAGGCCATATTCCTGTAAATAATTAAACACCAGATGATGTACGGCAATAACAGCCGCGCCCATAATTAATGGTCGCCAGTCTCGCCATGCCAGCAGCGCAGAGAGCAATACAAACACCGAGAAGTGGTATTCGGTTTCACCACTACCCAGTTGAATAAGCAGCGCGGAATAAGCCATCATAATAAAGGCGTAGACCAGCCGGGTAATTAATCTGCCGGGAAAAAGGAGCGTCATCAATGTGCCCAGTACAGAAAGCAGCGTTGCCGCCAGCAGCGCCAGGCTGAGGTCATCGTTCATCGCCCCGACGCCTAGCGAAACGCCCCACATCACCCAGGCCAGCACCATCAGCAGCCGGTCCGCTCTGCGGCGAATAGAGGATAAAGAGAACAGATCCTGAGACAGCCCGTTGGGCTGCCACAACGTCATTATTGCCATGATATATTCCGCCCGCGCAGGTGTCATTTCACATCATATTATTGTTAGCGTTCAGAATTAAGCGTAGAGGGGTTATTTATCGCTAGCCAGTATATTGTTAGAAATATACCGACAAGATTAAGCCGCACTTAATTTTATTTAACAGCGGGTTGGAATAGATAAGACTTAAGGGAAATATTATATTGCCGGGGCAATAATAACGGATGGCGCAGAACGCGCCATCCGGGATACTTATTTTTTCGCGACGGTTTCTTCGCCAACGAGGCCAATCTTCAGATAGCCCGCCTGGTGCAGGGTATCCATGACCTTCATCATCGTTTCGTAGTCCACGGTTTTATCCGCGCGGAAGAAGATGGTGGTATCTTTCTTACCTTCCGTGAGCGTATCAATCGCCGTCACCATGTTGTCGTCGGTGATAGGATCATTGCCGAGGAACATCGATTTGTCCGCCTTCACCGACAGATAGACCGGTTTATCCGGGCGAGGCTGCGGTTGGCTGGATGACGCTGGCAGATTCACTTTGACATCGACGGTTGCCAGCGGCGCGGCAACCATGAAGATAATCAGCAGTACCAACATGACATCGATAAACGGCGTCACGTTGATATCATGCATTTCGCCATTATCGTCCAGATTTTCATTAAGACGCATTGCCATGGGGCGTTAACCTACTCGTAATTTCTGGGCGGTACGCACCGGATGTACGCCGCTGGCGCTGAGGTCCAGGTCACGGCTTTGCAGCAGCAGAACCTGCGCCGCAACGTCGCTCAGGTTGGCTTTAAAGCCGCCAATCAGACGCGCAAAGATGTTATAGATGACCACCGCAGGAATCGCGGCGAACAGACCAATCGCGGTCGCCAGCAGCGCTTCTGCAATACCCGGCGCCACAACCGCCAGGTTAGTGGTCTGGGTCTGGGCGATGCCGATGAAGCTGTTCATGATACCCCATACGGTACCAAACAGGCCGACGAACGGGGAGATAGCACCGATGGTCGCCAGGAAGCCGTTACCACGGCCCATATGACGACCCACGGCCGCCACGCGACGTTCCAGACGGAAGCCGGTACGTTCTTTAATGCCTTCGTTATCTTCGGAACCCGCAGAGAGCTCCAGCTCGTTCTGCGCTTCGTTGATTAACTGGGAGCTCAGGCTATTGGCATCAAATGCGCCTGCCATTTCAGTCGCCTGATTCAGAGAACGCGCATCCGCTAACAGTTTCTGTTCGCGCTTGAGGCGGCGCTTATGGGAAAGAAGCTCAGCACCCTTGCTGAAGAAAAGAGCCCAGGTGACGACGGATGCCAGTATCAAGCCAATCATGACCACTTTAACCACGATGTCGGCATGATGATACATACCCCAAACGGAGAGATCCGCCTGCATCAAATTATTACCCACTGTGTATCTCCAGGACATAAATCACAAATTCTGAGCACAATAATATCAAAACATCGTCGAATTGATAGTAGTTCTCATTAGTATTTACATATTGACCCAAATCACACTTATTTTCCTTGCGCTTACGCAGTAAAAAAGTTTTCAGCCGGTTTTTTAGCAAAATTTTCTGCTGTTCGCGCAGGTAACGGTAGATCCCACGCGCAATCGTGTTAATTTAGCCATCCAGACGTATAAAAATAGGCAGATAAAAAATGGCAGACAAGCACCTCGATACCGCGCTGGTTAACGCCGGACGCAGCAAAAAATACACTCAGGGATCGGTGAACAGCGTCATTCAGCGCGCCTCCTCGCTGGTGTTCGACACCGTCGCCGCCAAAAAACATGCGACCCACAACCGCGCTAACGGCGAACTGTTCTACGGCCGTCGCGGCACCCTCACCCACTTCTCATTGCAGGAAGCGATGTGTGAGCTGGAAGGCGGCGCTGGCTGCGCGCTTTTCCCATGCGGCGCGGCAGCGGTCGCCAACACCATTCTGGCGTTTGTGGAACAGGGCGATAACGTGCTGATGACCAACACCGCCTATGAACCAAGCCAGGACTTCTGCACCAAAATTCTCGGTAAGCTGGGCGTCACCACCAGCTGGTTCGACCCGATGATCGGCGAAGGGATTGCCGAGTTGATTAAGCCCAACACCAAAATCGTGTTCCTGGAATCCCCTGGTTCTATCACCATGGAAGTGCACGATATTCCGGCCATCGTTGCCGCCGTGCGCCGCGTCGCGCCTGAAGCGATCATCATGATCGACAATACCTGGGCGGCGGGGATTCTGTTTAAAGCGCTCGATTTCGGTATCGATATTTCTATTCAGGCCGGCACCAAATACCTTATTGGCCATTCGGATGCGATGGTCGGGACGGCGGTATCTAACGAACGCTGCTGGGCGCAGCTGCGCGAAAACGCCTACCTGATGGGCCAGATGCTCGATGCCGACACCGCTTATATGACCAGCCGCGGTCTGCGTACGCTGGGCGTGCGTTTACGTCAGCATCATGAAAGCAGCCTGAAGGTTGCCGAATGGTTGGCGCAGCAGCCGCAGGTTGAGCGCGTGAACCACCCTGCACTGCCGGGCAGTAAAGGGCATGAATTCTGGAAGCGTGATTTTACCGGCAGCAGCGGCCTGTTCTCGTTCGTGCTCAAAAAACGCCTCAATGATGAAGAACTGGCAAACTACCTCGATAACTTCTCGCTGTTCAGCATGGCCTACTCCTGGGGTGGATTTGAGTCGCTGATTCTGGCGAATCAGCCGTCCGAGCTCGCCAGCATTCGTCCGGAAGGAAAAATCGATTTCACCGGCACGCTGGTGCGCGTCCATATCGGTTTAGAAAACGTTGACGATCTGATTGCGGATTTAGCGGCAGGATTTGCCCGCATCGTGTAACATGGCCTCAGCCCGGTAGCCTAGGCCATCGGGTGGGTTAACACTGTTTTTGATGCGTCGGTCAGGCGCGTCACCGATGTTGAGAACAGTCGGTCCCCGAAGTGATTGACCACCGTCGGCGTAAACCGTTTCCGCGTTGTTGTCAGTAAATCAGAACAGCGCGGCTTCATTTGTTGCGCACGCGATCAAGGTGTTCTTAATCTTTCGGGCGTACAATAAGCAAAAACGCTGTTCCACAGGAATGTTCATGGTCGTTATTCAAGATATTGTCGCCGCGCTTTGGCAGCACGATTTTGCTGCTCTGGCGAATCCGCACGTCGTGGGGGTCGTTTATCTGGTCATGTTTGCCACTCTGTTTCTGGAAAATGGCCTGCTTCCCGCTTCATTCTTACCCGGCGATAGCCTTCTGCTATTAGCGGGCGCGCTCATTGCGAAGGGCGTGATGGGCTACGTCCCCACTATTGCCATTCTGACCGCAGCCGCCAGCCTCGGCTGCTGGCTGAGCTATATTCAGGGTCGTTGGTTGGGTAATACCCGCGTGGTGAAAGGCTGGCTGGCGCAGCTGCCGGATAAATACCATCAGCGCGCAACCTGTATGTTTGACCGTCACGGTCTGCTGGCGCTGCTGGCGGGGCGTTTCCTGGCGTTTGTCCGTACCCTGCTGCCAACGATGGCAGGTATCTCCGGTCTGTCGAATCGTCGTTTCCAGGTGTTTAACTGGCTGAGCGCGCTGTTGTGGGTTGGCGTGGTGACGAGCTTAGGCTATGCCATTAGCATGATCCCGTTCGTCAAACGTCATGAAGATCAGGTGATGACCTTCCTGATGATTCTGCCCATCTTCCTGCTGGTTGCCGGGCTTCTGGGCACGGTGATTGTGGTGATTAAGAAGAAGTATTGCGACGCGTAATATTGTGTAGCCCGGCCGAGCAGCGCGACGCCGGGAATGGCTTCCGAGCTACCCCGGGGTCGGCGTAAACGTCTCGCCCGGGCTACGAATTACATTCCCCGCAGCCTTGCTGCATCCTCTCCCGGCGTCGTGCCGAAATAACGCTTAAACTCCCGGCTGAACTGCGACGCGCTTTCGTATCCCACCTGCATCGCCGCGGCGCTGGCCTTCAGCCCGTCATGTACCATCATCATCCGCGCTTTATGCAAACGATAGGTCTTCAGATACTGTAGCGGTGACGTGCTGGTCACCGACTTAAAGTTGTGGTGAAACGCTGACAGGCTCATATTGGTCTCAGCGGCAAGCTGGTCCACGCTGAGCGTTTCGGTGTACTGACTCTCGATACGCTTGAGCACCCGACTAATCTGGCTGAAATGGGTCTGGCGGCTAACCAGCGCCATTAACGCACCGCCTCGCGGCCCGGTCAGCACGTGGTAGAGCATCTCCCGAATAATCTGTTTCCCCAGAATGCGCGCGTCCAGCGGGCGCTCCATCACGTCCAACAGGCGTTCCGAGGCGCAGAGAATCTCTTCGGAGAGCGTGGCTGAGTTAATCCCACTTTCCGCCATCGACGACGGGTGAAACAGCGGGTCCTCGCCGATATCCATCAGCAGCTCCTGTAGCTGCAGAATATCGACATCCAGGCGTAACCCGGCCAGCGGCGCATCCTCAGTCGCAAAAGTTTCACATTCGAAGGGTAAAGGTACTGTCAGCAGCAGATATTCGTTGGCATCGTAGCGGAAGGTGCGCTCGTTGATATAGCCAATCTTATAGCCGGAAAAGAGAAAAACGATGCCCGGGCGATACATCACCGGCGTGCGCCCGCTCGGCTGATTACCATAGATAAGCTGAATATCCGGCAGCAGGGTTCTCAGGTTTTGTTCGTTATTTTTCAGCTGCTTAATCTTTTCTGTCAGCAGTGCACAGATCTCTTCACGGTTCATCAACGAGGGCTCCAGGTACCTTTTCTAACGCTTTCATTGTGGCTTTGTTTAACGCATTTCTCCAGAGCTATGGAGAAATGGGCAAGACAATCGCAGAAATGTGCATTGAGAGGTACGACAACGAAGACCACAATGATGTCATTCGGCGATGACCCCTCACCGCCCTCTTTTTCCACCCACACTATAGGGAACGAGCAATGTTTAATTTTGATCTTCATACCCCAACCCGCATTCTGTTCGGTAAAGGTGCTATCGAAAACCTGCGCGCTCAGATCCCCGCTGACGCTCGCGTACTGATTACCTACGGCGGCGGCAGCGTGAAAAAAACCGGCGTGCTGGACCAGGTGCTGAGCGCACTGCAAGGTCTGGACGTGCTGGAGTTCGGCGGTATTGAGCCAAACCCATCTTATGAAACGCTGATGAATGCGGTGAAAATCGCCCGCGAAGAGAAAGTCACCTTCCTGCTGGCCGTTGGCGGCGGTTCCGTACTGGACGGCACTAAGTTTATCGCTGCCGCCGCACACTACGATACCAGCATCGACCCGTGGGAAATTCTGGAAACCTACGGCAGCCACGTCACCAGCGCTATCCCAATGGGTTCCGTGCTGACGCTGCCAGCGACCGGTTCCGAGTCCAACAAAGGTGCCGTTATCTCCCGTAAAACCACCGGTGACAAACGTGCCTTTATGTCCCCACACGTTCAGCCGCTGTTTGCGATTCTGGACCCGGTTTACACCTACACCCTGCCGCCGCGTCAGGTTGCTAACGGCGTTGTGGATGCATTCGTTCACACCGTAGAGCAGTACGTCACCTACCCGGTTGACGGCAAAATTCAGGACCGCTTCGCGGAAGGCATTCTGCTGACGCTGGTTGAAGATGGCCCGAAAGCGCTGCAGGAACCGGAAAACTACGCCGTTCGTGCCAACATCATGTGGGCTGCCACTCAGGCGCTGAACGGCCTGATTGGTGCTGGCGTGCCGCAGGACTGGGCAACCCATATGCTGGGCCACGAACTGACCGCAATGCACGGTCTGGATCACGCGCAGACGCTGGCTATCGTGCTGCCTGCTCTGTGGAATGAAAAACGTGATACCAAACGCGCCAAACTGCTGCAGTACGCAGAACGCGTCTGGAACATTACCGAAGGTTCTGACGATGCGCGCATCGATGCCGCTATCGCCGCGACCCGCAGCTTCTTCGAACAAATGGGCGTCCCAACCCGCCTGTCCGACTACGGTCTGGACGGCAGCTCTATCCCTGCGCTGCTGAAAAAACTCGAAGAACACGGTATGACCAAACTGGGTGAAAATCAGGATATTACCCTGGACGTGAGCCGTCGTATTTACGAAGCAGCACGCTAAGAGCTTCTCGCTTTACCTTTCGTTTTTGCATATTTCGACCAGACTTAATCCTACAAACCTTGCCAGGGTCATGCCCTGGCAAGCTCGTAAAAAGGAGAAATGCATGACACATCCAACCGTGATTAAACTGCACGATGGCAATGTAATGCCGCAGCTCGGCCTCGGGGTATGGCAGGCCACGAATGAGGAAGTCGTCACCGCGATTCATAAAGCGCTCGAGGTGGGCTACCGTTCCATTGATACCGCCGCCGCTTATAAAAATGAGTCGGGAGTCGGTAAAGCGATTAAGAGCGCGGGCGTTGCTCGTGAAGATCTGTTCATCACCACCAAGCTGTGGAATGACTCCCATCTCCGCGCGGCGGATGCCCTACAGGAGAGCCTGGAGCACCTGCAGCTGGACTATCTCGACCTGTATCTGATCCACTGGCCGGTTCCCGCAACCGATCACTATATCGATGCGTGGAAGAGCCTGATTGAACTGCAAAAACAGGGGCTGATTAAGAGCATCGGCGTGTGTAACTTCCAGGTGCCTCACCTGCAGCGGCTGATCGATGAAACCGGCGTCGCACCGGTTATCAACCAGATTGAGCTACATCCGTTGATGCAGCAGCGTCAGCTGAACGCCTGGAACGCCACGCATAAAATCCAGACCGAGTCCTGGAGTCCGCTGGCACAGGGCGGTGAAGGGGTGTTTGACCAGAAAGTGATCCGCGCTCTGGCGGATAAATACGGTAAGACGCCAGCGCAAATCGTGATTCGCTGGCACCTCGACAGCGGACTGGTGGTGATCCCGAAATCGGTTACGCCGTCGCGCATCGCCGAAAACTTTGCCGTCTGGGATTTCCGTCTGGATAAAGATGAGCTGAGCGAGATTGCGAAGCTGGATCAGGGTAAGCGTTTAGGCCCGGACCCGGACCAGTTTGGCGGTTAAGCGAGAAGTCTGAATGTCAAAAGCCCGGCGAAATGTCGGGCTTTTTTTGTGGCTTAGGTGCTGTCCCGGCGTCGCTGCGCTCGGCCGGGCTACCGCCAAATGTAGCCCGGGCGAGGCGTTTACGCCGACCCCGGGTTAAGCTCAGCGGGATGCTGGTTTAGGACGCTTTTTGATGCCGTTTGGCGTCTGACGCTGGTGCGCCACCGGCGTATGCTTGGTCAGCGCCGGGCGGGTATTGCGGTTCTGGCGACGCGCTTCGCGCATCTCGTCCAGCGTTGGCGCAGGCACCAGGCAGTCACGACGGCTGCCGATCAGATGTTTTTTACCCATCGTCTCCAGCGCCGTACGGATCAGCGGCCAGTTAGCCGGATCGTGATAGCGCAGCAGCGCTTTGTGCAGACGACGCTGCTTATCGCCTTTCGGGATCACCACGTCTTCACTCTTATAGCCAATTTTACCCAGCGGGTTCTTGCCGGTGTAATACATGGTGGTTGAGTTCGCCAGCGGCGACGGGTAGAAGTTCTGCACCTGGTCCAGGCGGAAACGGTGCTGCTTCAGCCACAGCGCCAGGTTCACCATATCTTCATCGCGCGTCCCTGGGTGGGCGGAGATAAAGTACGGAATCAGATACTGCTCTTTACCCGCCTGCTTCGAATAGGTGTCGAACAGCTCTTTAAAGCGGTGATAGCTGCCCATCCCCGGCTTCATCATCTTCGACAGCGGCCCTTCTTCAGTGTGCTCTGGCGCAATCTTCAGATAGCCGCCCACATGGTGGGTTGCCAGCTCTTTGATATAGCGCGGGTCTTCCACCGCCAGATCGTAGCGCACGCCGGAGGCAATCAGGATCTTCTTGATGCCTTTCAGGTCGCGGGCGCGGCGATAGAGGTTAATCGTCGGCGTGTGGTCGGTATCCATATGCGGACAAATTTCCGGGTACACGCAGGAGAGACGACGACAGGTCTGCTCCGCACGCGGCGACTTACAGCGCAGCATATACATGTTAGCCGTTGGGCCACCCAGGTCGGAGATAATGCCGGTAAAGCCAGGCACCGTGTCGCGAATAGCTTCGATTTCGTTGATGATCGAGTCTTCGGAGCGGCTCTGGATAATACGGCCTTCGTGCTCGGTGATAGAGCAGAAGGAGCAGCCACCGAAGCAGCCGCGCATGATGTTGATAGAGAAACGAATCATCTCATACGCCGGGATACGCGCCTTGCCGTATGACGGGTGCGGAATACGCTGGTACGGCAGCGCAAACACGCTGTCCATCTCTTCGGTGGAGAGCGGGATCGCCGGCGGGTTAATCCAGATGTAGCGGTCGCCCTGCTTCTGCATCAGCGCACGGGCGCTGCCCGGGTTGGTTTCATGGTGCAGAATACGGGAAGCGTGGGCATACAGCACCTTGTCGCCTTTGACCTTTTCAAAGGACGGCAGCAAGACATAGGTTTTCTCCCACGGCTTAGGGCGCGGCGGCTGCACGGTAACAGCTTTGGCTTCCTGCTTTTTCGGTGCTACCGGTTTGTTATCGGCGCACGGCAAGTCTTCACCATACGGATGCGGAATCGGGTCGATTTTCCCCGGGGTGTCGATGCGGGTTGAGTCGACGCCAGACCAGCCCGGCAGCGCTTCTTTGACGATGATGGCGGTGTTACGCACGTCGCGGATCTGCGCGATTGGCTCGCCTGCCGCCAGACGGTGCGCCACTTCAACCAGCGGACGCTCACCGTTACCGAACATCAGCATGTCGGCCTTGGCGTCAATCAGCACCGAACGACGCACGGTATCAGACCAATAGTCATAGTGCGCGGTACGACGCAGGCTGGCTTCAATGCCGCCGAGAATAACCGGCACATCTTTCCACGCCTCTTTGCAGCGCTGGGTATAGACCAGCGTCGCGCGGTCCGGACGTTTGCCCGCGACGTTGTCTGGGGTATAGGCATCGTCATGGCGCAGCTTGCGGTCTGCGGTATAACGGTTGATCATCGAGTCCATGTTACCGGCGGTGACGCCGAAGAACAGGTTCGGTTTGCCAAGACGCATAAAGTCGTCTTTGCTGTTCCAGTCAGGCTGGGCAATGATCCCCACGCGGAAGCCCTGTGCTTCCAGCATACGACCACAAATCGCCATCCCAAAACTCGGGTGATCAACGTAGGCGTCGCCGGTGACCAGAATGATGTCGCAGCTATCCCAGCCAAGTTGATCCATCTCTTCACGTGACATTGGCAAAAACGGAGCCGGCCCAAAGCAGGCGGCCCAGTACTGCGGCCAGGAGAAAAGGTCGCGATCCGGTTGGATCAGGGAGATAGCGCTCATATTGCTTCCGAAAAAATTGGCAAAAAAATAGACAAAGGCCGGGGATTATAAGCCCGTTCGCCTTACTAATGAAGTGGGAATTTTTAGCGCGGTGCGGGTCCCGGCGTCGCTACGCTCGGCCGGGCTACCATAAGCGCAGCGACGCCGGGGGTTCTTGATTACGGCGCTGGGTTCACCAGAATCTGCCCAATAGAACCACGGTCGGCAAGCTCCAGCGTCTGGCTGGAGAACTGGAACGGGAAGTGCGGCCATGACGGCTGTGAGTAATAGACCAGCAGCTCCACCTGACCGTCAATCCAGACCGTATCTTTCCAGCCCCGGTCTTCCGGCAGCGGCGTCGCGCCGTTGACGTTGCGAACCTGGAACATCACCCCTTCAATATGGAACGACTGCGGCGCATCGGCACGAACCGTCCAGCGCTCCCAGGTGCCCTGTTGCGCGGTGATATCAATGCGCTGCGGGTCCCACAGCTGACCGTTGATACCTGGATCGTCGCCCAGCAGAATATCGCGACTGCGAATCGGCGTACCGCTCAGCACTTCCGTTGGCAGTATGCGCATCGGTAAGTTATCGGTCACTAACGGCAGCAGCCCCGTTGGGCGCAGGGTCAGCACCAGCGTGGAGATCAAAATGCTCGACGGTTCGAAGAAGCCGCGAATACGCTCCATGATGCTGGCAGACTCACCGCAGGTCATCGACACTTCGTCGCCGTTGGTCATATCAACCAGCACTTCGCGACGTTCGCCCGGTGCCAGCGAGATTTGAGTGGTGGAGACCGGTGCAGGCAGGAAACCCTGATCGCTGGAAATCACGTGCAGCGCACGGCCATCGCTCATCCGCAGCGAGTAGCGGCGGGAGTTGGAGGCGTTCAACAGGCGCAGACGCACCCAGCCGCGCGATACTTCGACATAGGGTCCCTGGACACCGTTGACCAGCAGCGTATCGCCAACAAAGCCACCGCTGCCCGGCTCGTCGTACACCGGCGTGCCAAAGTTATCCAGGCGCTTATCCTGAATGATGACCGGGAAGTCATCGACGCCGTAGTGGTTGGGGAATGGTAAGGACTTACTAACTTCATCCTCAATCAACCACATCCCCGCCAGACCGTTATAGACCTGTTGCGCTGTGTGGTTTGGCGTATTGGCCTGATACCACAGCGTTGACGCGTTCTGGCGAATGGGCAGCACCGGCGCCCAGTCGGCGTTTGGCGTCATCATGCGCGCCGCGCCGCCAATCAGCGGCCCCGGCACCTGCAAACCGCGCACGGTCATGGCGACGTTTTCCGTCAGACGGTTGCTGTAGATGAGTTTGACATCGTCACCCTTCCAGACGCGGATCGTCGGCCCAAGATAGCGGCCGTTGACGCCCCAGACGGAGGCGCGCGTGCCCTGGGTAAAGGACCAGTGCGCACGCTGCAGCGTTAAGAATAGCGGTTGCCCACGGCGAGACTCCAGCAGCGGAGGCACCGGCAATGCGGGTTGCTTCCCTGCGGCCTGTGCCCTCAGCGGCACGGTGCCGGCACAAAGCGCAACGCCCGAAGCCTGAATAAACTGACGCCGACTGAGTGACATATAAGCTCCATCAAAACTGACAAATCAAACGCGGGAAATCATTTTCCCGATAGCAAAACCGCCGCGACACGGGCATTCGCCCGCGACGTCAGCAGAGAATTACGCTTTACCCGCAGACTCACGCTGGGCCACTTCCTGGTCCAGTTCGTCTATTTTGGCCTTCATCACTTCACGGCAGTGTTTTGCCAGGTCGCGAACCTGATCCTTACCCCACGCGCTGGTGTCGATAGGCTCCAGCATTTCCACAATCACCAGACCATTATTCCAGCGGTTGAGTTTAATCTTATTGGAGGTATTCGACACACATACCGGGATAATTGGCACACCGGCAGCGATCGCGGCGTGAAACGCACCGGTTTTAAACGGAAGCAGGCCACGGCCGCGGCTGCGGGTACCTTCCGGGAACATCCAGATCGAGATTTTGCGTTTCTTAAAGGCATCTGCCACTTCGGCAATGGTACTGTGCGCTTTCGCTCGGTTGTTACGGTCGATCAGCAGGTTGCCGGTCAGCCAGTACAGCAGACCAAAGAACGGCACCCACACCAGGCTCTTTTTACCGACCGTCACGGTGGGCGGCTGGACGATATTCGCCGCCGTCACCATATCGTAGTTGTTCTGGTGGTTGGCGATATAAATCGCGTTGCCATAGCGCTCCGCGTCAGCCGGTTTGCGGGTTTCTACCTTTAAACCGAACACCGGCGCCATACGGCCAAACATATGGCCAAAGGTGGCGACGTGTTTTGGGTTACGCGGACTGAACAGGCAATAGATGCAGCCAAAGATGCATACCAGGATGCAATAAATGACGACAATAATGACACGTAAAATAAATAGCATAGCGTCCTCTGAACCCTGAACCACTTAGAATGATACCGATCAGACGGGTGCTGACAGGATATATAGACCGGACAGGGCTTTGTTACTTGCAGACCCCTGCAAAGGGGTATTGTTAATCGCAACGGCTGAATTAACAACGGTTTCACGGTAATTTTTCCCCCGCCTGACGACGGGGGAAATATATTACTCTTCGCTGTCGCCCGCCGAGGCGCGCTGCGGTGAATCAATCTCAACGCGATCGATTTTTTGCAGGCCGCGCATCAGGGTGCCGCGACGACCGCGTTCACCCGTCACTTTTTGCAGCTCTTCCGGGCGCAGTTTGATCTTACGCTTGCCCACGTGGAAGGTCAGCGTGCTCTGCGGCGGCAGCACGTAAAGGTGCGCCAGGCTATCGACACCGCTGGCGGCTTCCGCTGCCGGGATGTTGATAATCTTGTTGCCCTTACCTTTCGACAGCTGCGGCAGGTCGCTCAGCGGGAACATCAGCATGCGGCCTGCGGAGGTGATCGCCAGCAGCATATCGCTCTCGTCTTCAATCACCACCGGCGGCATCACGTGTGCGTTATCCGGCAGTGAAATCAGCGCCTTACCGGCACGGTTACGTGCGACCAGGTCGTTGAAGGTACACAGGAAACCGTAGCCCGCGTCGGAAGCCATCAGCAGCTTGGTATCGTCGCCTTCCATCAGCATGTGCTCGACGGTCGCGCCAGGCGGCAGCGTCAGCTTGCCGGTCAGCGGCTCGCCCTGCCCACGGGCGGACGGCAGCGTAATCGGGTCGATGGCGTAGCTGCGGCCGGTGGTGTCGACAAACACAACCGGCTGGTTGCTCTTGCCTTTCACCGACGATTTCCAGCTATCGCCAGACTTATAGTTCAGCCCCTGAGCATCAATGTCATGGCCTTTCGCGCTACGTACCCAGCCCATCTGCGACAGCACGATGGTCACCGGTTCGGACGGCAGCATGTCATGGTCGCTCATCGCTTTCGCTTCTTCGCGCTCGCGCAGCGGAGAACGACGATCGTCGCCAAAGGCTTCGGCATCGGCCTGCAGCTCTTTCTTCAGCAGGTTACTCATCTTACGTTCGGACGCCAGGATCGCCTGCAGATGATCGCGCTCTTTGGCTAAATCATCCTGCTCGCCGCGGATCTTCATCTCTTCGAGCTTCGCCAGGTGGCGCAATTTCAGCTCGAGGATCGCTTCCGCCTGGGTTTCGCTGATGCCAAAGCGCGACATCAGCGCCGGCTTCGGCTCATCTTCGTGACGGATTATCTCGATCACTTCATCGATGTTGAGGAACGCCACCAGCAAACCTTCGAGGATATGCAGGCGTTTAAGCACTTTCTCGAGGCGGTAGTTCAGGCGACGACGGACGGTGTCGCGGCGGAACGCCAGCCATTCGGTGAGGATCTCCAGCAGGTTTTTCACCGCCGGACGACCATCCAGCCCGATCATGTTCAGGTTGATGCGGTAGCTCTTTTCCAGATCGGTGGTGGCGAACAGGTGGTTCATCACCTGATCCATGTCCACGCGGTTGGAACGCGGCACGATAACCAGACGGGTCGGGTTTTCGTGGTCAGATTCGTCGCGCAGGTCATCGACCATCGGCAGCTTTTTGTTACGCATCTGGGCGGCTATCTGTTCCAGCACTTTGGCGCCGGAAACCTGATGCGGCAGCGCGGTAATCACTACCGCACCATCTTCTTTATTCCACACCGCGCGCATGCGCACGGAGCCACGGCCGTTCTGGTAAATTTTGCGGATTTCCGCGCGCGAGGTAATGATTTCCGCCTCGGTCGGGTAGTCCGGGCCCTGAACGATATCCAGCACCTCGTCGAGCGTGGTCTGCGGTTTTTCAATCAGGGTAATCGCGGCTTTCGCCACTTCACGCAGGTTGTGCGGCGGAATGTCCGTCGCCATACCGACGGCGATGCCGGTGGTGCCGTTCAGCAGGATGTTAGGCAGGCGCGCAGGCAGCATTTTCGGCTCCTGCATGGTGCCGTCAAAGTTCGGCACCCAATCAGCCGTGCCCTGCCCCAGCTCGCTTAACAGCAGCTCGGAATATTTCGACAGGCGGGATTCGGTATAACGCATCGCTGCGAACGATTTCGGATCGTCCGGTGCCCCCCAGTTCCCCTGGCCATCGACCAGCGGGTAACGGTAGGAGAACGGCTGCGCCATCAGCACCATCGCTTCGTAACAGGCGCTATCGCCGTGCGGATGGTACTTACCCAGTACGTCACCAACGGTACGGGCGGATTTTTTAAATTTTGCGGTGGCGTTCAACCCCAGTTCCGACATTGCGTAAACAATGCGGCGCTGCACCGGTTTCAGGCCATCGCCAATAAACGGCAACGCGCGATCCATGATGACGTACATGGAATAGTTTAAGTAGGCGTTTTCCGTAAATTCATGTAGCGCAAGGCGCTCTGCCATATCGCTCATTAACAGTGGATCCTCAATCTGCATGCTGACCGTTCGGACGGCAATATTGCCGCAGATAATACCCTATCTCACGGTCTGAGTCACAAACCGTGAGATAGGTTGGGAGCGGGTTAACGAAGCGGTAAATAAATATCCGTCAGCAGCGCATGTTCCGGCACCTCATGGACAAAGTTGAGGTACTGGAAAAAGACCGGGAAGTCGCGCGGCGTCTCGCCGCTGCCCGGCAGCCACTCGCGGAATAGAGACCAGACGCTGTCCGACAGCGAGTCCAGCGAGCCCTGATGGCGCAAGACCGCGCATCGCCCGCCGGGAATCTCAGCGTTGACCACGCCAAACGTATTCTCCGGTATCGGTTCAGACACACTGCCGCAGATATCAAAGCGAAACTGCTCCGGCGGCGTGGTCTGCGGGTCGTGCCAGGCCATACCGTAGGTCTGGCTGCTCGCCACCGGCGAAAGCCCGGTGGTGCGTCGCCACTCAATAAAGGTTGCCGCGCTGTCGTTCACCCGATCCGGATGCCCCTGATGGGTCAACATGGCGACGTTGGTTTGCGGAAATTCAACAATTTTCACGTCCATTACGTGCTGCTCCTGTAAAGCCAGTTTAGGAACGCGCTGGTGCCAGGCCGCCCAGTCCGGAGTTTGTCGGAACTGACGTGGGCTTTGGCCAAACGCGGTTTTAAAGGCACGAGTGAACGACTCCGGGTTCTGAAACCCGGCATCCAGCGCAATATCGATAACCTTATCCTGCGGATTAAACGCCAGCCGCCACGAGGCGCGGCGCAGGCGTAACCACTGGATATAGCGATACAGCGGCAGGCCGCTCCAGGCGGTAAATTGCCGATGGAAATGAAATGGCGAACTGTGCGCCATCCGGCTTAACGCCTCAAGCGAGAGAGGCTCATCCAGATGACGCTCAATGTGGTCGCAAACGCGCCGCAGGCGTTCGGAATAAGCCGCGCTTAATAAGTCACTCATCACTGCCTCCTTGCGGGACATTCTGCCCACCTGGCCGCAGTGAATCCTGACCGATCTTGCGCAGTCTTAGGGGATTATGGATTCACTTTGCGGATCTGCTTCACGTCGATTTCAACGGAGTTCCAGTCTTTATCCACTTCGCCCTGGATTTCAACCACATCCTGCGGGGTGATGGTCTGGCCGTTCCAGCGCTTGTGATCAATATCCACATTTACGGTGCCGCTGGCATCTTTAAAAATATACAGATCGTCGGAAACGCGCTCAATGATGTTGCCACGCAGCGTTACCCAGGTGTCATCACGCATGGTTTTGGCGTTCGCCGCAGTGGTCACGGTGCCGTTAGGGCCAACGAAGCCGCCGGTCTGCGTCGTCGTGGTGCTGGACGGGCCGGAAAATCCGCCCTGAGTGGCGGCAAATGCTGGTGCAGAAGCCAGGGCCAGGATAGCGGCGATAGCAGCAAGTTTCTTCATGATTTGTTCTCCCTTTTGTGGTGTATGAGCACTATTACACCCGCTATTTCTTAACAACTTCTTAAGGCAAAAAAAGATTTATTATTGCTGTACATAGGCAGTACAGGCGCGCTTTACTTGGTAGACAGGGCAGCAGGCAAGGAGCAGCAGATGCGTATTTTATTAGTGGAAGATGACAAGCTTATCGGCGACGGCATCAAAACCGGGCTCGGCAAAATGGGCTTCAGCATTGACTGGTTTACCCGCGGTGAAGAGGGAAAAATTGCGCTCTATAGCGCCCCTTACGACGCGGTGATCCTTGACCTGACGCTGCCCGGCATCGACGGGCTGGATATTCTGCGCGAGTGGCGCGAAAAGTCCCGCCGCGAACCGGTGCTCATTCTTACCGCCCGCGATGCACTGAGCCAGCGCGTCGAAGGGCTGCGCTTAGGCGCTGACGACTATCTCTGCAAACCGTTCGCGCTGATTGAAGTCGCCGCCCGTCTGGAGGCGCTGATTCGCCGCGCCCACGGCCAGCCGAGCAGCGTGCTGCGCCACGGCGAGGTGGAGCTGGATCCCAATCGCCTGACCGCCACCTTGAACAACGAACCACTCATACTGAAGCCGAAAGAGTTTGCCTTGCTGGAACTGCTGCTGCGCAACGCCGGGCGAGTGCTGCCGCGCAAGCTGATTGAAGAGAAGCTCTACAGCTGGGATGAAGAGGTCACCAGCAACGCCATTGAAGTGCACGTCCACCATCTGCGCCGCAAACTCGGCAGCCACTTTATCCGCACCGTCCACGGTATCGGCTACACGTTGGGTGACCAATGAACCTGTTCCGCCGTCTGAGCCTCCGCGTTCGCCTGACGCTGCTGTTTATGCTGCTCTCCGCCGTGGCCTGGTGTTTTGCCAGCGCCATCGCCTGGAAACAGACCACCGACAAGCTGGATAAGCTGTTCGATACCCAGCAAATGCTGTTTGCCAAACGCATCAGCGCAATGGATTTCGCCGACCTGCCCACTTCGCGCCAGTGGATTCGCGCGCCGAAGAAGGTCAAACACGGGCATCTTGATGATGACGCGCTGGCGTTCGCCATCTACACCGTCGACGGCAAGATGGTGCTGCACGACGGTGAGAACGGGCCGTACATCCCTTATAGCTATCGCCGCGAAGGCTTTGACGATGGCCCGCTGAGCAACGATGACGATAGCTGGCGCTTTTTGTGGCTGACCACGGCCGATAAAAAATATCGCATCGTGGTCGGCCAGGAGTGGGATTACCGCAAGGAGATGGCGCTGGATATCATCACCAGCCAGCTGACACCGTGGCTGATTGCCCTACCGGTGACCTTTTTGCTGCTGATTCTGTTGATTAGCCGCGAGCTGGCGCCGCTCAAAAAAATAACCCGTACTCTACGCCAGCGCCACCCGGACTCCGGTGAGCCGCTGGATACGCACGGCGTGCCAAACGAAGTACGCCCGATGCTGGACGCGCTCAACCTGCTGTTCCGCCGTATCCACGATATGCTGACTCGCGAGCGCCGCTTCACCTCCGATGCCGCCCATGAGCTGCGCAGCCCGCTCACCGCACTGCGGGTACAGGCCGAAGTGGCACAACTGTCGCAGGACGACCCGGAAAGCCAGCAAAAGGCGCTGATGCAGCTGCATGCCGGCATCGACCGCGCCACGCGCCTGGTGGAGCAACTGCTGACCCTTTCCCGCCTCGATTCGCTGGAACAACTGGCGGACGTGCAGCCGGTGAATCTCGGCGATCTGCTGCAATCTTCAGTGATGGACATCTACCACACCGCGCAAAAAGCGGGCATCGAGATTCGCCTGCACCTGAACACGCAGCAGGTTACCCGCACCGCCCAGCCGCTGCTGATGAGCCTGCTGGTGCGTAATCTGCTGGATAACGCCGTGCGCTACAGCCCCGCGGGCAGCGTGGTGGACGTAACGCTCGACGACCACGGTTTCAGCGTCCGCGATAACGGGCCGGGCATCAGCCCGGAAGCGCTGGCGCGCATCGGCGAACGTTTCTATCGCCCGCCGGGGCAGGATGAAACCGGCAGCGGGCTCGGGTTATCGATTGTGCAGCGCATTGCGGCGCTGCATGGGATGACGGCGACGTTTGCTAACGCATCCGGCGGCGGCTTTGAAGTGACCATTCGTGGGTAGCTAATTATTGCTCATTTAGCAAAAGACTTTGCACATTTTGCACATTTAATCGTTACAGCAAGGCGAGTATCATGCCCCTCAAAAGCCAACTTTTGAGGATTTATAATGAGCAACATTCTGATTGTTAACGGTGCGAAAAAATTCGGCCATTCTAACGGCCAGTTGAACGACACCCTGACTGAAGTCGCGGAGACCTACCTGCGCGACCTCGGGCATGATGTTAAAGTGGTTCGCGCGGACGGCGACTATGACGTCAAAGCCGAAGTCCAAAACTTCCTGTGGGCCGACACCGTTATCTGGCAGATGCCAGGCTGGTGGATGGGCGCACCGTGGACCGTGAAAAAATATATCGATGACGTGTTCACCGAAGGTCACGGTTCTCTGTACGCCAGCGATGGTCGTACCCGCTCCGACGCCAGCAAAAAATATGGTTCCGGCGGCCTGATTCAGGGTAAAACCTATATGTTGTCCCTGACCTGGAACGCCCCAATGGAAGCCTTTACCGATAAAGATCAGTTCTTCCACGGCGTGGGCGTTGACGGCGTTTACCTGCCGTTCCACAAAGCCAACCAGTTCCTGGGAATGGAAGCGCTGCCGACCTTTATCACCAACGACGTGATTAAAATGCCTGACGTTCCACGTTATGTTGCAGAATACCGCGAGCATCTTGGGAAGATTTTTGCTTAACTGTTAGCCTGGAATTAGAAGGAGTTAATCATGTTGACCATTATTGCTGAAATCCGTACTCGTCCAGGACAACATCACCGTCAGGCGGTGCTGGATCAGTTCACCAAAATTATCCCAACCGTGCTGAAAGAAGACGGCTGCCACGGCTACGCGCCGATGGTTGTTCACGCCGCAAACGTGAGCTTCCAGACCACCGCACCGGACTCTATCGTGATGGTTGAAGTGTGGGAAAGCGTGGCGCACCTTGAAGCGCACCTGCAGACGCCGCACATGAAAGCCTGGAGCGAAGCGGTGAAAGCCGACGTGCTCGATACGACCATTCGTATTCTGGAATCAGGCGTTTAAGACTGACGCATTAACGTAGCCCGGCCGAACGCAGTGACGCCGGGGACATCCCCGGCGTCGGTGCTTACGCACCTCGTCCGGGCTACGTGTTAAAGGTAGCTATCGATTTACCAGTACAGCTTCCAACTCTGCGTCATGCGCACCAGCGCTTCCACATAGAAATAATCCCCCCAGCTACAGCACTCATCCACACCCTTATCGCTCGCGAAGTGATACACCGAATGTTTCAGCACGCCGGTACCCGGTTCGTCCACGCCCATCAGATAGTGCTTCGACAGCGATGACATAATCCCCATCGCCCACTGCTGATAGCGCTCGCGGTCCGGATCGGTGGTCGGCAGATGCTTCACCAGTTCCAGCAGGCCGCACACCGCAATCGCCGCTGAGGATGAATCACGCAGCGCATCGGTGCCGACCAGCGCCAGATCCCAATGACAGACATAGTCTTCCGGCAGGCGGTTGAGGAAGTAGTTCGCCAGCTTTTTCGACAGGCTAATCAGCTCTCGGTCGCCGGTATACAGGAAGCTCAGCATAAAGCCGTAAATGCCCCACGCCTGCCCGCGCGACCAGCAAGAGTCGTCGGCATAGCCCTGCTGGGTTTTACCAAAGCGCGGCGCGCCTGTCTGCACGTCCATATAGTAGGTGTGGTAGGTCGAAGCATCTTCACGCACCAGATATTTTGCCGACTGGCGCACGTGAGCGCGCGCGGCATCGGCAAATCGCGGATCGCCGGTCTGTTCCGTCGCCCAGTAGAGCAGCGGCAGATTCATGGTGCAGTCGATAATCATGCGCCCCGCCTGCTCCGGGTCGGTCAGCACACCCCAGGCCTGAATAATTTCCGCTTTACGATGGAAGCGCTCCAGCAGGGCTTCCGCCGCTTGCAAAGAGAAGCCACGCGCATCGCGATTACCGGTCAAACGCCAGGCCGACACGCAGGAGAGCGTGTACAGGAAGCCCAGGTCATGAGTATTGGTGTCGCAGCGCCCCGCAATACGCAGACCGAACGAGCGCACGTGCTGCTCTGCCAACGCCCGGTATTTCTCCTCGCCGGTCATCTCCCAGGCCAGCCACAGCTGTCCGGTCCAGAAGCTGGTCGTCCATTCAACGTTTTCGGTCAGCGGATAGTAGCCGTCCACGCAGGCTTCGCCCGGAAATTTATCACCGAAATCCGTTAAATGACGGCTAATCAGCTTAAGGACATGGCTACGCGCCGAGCACAGCTCATCGTTAAACGTCTGAAGATTAACGGGAGCACCCGGAAATTCACGCAGGATTTCCTCAACGATAGGGTTTAACATATTCGGTTCCTTCATTCAGTAAGGCTTATTTAGAAATACCATTTTCAGCGACATCAAGTGCAGGCTGGCGATGATTCTGACGTTTACAGGCGGATAACGTGAATGCTGAGATCAGCGTAAAGAACAGCGCAATTCCCCCCATGATGATATAGGTCTTTTCAAATCCAATGCGGTCGTATAATAAACCTGCCGGCGAAGAGACCACGACGTTACCGATATACAACATGGCCTGGTAACCCAATAAATACATGGTGGCGTTGACGCGTTTATCGAAATGCTCAGCAATATATTTAAAGACCGAGACCAGCAGCAGACAAATTTCCAGACCGTACAGCGGTTTAATCACGGAAATCAGCAGATGCGACTCGCACAGGCCGGAAATCACCAGTCGCGCGCCCACCAGTACACCCACAATAATCAGACCGCGCTTCGCGCCGATATAGTTGACGAACATCGGCATAAAGATATACATCACGAACTCGGTGCCGGACTGCACGGTACCCAGCAGGCCAAAGAGGGTGTTACCTTCATGCACATCGCTAAAGAAGGTGACGAAATAGCGCGAGAACTGCTGCTCAGCGACGAACATCATCCACGCCACGCCGGCCACATACAGGCAGAATGCCCAGAACTTGCCACTTTTCAGTAGGTCAAATACGTCTTTCAGGACAATCTTATCCTTCGAAATAACCGCACTGGCGTTGCTGGTTGCAGTATCCACTTTCAGGCTGATTAACACCGCCAGCATGACCAGCGATGCCACGCTGCCGAGGATAAAGTTGTAGGCCGGAGAGATATTAAACAGCAGGCCGGAGAACGATGATGCCACCGCCCAACCGAGCGAGCCCCACATACGAATCTGACCAAACTCCATGCTGTTCAGGCGACTGTAGCGATCGGCATAGGATTCACAGGCCGCCACGCCGGCATACCACGCGAAGCTCAGGTAAATAGCACCAACAATAATCCCCACGGTGGTGTAGGAGAGCAGCAGCGGCTGATAAACATAAATAAAGAACGGCGCCATCAGGGCGGACATCACCACCACAAAATAGAGCAGATATTTACTCATGCCAATTTTATCGAGAATATAACCGTAAATAGGCTTGAGAATAACGGAGAATATGCCGTTTACGGCAAACACGGTGCCAATCACTGCGCCGCTGAGTTCTGCTTTTTGCCCAAGCCAAATCGCAAATAAACCAATACTGGCTGACCAGGTAAAAAAGTACAAAAATATAAACGAGCTTATTTTGTAATATTCCAGTCTGTTTGTAGACGATATTTTTTCCATACGGTCCTCGACAAAACGATGTAGGTGTACAGACTCTGCATCATAATGATGCAGAGTCTGTCAGGAGGTATTCCGGTTTAATGTTGTATCCGGATAGTTAAAAATTCAGCGTTGTTATTTTCCCGCTGACGTTATCCGTCACGTTCAGCGTATTATTTTCAATGTGTAGCGTGGGTAATGCGGGCAACGTTGCGTTGTGGTGACCGCTTGCCACTACCGCGCAGCACAGCCAGTGTTCGCCGGGCGCTATCTCGCCCGTTAGCGTCGGAATCGCCGCGCACTCGGCAAACATCACGCTGCTGTTCGGCGGGGTAATCACGCTGTCGGCAAGGCGCACGGCGTGAGGCGAGAGATCCACTACCGCACTCATCCCGTTGGCAGCCCTCACCCGGCTCTGGCGCACGGTCAGTTCCGCATCGGCTTTCATCACCGCAAAGCCGCCCTCCACCGTCTGCAAGCGACGCGCCGTATTCACCCGATGCACGCGCACGTGCCAGTCGCCGCATGGGATAAGCCAGGTATCAACCTGCACGTCGTGCCACGGCAGCCAGCGCGAGTAGATGGCGCCATCCAGCATCTCAACGCTCTCGCATTCGCGGCGGCCGCGCCAGTAATTGTCGTTATCCGACAGCAGCAGCATGGAGTCGCAGGCAGCGTGCTTAATACCGTAGCGCCCCCGCTCGATGGTGAAGCCAAAGCGCGTGGAGTAGGCAAATTTGGTGTACTTGGCCTCGGTATTCACGTAGTTGTTCAGCTCGAGCTGGCCGGAGGTGAGCATCACTACGTGCTGCGAGTGTTCGCTGTGCTGCAAAATTTGCTGAGCGGGCACAATCGCATGCACCGGCGCCAGGCTCGGCAGCGGCATCTCTTCCGCCTGCCAGAAGGGGTGGGTCTCCGGCAGCGCCATGATCAGGAACACCTTCAGCGCCCAGTACGGTGAGCCCGGCGAGTTGTAGTCTTCGCACATCGCCAGGTTCGGATAGGCGAATCCCAACGTCAGAATACCGTCGCGCTCGAAAATTGGCTGATCCAGCCACCAGCGCAGGTGGCGCAGAATAATGCCTTTCACTACGCCCGGCGAGAAGACGTCGAGCCCGGCGAAGGCCACGCCGCTCCAGAATGCCACCATCGCAAAGCGGTAGGTCAGGCTGCGGCCAAACGGCACCGACGCCCCGTCGGCGGCGGAAAGGTAGATAAAGTCTTTGGCAAACAGGCAGGCACGTTCACGCAGCGTCGCAGCGCGCGTTGGGTCGTCGTCCGCGTTCAGCGTGGCGTAAATCAGGCCGTAAAAGTGGAACGCCATCGAGATGTAGTAATCTTTCGGGCGGCCCGGGCCATCGGAGTACCAGCCACCGCCAAGATAGTAGGCTTCCATCATCGTGAAGCGGCGGTCGATAGCCGCCTGGTCATACGGCAGCCCGGCGCGCTTAAAGCCCAGCTGTACGATAATCGCAAAGTAGTTCCAGTTGCTGTCCGGCATCTGGGCATCGGTGATTTGATTCAGCCAGCGATGCAGGTTTTCCAGTTCGGCAGCGCTGAAATGGCTGGTCAGCTTATCCTGCAGCAGCGCGAGACCAAGACCGTAGGCCGCCATCTCAACCAGACGCTGATCGTATGGCCCGGTTTCGCCCCAATAGGATGGGCTTTGCGGGTCAGTGCCCAGCTTAATCGCGGTGAGATATTTGTCGCTAAACGGCACCGCTTCCCCACCTGCCAGCAGCGGGAACAGACCCCAAAGCGCTCTCGATAAGCCCTCCATTTCCGCAATATCCGTGCCGTAGTGCGCGCAGGTTTTACCCAGCGAGAACTGCGCTACGTTTTCGGGAAACTGTTTATCGAGAGCGCTCAGCATCGCCGTCAGCGTCTGCGCTACCTCCTGTCGTGATGACAATATTTTTGATATTTCCGTCACTGTCCTGCCCCCTGATTTACCCATCCTCGAAAGTGGCTAAAGCATAGAGAATTGGGGTGACTGAGAAATGTTAACCCGGTCACAACTGATATCATTCGATGAACCGCTGCTTGATAAAATTTAAAACAGTGGTTTAGTAGTAAGATTAACCCGGTAAAAATTTAAATTTATTGCACATGACTTCGTCCTGGAATGCCGAGCATCTGGAGCTGATCACCCTGAATGACGCCGTGGCGTCGTTTAGCCGTCTTTTTGCCAATACCGTGCGCTACCAGCACTGGCATCAGTGTCTGGAAATTCTCTATGTCGAAGAGGGATTTGGCGTGGTGATCGTCGATAATCGCCAGTACACCATGCGCCCCGGCAGGCTCTTTTTCTTCCCCCCGTTCACGCTGCATAAAATCATGGTCGATGAAAAAGCGCAGGATAGTTATCGGCGGACGATTATCCATGTCGATCAGCACGCCATCGCGACGCTGCTGCGCCACTTCCCGGAAAATCATCAGCGCTTACAGGCACTTTCAGCCCGTGGCCGCCCAGCGTTCGTCGCGGATTTAGCCAACCAGCACGCACATATTGACCACCTGTTCAGCCTGTATGCCCGCATGTCCAACGCCTCCGGCCTCAGCACCGAGCAGATAACCTGCATGCTGATGACCCTGTTCAATATGCTGCCGCCCACCCAGGAAAAGATGCCGGAAGCCGGTCGCGGTATCGCCAGTTCAGTGATGTTCTGGATTGAAGAAAACTATCGGCAGAAATTCAGCCTCGACGCGCTGGCGCAGGAGTTGGGGAAATCACGTAGCTATCTGTCGCGCCGCTTTCACGCCGAGACGGGCGAGAATATTCACGATTATCTCAATACTATTCGGCTGCGACGCGCCTGCGAACTGCTGCTGCACAGCGTGCTGCCGGTGAGCGAGATTGCCGCACAGGTAGGTTTTTCTGAGGTGACTTACTTTATTAGCTCATTTAGAAAGGGGATCGGTGAGACCCCCTTGCAGTATCGAAAAAATCACGTCGCCCGGGCCTAGTGGAAACGCCCTGGCAGCCACAGGGAGATGCTCGGAATATAGGTGATAGCAATCAGCACCAGGAACAGCACGCAGTAGAACGGGATCATGGCCTTCACCACCGTCTCAATTTTCTGCCCGCTCACGGCGCTGGCCACGAATAGTACCGAACCCACCGGCGGCGTGATGAGGCCAATCCCCAGGTTCATCATCATGATGATACCGAAGTGCACCGGGTCGATGCCAAGCTCAACCACCACTGGCAGCAGAATCGGTGTCAGAATCAGAATCAGCGGCGCCATGTCCATCAGACAGCCCAACAGCAGCAGCATGATGTTGATAATCAACAGGATGACGTACTTGTTATCCGACAATGACAGCAGCGCGGCGGAGATCTCCTGTGGCAGGCCCACCAGCGTCATCACCGAGCCAAACGCGGCGGCGAAGGCAATCAGTACCATCACCATGGTGACGGTTTTGATGGTGCGGTGAATCAGCTTCGGGAAGTCCTTAAGCTTGTATTCGCGATAGACAAAGAAGGTGACAAACATCGCCCACACGCAGGCAATTGCCCCGGACTCCGTTGGCGTGAAGAAGCCGGAGAGAATACCGCCGGAGATGATCACAATGGTAACCAGCCCCCAGATGGCGTCTGAGGCAATCTTTATCTTGCGCTTAAGTTCGACGCGTTCCTCTTTCGGGTAGTTGTTTTTACGCGCGGCAATCAGGCACATGACGATAAGCGTCAGGCACAGCACCAGCGTCGGGATGATCCCGGCGAGGAACATCGCCGGAATAGTGACCGCCGCGGTGTTCGCCACGATAGCAAACAGCACCGAGTTATGGCTCGGCGGCACGAGGATCGCCTGCACTGAGGCGCTGGCAGTCAGCACCGCACCGAATGAGCGCGGGTAGCCTTTGCGCTCCATTTCCGGGATCAGCACCGATCCGATCGACGCGGTATCCGCCACCGACGATCCGGAAATCGCACCAAACAGCGTCGAGGCGAGGATGTTCACCAGCGACAGGCCGCCACGGATCCAACCAACAAACAGCCCGGCAAAATCCACCAGCCGTCGCGCCATCCCCCCTTCCGCCATAATCGCCCCGGCAAAGACGAAGAACGGAATGGTCAGCAGGTTGACGTTATCGGTACTGTGGAAAATGGTGATGATAAGCCCGTCGAGGGAGAAGTCGGCGAAGGCAGTGACCACCACGGCGGTCAGGCCGACAGCATAGGCCACTGGCATACCAATCGCCATCAGCGTCACGAAAGTGACGACAAAAATAATCAGCGTTAAGTCCATTGCGTTCGCTCCTTAGTGACCGACTTTCGGCGAGCCAAACTGCACCAGTTCACGGTGCGTTTGTGGGCCACACAGCATTTTTTCGACCACGAACAGCAGCGTAAAGAACGATCCCAGCGGAATCGGCAGATGGGTGATCCCCGAGGTCAGGAACGGCAGCGACGGCACCACGTCCTCCCAGGCATCCATACAGCCGATGATCCCCCAGTGAATGATAAACAGGCAGGTGGCGAGCATCGCCAGATCGACAAACACCGCCAGCCCCTTTTTCATCGATGGATTGATATGATCGACCAGCATGGTGATCGCAATATGGCTACCTGCCCGATAGGCCGCCGCCGCCCCCACAAAGGAGAAGGTGATCATACAGATCTGCGACAGCGGTTCCGGCCAACTGGTCGACGCGTGTGGCAGAAAGTCCAGCCAGGCAGGAAGATCGGGACGAAAGCGAGCGTAGATCCCCACCAGATAGATAAACGTCATAAATAACAGGCTGATCCCTGACAGCCAGATACAGAGCCGATACACAGCATCCATCGCCAGGACATAGTAATTTTTCATTGTTATCCCCAGATCAAAACGGGCAGACCAGCCCACGCTGGCCCGCCGCTAAGTGGATTATTTGGTGTCCTGAATTTGCTGCATTAAGTCGCTGAACTGCTTACCGTATTTCTCACGAACCGGTGCAGTAGCGTCGACAAACGGCTTTTTGTCGACCGGAAGGAATTTGACGCCCTGGCTTTGCAGGCGCTGTTTGGATTTCTCCACGTAGTCCGCCCACAGCACGCGCTCTTCAGCCTGTGCTTCTTTCGCCAGCTTCATGATCAGCGCCTGATCGTCCGCCGAGAGTTTGCTCCATTTACGCTTCGAGAAAGCGAGCACTTCCGGGATCATAAAGTGTTCAGTGAGATCGAAATATTTGGTCCCGGCCACCACGTAGTTTTCGGTATCAAAGGTCGGTTCGTTGTTTTCCGCCGCATCGATCACCCCGGTTTGCAGGCTGGCAAAGACATCCCCCACCGGCAGGACGATCGGGTTTGCCCCTAGCGCTTTAAAGGTATCGAGGCCGATCGGGTTGTTTTGCAAACGGATCTTCACCCCTTTCAGATCGTCGAGGCTGGTAACCGGTTTTTTCGTGATCAGACTACGCGAGCCCGCGTCCATCCAGCCGAGGAAGACCAGGCCGAGGTTGCTGTCGGAGATCTCTTTGGCCAGCGTGTTACCAATATCGCCATCCAGCACCTTGTGCTGATGGTCGGTATCGCGGAACACAAACGGCATGTTGAAGACGCTCACCTGAGGAAGGATACCGCCGACCGGGGCCATCGAAACACGCAGGATATCAATAGCGCCCGCACGGGTTTTCTCGAGCGTGGTGCTCTCGTCGCCCATCTGCCCGCTTGGGAACATACGGATGGACAGTCGCCCGTCGGTTTGTTGGCTGAGTTTTTCACCCATGTGAATCACCGCCGCCGTGGTCGGATAGTCAGCCGGGTGCACATCGGAAGCGATGAACACCGTTTTTGCCATCGCCGCCGCAGACCCCATCAGTAACGAGAAAGATAAAACGCTTACTGCCAGTTTTCTTCTTAACATAGACGATTCTCTTTTGATTAAAGATAAAATTCACCATGCGAATCAATAGCCAGCACAGATTGACGTCCATGTTCAGAAGTATGTTTTATATCCAGCGCAAGAATATGGTAGAAGTCATACAACTAAACTGTGACCTGTCATACCAAATTTTAAAATGGCATTTCAGAAAGCGCAGAAATTAGAATTGAATCGATTAATTAAGCGGCGGTTTTGGCAATAAAAAAGGAGACGCAAGCGTCTCCTTTTCAATCGTAGGCCGGCTTCACTGCGTGACGCCGGGGAAATCCCGGAGTCGGTGCTAACGCACCTCGTCCGGGCTACAAGCGAGTCTGTAGGCCGGGCAAGCGAAGCGCCCCCGGCAATTTATCAGGCTTCCAGCTCCGCCATATCGCCTTTCTCCTGCAGCCAGTTACGGCGATCTTCCGAACGCTTCTTGGCCAGCAGCATATCCATGGTGGCATCAGTCTGCTGTTCATCTTCATCGGTGATGTACAGCTGCACCAGGCGGCGGGTGTTCGGATCTAGCGTCGTTTCGCGCAGCTGCATCGGGTTCATCTCACCCAGACCTTTAAAGCGCTGTACGTTCGGCTTGCCTTTTTTACGCTTGAGCTGCTCCAGCACGCCCGCTTTTTCCTCTTCGGTCAGGGCATAGTAAACCTCTTTGCCCAGATCGATACGGTACAACGGCGGCAGCGCCACATAGACGTGACCTTCTTTCACCAGCGCACGGAAGTGCTTCACAAATAGCGCGCACAGCAGCGTCGCGATGTGCAGGCCATCGGAGTCAGCATCGGCGAGGATACAGATCTTGCCGTAGCGCAGCTGGCTCAGATCCGAACTGTCCGGATCGATACCGATCGCCACAGAAATATCGTGCACTTCCTGCGAGGCCAGCACTTCATCAGAAGAGACTTCCCAGGTGTTGAGGATCTTACCTTTGAGCGGCATGATCGCCTGGAATTCACGATCGCGCGCCTGTTTCGCAGAACCGCCTGCGGAGTCACCTTCGACGAGGAACAGTTCGGTGCGAGCGAGATCCTGCGCGGTACAGTCGGCCAGTTTACCCGGCAGCGCCGGGCCGCTGGTGAGCTTTTTACGCACCACTTTTTTCGCCGCGCGCAAACGACGCTGGGCGCTGGAAATCGCCATTTCAGCCAGCAGCTCGGCGGCCTGAACGTTCTGGTTCAGCCACAGGCTGAAGGCATCTTTCACCACGCCAGAGACAAACGCCGCGCACTGACGGGAAGAGAGACGCTCTTTCGTCTGTCCGGCGAACTGCGGATCCTGCATCTTCACCGACAGCACGTAGGCGCAGCGGTCCCAGATATCTTCCGCCGACAGCTTCACGCCGCGCGGTAAAATATTGCGGTATTCGCAGAACTCACGCATCGCGTCGAGCAGACCCTGACGCAGGCCGTTGACGTGCGTCCCGCCCTGCATGGTTGGGATCAGGTTAACGTAGCTTTCGGTCAGCAGCTCGCCGCCTTCCGGCAGCCACAGCAGCGCCCAGTCCACCGCTTCGGTTTCGCCGGAGAAGTTACCGACAAACGGTTTTTCCGGCAGCAGCGGCAGGCCGTTCACGGCTTCGCAAAGATAGTCGTTCAGACCGTCGGCGTAGCACCAGGTCTGTTCGGTGTCGTTCACTTTGTCTTTAAAGACGATTTCAACGCCGGGGCAGAGTACCGCTTTCGCTTTCAGCAGGTGGCTTAAGCGGGAAACGGAAAAACGCGGGCTGTCGAAGAAGCTTTCGTCCGGCCAGAAGTGGACGCTGGTCCCGGTATTGCGTTTGCCGCAGGTACCGGTGACGTGCAGGTCTTCCACCTTGTTGCCGTTTTCAAACGCGATGGTGTAGACCTGACCATCACGGCGAACGTTGACCTCAACGCGCTTCGACAGGGCGTTGACCACCGAGATCCCCACGCCGTGCAGGCCGCCAGAGAACTGGTAGTTTTTGTTGGAGAACTTACCGCCCGCATGCAGGCGACAGAGGATCAGCTCAACCGCCGGTACTCCCTCTTCCGGGTGGATATCGACGGGCATGCCGCGACCATCGTCGATCACTTCCAGTGATTGATCGGCATGAAGAATAACCTCAACACGCTTCGCGTGTCCGGCAAGCGCTTCATCCACACTGTTATCAATCACTTCCTGACCAAGGTGGTTCGGACGTGTCGTATCTGTGTACATCCCCGGGCGGCGGCGAACCGGCTCAAGCCCGGTGAGTACCTCAATGGCATCAGCGTTATAAGAAGATTGCGTCATGATCTATTCGTAGGTAGTTGGCGCTGCTTAATGCAACCCCAGAAAATCGATAATCTGTGTGAAGTGATCTTCAAAGCCGGTAAATGCGTGATTACCGCCCTCCTCTACCGTTTGTCGGCAGGAGGCGAAATAGTCCACGGCCTGGCGGTAATCAAGCACTTCGTCGCCGGTCTGCTGAAGCAGCCAGATAAGATCCGGTGCCTCCAGTGGCTCAATTTGCATGACTTTGAGATCGTAAATATGGCGTGACTCTAGCACATATTGCTGCCCGGTGTAGGGATTCTCGTTCGGGCCGAGGAAATTCACCAGCAGCTCAAACGGGCGTATCGCCGGGTTCACTACCACCGCTGGCAGCATGAAACATTGGGATAGCCAGGTGGCGTAATAACCGCCCAATGACGACCCCACGATGCCCAGCGGTTCACCGCCGTGTTTCAGCACCAGCGCTTCGAGCATCTCCGCCGCTTCCGCCGGATAGGCTGGCAGCTGCGGGATAACCATATTCACATCAGGATAGTGTTCCGTCAGCCACTGCTTAAGCGCCGTGGCCTTTGCCGACCACGGAGAGCTGTTGAAACCATGCAGGTAAAGAAGCGTCGACATCAATAGCCTTCAGATGCGGTATCAGGATGGAATTCACACCCGGCAAGGCGGCAGACTTCGGTGGTGAGTGAACCATCGGCATGCAGCTCAAGCCAGCGCCATCCAGGGGAAACGGTATCCAGCGTGAAGTTGGCGCAGTGCGGTTTAAACTGCACGCAGGTTGACGGTGTCGCCATAATGCGGCGGCCGTTCCAGTCGACGTCCAGCTCCTGATGAATGTGACCACAAAGCAGGTTTTTTACGCGTGGGTAGCGCACCAGCACATTATCCAGCGCCCCTGCATTACGCAGGCTGTGCTGATCGAGCCAGCTGCATCCCGCCGGCAGCGGATGATGGTGCAGCAACAGCAGCGTGTGTCGGTCTGGCGCTTCTGCCAGCCGCTTTTCCAGCCACTCAAGCTGGAACTCGCTCAATTCACCGTGCGGCACGCCGAACACCTGACTGTCCAGCAGGAGGATCTGCCAGTTTTCGCCCACCAGTACACGCTTGGCCGGGGAGATCCCCGCGTCCTGAAGCGTACTGTACATCGATGGCTGGAAGTCATGATTCCCCGGCAACCAAACGCAGGGTGCAGCGAAACTCGCGATGCCGTCAGCAAAGTGCTGATAGGCCGCGGATGAGTGATCCTGCGCTAAATCGCCCGTCGCCACCACCAGGTCAACGTCACGCGCCGAGGCATGAATAGCCTGCAATACGGCGTGATAGCTTGCCCAGGTGTTCACGCCTAACAGCGTTTCATCTTTTTCCGCAAACAGGTGAGTATCAGTAATTTGCAGTACCCTGACACTGGCCCCACCAGCCAGAGGAAGGTTTAAAAGGCTTTCCAAATGGTGTCCTTAGGTTTCACGATGCAAACATACACATCATCCTTTCATGCTGCGTCATCGCTGGCAGCGTCCCAGATACCGCCTGAAAGGTGCTATGTACAAACCGGAATCGCCATCGCTCCATGTGCTAAACAGTATCTTAGCCAATCAGCTAAAAACTGATTAATTTGATGCTTTTCGTCGCGTTGATGCAACTTTTTATTTGGATAATCATATCGCGCTTTGAAGCGAAAGATCTGCTGACTTGAACACACTTCAGCCACCATCGCATCGTGATACAGCCGCACGCTCATCGACGGCAGGCTCCAGTAGCTCACCGCCGGGTGCGTCTGCTCAATCGCTACCAGCGTAGTGTAGCGGGTTGATTCCGTTATCGTTAACCGATATTGCGCATTGGCCACCTGATAGTTCACCGTTTCGCCGGCTTCATCAACGCGCGGCAGTAAGCGACGTAATTGTGCGAAATTGGTCTCGCACAGGCGCATCATTTCTGGGAAGTCAGGTGTATAACGCTTCATTTGGTCCACTCTTTTCGTAAGTCCTGATAATGCAGCTGTAGCCATTGCAAAGCGATGACAGAGGCTGCGTTGTCAATTTTTCCCTCTTCTACACATTGATAAGCGTACTCCCGGCTTACCACATGAACCCGGATATCTTCGTGTTCATCCGCCAGGCCATGAATACCTTTGGCCGTTGTTGCATCCACTTCGCCCACCATAATGGTCAGGCGCTCGCTGGTGCCGCCAGGGCTAGCCAGATAACTCAGGCACTCTTTTACCCGTCCGAGTTCAAGCCCGGCTTCTTCCTGCGATTCACGACGCGCCACGTCCTCTACGCTCTCGCCCTCTTCAATCATACCGGCCACCATTTCCAGCAGATAAGGGGTTTCGCTGGTGTCGTAGGCCGCAATGCGAATTTGTTCAATCAGCACCACTTCGTCGCGCACTGGGTCAAAGGGTAGCAAGACTGCAGCGTGACCGCGCTCAAAAATTTCGCGCCGGACTTCACCGCTCATCTCGCCGTTGAACAGACGATGGCGAAAACGATACACATCAATCGAAAAAAAACCGCGATATACCGTTTCTCGTGCAATAATTTCTACATCGTTTTTCGAGAGGGTAACCACTGAGTTACGTGATTTTGTCATGACCTTGCCTATGCTGTAATTGTGGTGAAATTGTGGATTTAAAGCCTGTTTATCTTAGGTTCCACATTCTCTGTGGTAGATTGGTGCAAATTAACGCCAGATGGCACATTACGACAACTTTTTAACGTGGCAGACTCTGGTACAATCGGCGAATATTTTTTCTGTGAATTAGATCAGCGCTAAGCTTCACAACAAGGAATGCAAATGCAAATGAAGAAATTGCTCCCCATCCTTATTGGTCTGAGCCTTACGGGTTTCAGTACAATGAGCCAGGCAGAGAACCTGTTACAGGTCTATCAGCAGGCACGTACCAGTAACCCAGATCTCCGTAAATCTGCAGCAGACCGCGATGCCGCATTCGAAAAGATCAACGAAGCGCGTAGCCCACTGTTACCGCAGTTAGGTTTGGGTGCCGATTATACCTATACCAATGGCTTCCGCGACAGCAACGGCGTGAACTCCAACGCGACCAGCGGCTCGCTGACGTTAACGCAAAGCCTGTTTGATATGTCCAAATGGCGTGCTCTGACCCTGCAGGAAAAAGCGGCAGGCATCCAGGACGTGACTTATCAGACCGATCAGCAGACGCTGATCCTGAATACCGCCACGGCGTACTTTAACGTGCTGAGCGCGATTGACTCGCTCTCCTACACCGAAGCGCAGAAACAGGCGATTTACCGCCAGTTGGATCAAACCACTCAGCGCTTTAACGTGGGCCTCGTAGCGATTACCGACGTGCAGAACGCCCGTTCACAGTACGATACCGTGCTGGCGAACGAAGTGACCGCGCGTAACAACCTCGACAACGCCGTTGAAGCGCTGCGTCAGGTCACCGGTAACTACTACCCAGAGCTGGCGTCTTTGAACGTCGACAGCTTTAAAACTGACAAGCCGCAGGGCGTTAACTCGCTGCTGAAAGAAGCAGAAAACCGTAACCTCTCCCTGTTGCAGGCTCGTCTGAACCAGGACCTGGCGCGTGAACAGATTCGCCAGGCGCAGGACGGCCATCTGCCGACGCTGGATTTGAACGCCTCTACCGGGGTATCCAACACCTCCTATAGTGGTTCTAAAACCCGTAACTCGTCTCAGTACGACGACAACGACGCTGGCCAGAACAAAATTGGCCTGAGCTTCTCCCTGCCGCTGTACCAGGGCGGGATGGTTAACTCGCAGGTGAAACAGGCGCAGTACAACTTCGTCGGCGCCAGCGAGCAGCTGGAAAGCGCGCACCGCTCCGTCGTTCAGACCGTGCGTTCTTCCTTCAACAACATCAATGCCTCTATCAGCAGCATCAACGCCTACAAACAGGCCGTGGTCTCTGCGCAGAGCTCATTAGACGCGATGGAAGCGGGTTACTCCGTGGGTACGCGTACTATCGTTGATGTGTTGGATGCAACCACCACGCTGTACAACGCGAAGCAACAGCTCTCCAGCGCGCGTTATAACTACCTGATCAACCAGCTGAATATCAAAAATGCGCTGGGTACGCTCAACGAGCAGGATCTGATTGCGCTGAACAATGCGCTGGGTAAAAACGTCGCAACCTCTACCGACAGCGTTGCGCCGCAGAACCCGCAGCAGGACGCTTCAGCGGACGGCTACACCTCTCCGGCGACCAGCAAAGCGCGTCTGCGCTAAGGCACCTCGCCGTACTGAAAAGGGCCCGCTTTATGCGGGCCCTTTTTTCATTCTCTTGCGCTAACGTAAGGCAACGTAAAGATCCGCCGCTTTACGCCCTTCTTCGCTTCATTTTCAACCACTCATCCACTATCCTGAGCGTTATTGCAATACCACTCTACTGGGTCCAGGAAGAACACAATGAAACGGACGAACAATATTCAACACGCCGCCTTTCGTAAAAGCTGGGGCGCGCGTCACCTCACTCCGGTTGCATTAGCCGTTACCGCGGTATTCATGCTGGCGGGCTGTGAAAAAACTGACGAAACCGTCACGCTGTACCAGAACGCGGACGACTGCTCTGCGGCAAACCCGGGCAAAAGCGCCGAGTGTAAAACCACCTTCGATAACGCGCTGAAAGAAGCTGAACGTACCGCACCGAAGTACGCCAGCCGCGAAGACTGCGTGGCTGAATTTGGCGAAGGCCAGTGCCAGCAGGCACCGGCACAGGCCGGTATGGCGCCAGCCAGCGGTGAAAACCAGGCGCAAGCGCAAAGCAGCGGTAGCTTCTGGATGCCGCTGATGGCGGGCTACATGATGGGTCGTATGATGAGCGGCGGCATGGGTGGCTACCAGCAGCAGCCGGTCTTCACCTCGAAGAACCCGTCCAGCCCAGCCTACGGTAAATACACCGATGCCGGTGGTAAAAACTACGGTGCAGCGCAGCCGGGCCGTTCGATGAACGTACCGAAAACCGCGATGGCGCCAAAACCGGCAACCACCAGCACCGTAACTCGCGGCGGCTTCGGTGAGTCCGTGGCAAAACAGTCCACCATGCAACGTAGCGCGTCGGGCACCACCACCCGTTCAATGGGCGGCTGATGACCATGGAAAGAATCAGCATTACTGAACGCCCGGACTGGCGTGAAAAGGCAACAGAGTACGGCTTCAACTTTCACACCATGTACGGCGAGCCGTACTGGAGCGAAGAGGCGTACTATAAGCTGACGCTGGCGCAGGTTGAAAAGCTGGAAGAGGTTACCGCTGAACTGCATCAGCTGTGTCTGAAAGTGGTTGAACGCGTCATCGCCAGCGATGAGCTGATGGCGAAATTCCGCATTCCAAAGCACACCTGGACCTTCGTGCGCCAGTCATGGCAAACGCAGCAGCCGTCGCTCTACTCGCGCCTCGATCTGGCATGGGACGGCACCGGTGAACCGAAGCTGCTGGAAAATAACGCCGATACCCCAACGTCACTGTACGAAGCGGCGTTCTTCCAGTGGATCTGGCTCGAAGATCAGATCAACGCGGGCAACCTGCCGGAAGGCAGCGACCAGTTCAACAGCCTGCAGGAAAAGATCATCGAGCGCTTCAACGTGCTGCGCGAACAGCACGGCTTCCAGCTGCTGCATCTGACCTGCTGCCAGGACACCGTGGAAGATCGCGGTACCGTGCAGTATCTGCAGGACTGCGCCGCTGAAGCTGGCGTAGCGACCGAGTTCCTCTATGTTGATGAGATCGGCTTGGGCGAAAAAGGCCAGTTTACCGATCTGCAGGATCAGGTCATCAGCAATCTGTTCAAGCTCTATCCGTGGGAATACATGCTGCGCGAGATGTTCTCCACCAAGCTTGAAGACGCTGGCGTGCGCTGGCTGGAACCGGCCTGGAAGAGCATCATCTCTAACAAAGCGCTGCTGCCGCTGCTGTGGGAGATGTTCCCGGATCACCCGAACCTGCTGCCAGCCTACTTTGCCGAAGACGATCATCCAGAGATGGACAAATTCGTGGTGAAGCCGATCTTCTCCCGCGAAGGCGCGAACATTTCGATAGTCGAGAACGGTAAAACCATCGAGCAGGTGGAAGGGCCGTACGGCGAAGAAGGGATGATCGTGCAGCAGTTCCATCCGCTGCCGAAGTTTGGTGATAGCTACATGTTGATTGGCAGTTGGCTGATTAACGACGAGCCTGCCGGAATTGGCATTCGTGAGGACAGAGCGCTGATCACTCAGGATCTGTCACGCTTCTATCCCCACATTTTCGTCGAATAATCGTTAACCGATTAGCACCGACAGCATACTCAGGGAGCCCATTTCGATACCGTCTACCGGGATCGTGATGGGCTCTTCGCCATCCCAGGCACCCAGCACATAAAGCAGCGGCAGGAAGTGATCCGCCGTTGGGTTCGACAGCGAACCGCCCTCATGCGCCAGATAGTTCACCAGCGGATGCTCTTCTACCGGCCCTTTCCAGCTCAGATTCGCCTTCACATAATCGTTAAACGACGTGGCCCACGGGTAAGGCGTTGAATCGCCATGCCATTTCGCCGTACGCAGGTTGTGCACCACGTTACCGCTGGCCACCAGCATAATGCCTTCATCGCGCAGGCTCGCCAGCTTACGTCCGATCTCAAAGTGCCAGGCTGCTGGCTTCGTGCTGTCGATACTCAACTGCACCATTGGGATGTCCGCATTCGGGTACATCTTAATCAACACGCCCCATGAGCCGTGGTCAAAGCCCCAGGCCTCTTTATCCAGCGCCACCGGAACCGGTGCCAGCAGTTCAACCAGCTGTTGCGCCAGCGCCGGGGAACCCGGAGCCGGGTAATGGGTATCGTACAGCGCCTGCGGGAAGCCGCCGAAATCGTGGATCGTTTTCGGGGTTTCCATCGCCGTCACGCCCGTGCCACGAGTGAACCAGTGCGCGGACACCACCACAATGGCTTTTGGACGCGGCAACGTTTCACCCAGATGCCGCCAGGTACGGGTATAGAGGTTATCTTCCAGTACGTTCATCGGGCTACCGTGACCTAAAAACAGTGCTGGCATTCGGCTACGAGACATGATGTTATCCTTCCAGAGGGCATAATTTAATAACACCACATTAACCCGTTTTGAGTGAGGATAAACTCAGATAAGCGTGATGATGATCTTCAGAAAATTTGAATGTAAGGATGAAGTAAAGAATAGCGTCGCCTCTCGCCACGGCTGACGATTTTCAATATCATGAATGATAATCATTATCATAAGGAGTAAGCGATGTCGGTACCGCTGATTCTGACATTACTGGCAGGAGCTGCCACCTTTATCGGCGCCATACTCGGGGTGATCGGGCAAAAGCCGTCTAACCGGGTACTCGCCTTCTCGCTCGGCTTCGCCGCTGGCATTATGCTGCTGATCTCATTAATGGAGATGCTGCCCGCCGCGCTCGGCACGCCGGGAATGTCGCCGGTGTTGGGCTACGGCATGTTTGTCGTCGGCCTGATTGGCTACTTTGCGCTCGATCACGCCCTGCCGCATGCGCATCCGCAGGATCTGATGCAGAAAAACACTCAGCCGCTGCCGCGCAACATTCGCCGTACCGCCGTGCTGTTAACTCTTGGCATCAGCCTGCACAACTTCCCCGAAGGTATCGCTACCTTCGTCACCGCCAGCAACAACCTTGAGCTAGGCTTCGGCATTGCGCTCGCCGTGGCGCTGCACAATATTCCTGAAGGTCTGGCGGTTGCCGGGCCGGTCTACGCCGCCACGGGCTCAAAGCGCAAAGCGGTATTCTGGGCAGGAATTTCCGGCATGGCGGAAATACTGGGCGGCGTGCTGGCGTGGGCGATTCTTGGCAGCATGGTGTCACCGGTGCTGATGGCCTCGATTATGGCGGCGGTCGCCGGGATTATGGTCGCCCTTTCCGTCGATGAACTGATGCCGCTGGCCAAAGAGATTGACCCTAACAACAACCCCAGCTACGGCGTGCTGTGCGGCATGTCGGTCATGGGGATGAGCCTGGTGATTCTGCAATCGATGGGCATTGGCTAACGTCAGGCAATAAAAAAGCCCGGTGCGTATCGCAAACCGGGCTTCATCACGTAGGCCGCTAGATTAGCTGGCTTTACGCTCGTGTTCGCGACGGTAGGCTACCAGATCTTCGATGGTCACCAGCGCCATGTTATGTTTCTTCGCAAACTCGATGCACTCTGGCGCACGCGCCATGGTGCCGTCGTCGTTGGTCAGTTCACACAGCACGCCTGCTGGTTTGAAGCCTGCCAGCGTCACCAGATCGATAGTCGCTTCGGTGTGACCGCCACGGGTCAGCACGCCACCCGCCTGCGCGCGCAGTGGGAAAACGTGGCCAGGACGGTTCAGATCGGAAGGTTTCGCGTTGTCGGCAATCGCCGCGCGAACGGTGGTCAGACGGTCAGCGGCAGAAACGCCGGTGGTCACGCCATGAGCCGCTTCGATGGTGACGGTAAAGCCAGTGCCGTAAGCGCTGGTGTTGTTTTCTACCATCATTGGCAGATCCAGCTGTTTACGACGTTCGTCGGTGAGACACAGACAAACGATGCCGCTACCGTGACGGATAGTCAGCGCCATTTGTTCAACGGTCATGTTTTCGGCGGCAAAGATCATGTCGCCTTCGTTCTCGCGATCTTCGTCGTCCAGCACCATCGCACCGCGACCTTCGCGCAGAGCAACAAGCGCGTTTTCAACGCGTTCGAACGGAGTACCAAAAGAGGAAAGTAGCGTCTGATTCATGGTAAAAAAACCTCATTAATATTATGGTTACCAGAATCAGGGCAGTCTTAGGAGTGCCGATATAACGGCAAATAGATAACGCGAGCGGGTGCTTAACCCAACTGAATCGTTACTCTCTCCCATCCGGACTCTAACCGTCGGCCCCGGAATTACACCGGATCTGCTGACCTTCCCATGTTCATAGGAAGCGCTCGCGGGCTTTCAGCCGTAGCTGATTTACCGCCGGTGGGGAATTTCGCCCCGCCCTGAGAATAAGCGTACTTACTATAACGCCAATGACTATCTTCGGCAATGCATAAGCTTCGAACAATTCTGGTTTATCGCACCGGGATAAGACACTACAATAGCCTTCATGCCGACAGAATCAGGGAACAAGAGATGATCGACCCGAAAAAAATTGAACAAATCGCCCGCCAGGTCCACGAGTCTATGCCGAAAGGTCTGCGTGAGTTCGGTGATGATATTGAGAAGAAAGTTCGCCAGGTTATCCAGTCGCAGCTGACGCGCCTTGATGTGGTGAGCCGCGAAGAGTTTGATGTGCAGACTCAGGTTCTGCTGCGTACGCGTGAGAAGCTGGCGCTGCTGGAACAGCGGATTAGCGAGCTGGAAAACCGTGCGGCGGCACCGGCTGCGGACGATAAAGAGTAAATCGTTGTTGAGTGCCGGATGGCGGCTACGCCTTATCCGGCCTACAAATCGGATGCTCGGGAAGTGGTAGGCCGGATAAGCGTAGCGCCATCCGGCATCAATAGCGCACTACTTCTCGCTATCTTTCTGAATCTTCTTGATAATATTGGTTGTAGAACAACCATCTTCAAAGTTCAGCACCAGCACTTCACCACCGTTCGCCCACACTTCTTCGCTACCGGCAATTTGCTCTGGCTTATAGTCACCGCCTTTGACCAGACGATCCGGCAGGATCCCGGCAATCAGGCGCTGCGGCGTATCTTCTTCAAACGACACCACCCAGTCGACGGACTCGAGCGCACCCAGCACGATCATGCGCTGATCCAGCGGGTTAACCGGGCGAGTTTCGCCTTTCAGGCGCTTGGTTGACGCATCGCTGTTCACCGCGACGATCAGACGATCCCCCAGCTTGCGTGCATTCGCCAGATAGGAAACGTGCCCCGCGTGCAGAATGTCGAACACGCCGTTGGTCATCACCACTTTCTCGCCGCGACGACGGGCAGCGGCAACCGCCTGCTTCAACTCTTCTTCGCTCATCACGCCAAAACCGGTATCTGCACGACCGCGCACGGCGTTTTCCAGTTCGATAGGCGAAACGGTAGACGTACCCAATTTACCCACCACCACGCCCGCTGCGGCGTTAGCAAAGAAGCACGCCTCTTCCAGGGTTTTGCCGGAGGCCAGCGTCGCTGCCAGCACACCGATAACGGTATCACCCGCACCGGTCACATCGTACACTTCCTGCGCCTGCGTCGGCTGATGCAGCGGCGCTTTGCCCGGCTGCAGCAGCGTCATACCCTGCTCGGAACGCGTCACCAACAGCGCGGAGAGATCGTAATCAGCAATCAGCTTCATGCCACGCTCAACGATCTCGGCTTCGTCTTTGCACTTACCGACCACCGCTTCAAATTCAGAAAGGTTTGGCGTCAGCAACGTTGCGCCACGGTAGCGTTCGAAATTGGTGCCTTTCGGGTCGATCAGCACCGGCACGTTCGCTTTGCGCGCCAGTTGGATCATCTGCTGCACGCTTTCCAGCGCCCCTTTGGCGTAGTCGGAGAGCACCAGTGCGCCAACGTTCGGCAGACCGCTTTGGATACGGTCATGCAGCGGCTGTGGATCCACGCCGGCAAAGCCTTCTTCAAAGTCCAGACGGATCAGCTGCTGGTTGCGCGACAGCACGCGCAGCTTGGTGATGGTGGGGTGCGTCGGTACAGAAACGAAATCACACTTCACGTTGACGTCGCTCAGCGCTTTATTCAGCGCGCGCGCCGCGTCGTCAATGCCGGTCAAACCAACAAGACGCGAACCCGCCCCCAGGGACGCAATGTTCATCGCCACGTTTGCCGCGCCGCCAGGACGTTCTTCGATAGTTTCCACCTTCACCACGGGAACCGGGGCTTCTGGGGAAATACGGCTGGTTGGGCCATACCAATAGCGATCCAGCATGACGTCGCCAACCACCATCACTCCTGCGCGTTCAAATTCCGGCAGCGTTACTTTCATTCTTGTCTCCTGGGAGAATCAAAATTTTGGCGCGATAATAGCACATTTCACGGTTGAACCAGCCACTTCTTCCAGCTGGCGCTAACGAGTTCGCGTTCCCGAACGAAGCTTGATAAATCGACATTTCCCGGCAGTTCCTGAAGCGCCAGGTGATGTAACGCATCGCGCAACGTGGTGTAGGCGCGGGTAAGTGCCTGCGCTTCGTGCTCGTCCATAATATCGTTTTGCGCCAGCAGTTCGAGAATGCGCACATTATCCGACCAACGGGTCAGCTTCGGCTTCTCGTGGGCGTAGCGCAGCACTAGATACTGGGTAATAAACTCAATGTCGGTGATCCCGCCCGCGTCAGTTTTGATATCAAAACGATCGCGCTGTTTACCGCCAAGATGGGCGCGCATTTTTTCACGCATCTCGCGCACTTCGGTTTGCAGCGCGCTGCCTTCCCGCGCGGTGGTCAGGATCTGTCGGCGAATGTCGTCGAACTGCTGCTGCAGCTGCGGGTCACCGTAGACCACACGGGCGCGCACCAGCGCTTGATGCTCCCAGGTCCACGCTTCGTTTTGCTGATAATCAGCAAATGATTCGGCGGTGGTCACCAGCATGCCCGCCGCACCGGACGGACGCAGACGCGCATCAACCTCATACAGAATGCCGGACGAGGTGCGGGTACTGAACAGGTGCATAATGCGCTGCGCCAGACGCAGATAGAACTGACGGCCGTCGATTTCTCGTTCACCGTCGGTCATCGCATCCATCGGGCAGTCATGCAAGAACACCAGATCCAGATCCGAGCTGTAGCCCAGTTCCCAGCCGCCAAGCTTGCCGTAGCCAATGACCGCAAAACCGCGACCATGGCGCTCCCGCAGGTGCGTTGGCTGGCCATAGCGCGCCACCATCTGCACCCACGCTTGCTGGACAACGGCATCGATCATCGCTTCTGCAAGCCAGGTTAAATGGTCACTGACCTTCATCACCGGCAACGTACCAGCAATATCGGCGGCGGCAATGTGCAGCAGCTGCGCCTGCTTAAACTGGCGCAGCGCTTCCAACTGCTGCTCTTCATCCTCTTCCGGCACGCGCAGCAGATACTGACGCAGCTCGTCACGATAGGCATCGGTCGCCGTCGGTTGGTAAAGCGTGTTGGGGTCTAGCAGTTCATCCAGCAGCAGCGGGTAGCGCGCCAGCTGGCTTGCCACCATCGGAGACGCAGCACACAGGCGGATAAGATGCTTTAGGGTGCCAGGGTATTCGCTTAATAATTCGAGGTAGGTGGTACGAGTGACGATGCCACTCAGCAACGGGGTAATTCGCGTGAGCAGCACCGTGGCATCTTCACGCGAGCACACTTCGCTCAGCAGATGCGGCATCAGCGAGTCCAGCACCTGACGCCCGCGCGGGCCAATGGTGCGCTTATCCAGCTCTTTACGGAAATCAGTAATTTGCGACAACACGCGATGACGGTCATCGTTACCAAGGTGCACCAGCCCCGACGGGGTGTCATCTTCCTGCAAGGTGTCCTGCCACAGTTCGCGCCAGGATTCTGAAAGCTGCTCTTCCTGCGATGGCTCTTCATCGTCGCCGATCAGTTCGTTAAAGACGCGGCGGACTTCGGCCATCAGCGCATCCAGACGCGCGGTCATCGCCGCCCAGTCGGCAAAATGCATCCCCCACGCCAGACGGGCGCGGTTAAGGTCGTCGCCGGGCAGCGTCTGGGTCTGTTCGTCGTTGATACTTTGCAGCAGGTTTTCGAGGCGGCGTAAAAAGAGATAGGCTTCACGCAGCGCCTGCGCGTCGGTTTCCGACAGCAGATTCAGGGTTTCAATGGCTTTGAGGGTTGGCAGCAGCGAGCGGCTTTGCAGCATCGGCTCTCGCCCGCCGCGGATCAGCTGAAAGACCTGGACGATAAATTCAATTTCGCGAATACCGCCCGCACCGAGCTTGATGTTGTCCTTCAGGCCACGGCGGCGCACTTCGCGGGTGATCATCCCTTTCATATTACGCAGGGACTGGATCACGCTGAAGTCGATATAGCGGCGGAAGACAAACGGTCGCAGCATCGCCCGCAGCTCGCTGGTGTATACGCCATCGTCATCGCCCATGATCCGCGCCTTGACCATCGCATAACGCTCCCAGTCGCGCCCCTGCTCCTGGTAATAATCTTCCAGCGCAGCAAAGCTCAGCACCAGCGGGCCGCTGTCGCCAAACGGCCGCAAACGCATATCAACGCGGTAGACGAAGCCATCCTGCGTCGGCTGGTCCAACACCTTAATCAGACGCTGACCAAGACGGGTAAAGAACTGGGCGTTATCCAGCTCGCGGCGACCGCCCTGGGTGCTGCCATGTTCTGGCCAGGCGAAGATCAGGTCGATATCGGAAGAAAAATTAAGCTCTCCGCCGCCTAGTTTGCCCATCCCGAGGATCAGCAGCGGCTGCGGCACGCCTTCTGCACTGCACGGCGTGCCCCAATCGCGACAGCAGGCTTCGTAGAGCCAGTTGCGCGCATTGACGATCAGGGTCTCTGCCAGGTGGCTTAGCTGCTGTAGCGTATCTTCTTCAGATACCTGCGACAGCGCCTGTGCCCAGGCAATGCGCACCATCACCCGGCGGCGGAACAGCCGCAGGGTGCGCATCAGCGCCGTTTCATCATAAACTTCTGCCAGCTCTGCCTGGAGCCAACCCGCGTATTGCCGCCACTCATCCGCCTGCGGCGGGTCGCTTTCCAGCGACGCCAGCCACTCAGGATGCGCCGTTAAACTTTGCTGAACAAAATCACTAAAGGTGAAAACAGCCTGCGCTTCACGACCGAGCGCCTCAAGAGGAAAATCCTCCGGGGCACGCTCAACGAGTGTTTGCCAGTGCTGCTGTAACTGCGAAGAAAGCGGCGTCATACGCGGGTTCCCTGAAGTTAATTAACGTTTTCCGCTGTGCAGCCAGAACGGCTCAACCGACAGTGCTTCATTACGGAAATGTTCAATTTCAATGTGCTGACGGGTTTCGATAGCGTGGCGCAGCCCCTGCCAGTTCGCCAGCCAGCGGTCAGCCTGTTCGGTGTCGTAATAGCCGGCCAGCAGCTGAACGGTATTAATATCACGCTTCAGGCGCGGCAGTTGGTCACCGTAGGCATCACCCAACGGGTAGGCGAAAACGGTGCGCAGTTCAGCGGCCTGACGCGACAGATGAATATCGGCAAAACGTTTAAATGAGTCGGCCAGTTTGGCCTCTGCTTTGGCGTCGAGGAACGCTTCCCAGCCGCGCAGCACCAGCCATTCGGTATAGGCAAGCTTCGTCAGCGCCGTTTCACGGCTGAACACCGCATCGTGTGCGGACGCATCGCTCGCCATCAGCGCATCAACCTGGGTCAGGCCATCACGCAGCGCGGCGCTCGCCTTACGCGGCACAATACCGCCGAACAGCGTCAGGATATGGCGCACCAGACCCTGGGCATTCAGCACTTCGACTTTTGCCTTTTTGTTGCCACGTAGCCACAGCTCTTCGTGGTACTGCCAGTGGGCAAGCGCTTTTTCTAACGCCGCTTCCAGCGCCTGGCCTACCGTCGCTTTCGGCGGCAGTGAGAGAATAGTCAGCGGTTTGATCGCGCGTTCTTCATTGCCCTGCGCCAGATGATATCCGCGCGCGGCTTTGCTCAGGCTGCCCTGACGCAGCAGGCCGGTTTCCGCCAGCTGTTTCGCCAGCGTTAGTACGTCGGCGGTTTCACCGCTCAGCAGTTCAAGCTCCAGCTCGCAGATGGCCTCCTGATGCTCACCGGCTTTGACGTCACCCAGATCCAGCGCGACTTCAATGCGGCTTTTCCCCTGCGCTATCACCCACTTCTCGCGGAAGAAATCGGTGCTGAACAGCGGCTGAACCTGCTCCGCCAGCCCTTCCGGCATCTCACCGTTCGGCCAGACTTCCGCAGGCAGTTTGTCGAGCGCCAGTTCGGGCGTGCTGATATCAATATTGTATTCCGGGCGCTGATGCAGCCCGCCCACGGTGCGCCCGGCGATTTTCATCGTCATCTCATAACGACCGTTATCGCCGCGAATACGCAGCCCCATGTCATGGCGGCGCAGCCACTTATCGGCGGTTTCATAATAGATATTCAGCAGCTGAGCCGGTGGCGTGTGCTCGGCATTGAGGGTCTGAAGGTGGTTACGCAGCGTCTCAACGCCCGCATTATCAACGATAAATTTTAATTCGATTTCTTGAGCCATGATTGAATTCTTGTGGTTTCGTTGCCCGGAAATACCTTTGTGGCGAACTTACAGGTATTCTTTTTGTCAGTAGATAGTATTTTGCGACAAATTGCCATGCAATGCGCAATTTGTCGGGCTAATCGCTGATGGCGTTTTTTCCTCCTGGAGGATTCTGATTGCCGCAGAATGCTTTGCGTCGTCAGACTGTTGCCACTACTATCGTTCCACTTTTATGACAAAAACGATGATCTGATGCCAAAATTACGCTTAATTGCCATTACTTTACTGACACTTACCGCTTCCACCATCGCGCACGCTGATGAAAAGCGTTACGTTTCCGACGAATTGAACACCTGGGTCCGCAGCGGCCCGGGCGATAACTACCGTCTGGCAGGCTCCCTGAACGCAGGCGAAGAAGTCACCCTGCTGCAGACCAACGATACGACCCAATACGGCCAGGTGCGCGACAGCAACGGGCGCACCGCGTGGATCCCGCTGAAAGAGCTGACCGCTACGCCAAGCCTGCGTACTCGTGTGCCGGATCTGGAAAATCAGGTCAAAACCCTGACCGACAAGCTCAATAATATCGACACCACCTGGAACCAGCGCACCGCAGAAATGCAGAAAAAGGTCGCTGAGAGCGATAGCGTGATTAATGGTTTAAAAAATGAAAACCAGAAGCTTAAGAATGAGCTTATCGTCGCGCAGAAAAAAGTGAACGCTGCCAACCTGCAGCTGGATGACAAGCAGCGCACCATTATTATGCAGTGGTTTATGTACGGCGGTGGCGTATTGGGTATCGGTCTGCTTCTCGGTCTGGTGCTGCCACACATCATCCCAAGCCGTAAGCGCAAAGATCGCTGGATGAACTAACCCCGATTCGCGTTCTCTGTGCTTCTTTCGTATCATCATCAAAGATAAGAGACGAGGAGAAGCGTGGCGTGAAGAGTTATCTGGTCGGTGGTGCAGTTCGGGACGGGTTGTTAGGGCTACCGGTCAAAGATAAAGATTGGGTGGTAGTTGGCGCTACACCGCAGCAAATGCTCGACGCGGGCTACCAGCAGGTAGGCCGCGACTTTCCTGTGTTTCTGCACCCTGAAAGCCACGAAGAGTATGCGCTTGCCCGAACCGAGCGCAAATCAGGCTCGGGCTATACTGGCTTTACCTGCTATGCCGCACCGGACGTTACGCTGGAGCAGGATCTTCTGCGCCGCGATTTAACCGTCAACGCCCTCGCTCAGGATGCCGACGGCACTATTATTGACCCTTACGACGGCAAGTCCGACCTCCAGCAGCGCATCCTGCGCCACGTATCTCCTGCTTTCGGTGAAGACCCGCTACGCGTGCTGCGCGTGGCGCGCTTTGCCGCGCGCTACGCGCATCTGAGCTTCCGCATTGCCGATGAAACAATGGCGCTGATGCGCGAGATGACTGAGGCTGGCGAGCTGGCGCACCTCACGGCGGAGCGCGTGTGGAAAGAGACGGAAAACGCACTCGGCACCCGCAACCCTCAGGTCTTCTTCCAGACGCTGCGCGACTGCGGCGCCCTGAAAGTCCTGTTCCCGGAAATTGATGCGCTGTACGGCGTACCGGCGCCGGAAAAATGGCATCCGGAAATTGATACCGGCGTCCATACGCTGATGACCGTGACCATGGCGGCGATGCTGAGCCCGGAGATTGATGTGCGCTTTGCAACGCTGTGCCATGATTTAGGCAAGGGCTTAACGCCAAAGGCGTTCTGGCCTCGCCATCACGGCCATGGCCCGGCGGGCGTGAAGCTGGTTGAGCAGCTCTGCCAGCGGCTGAAGGTGCCAAACGAGATGCGCGACCTGGCAAAGCTGGTTGCCGAATTCCACGATCTCATCCACACCCTGCCGATTCTGCAGCCCAAAACCCTGGTGAAGCTGTTTGACGCCATCGACGCCTGGCGCAAGCCGCAGCGAGTAGAACAGATTGCGCTGACCAGCGAAGCGGACGTGCGTGGTCGTACCCATTTTGAAGCCTGCGACTATCCACAGGGCCGTCTGCTGCGTGAAGCCTGGCAGGTGGCGAAAGCGGTAGGCAACAAAGAGGTTATCGACGATGGCTTTAAAGGGCCGGAGATTCGTGAAGAGCTGACGCGTCGGCGGATTCAGGCGGTCGCGAACTGGAAGGAAAAACGTTGCCCTCAGCCCAAAGACTGAGGGCAGTTCATCAGAAGAAGACCACGTAGACAGCGGCTGCGACGATGAAGCGGTAGATAGCGAACGGGATAAACGAAATTCGTTTCACCAACTGCAGGAAGGTTTTGATAGCCACCAGGGCGACCAGGAAAGCCATCACGAAGCCCACCGCGAACATCGGAATATCGGCAGCGGTCAGGAAGTGCCAGCTCTTATAGAGATCCAGCACCGTCGCGCCCATCATCATCGGCACCGCCAGCAGGAACGAGAACTCAGAGGCCGCGTAGCGGCTCACGCCCATCAGCATACCACCAGAAATCGTCGCCCCGGAGCGGGAGAAGCCCGGCCACAGCGCCAGGCACTGGAAGCAGCCAATCGCGAAGGCCTGACGATAGCTCATATCATCAATCCCCACCGCGCTGGGCTTTTTCGGCTTCAGCAGTTCGGCCGCGATTAACAGCAGGCCGCCCACAATCAGGGCGTACATCACGTTAACCGGGTTAAACAGCGATTTGATTTTATCGTGTAGCACCAACCCTAGTACCACGGCGGGGATCATGCCAAGCAGAATATGAATCAGCGATAAACGCCCGGAGCCTTCACCTTCGTGAACCGGCGGACGCCCAAAGTTAATGCCAATCAACCCAAACAGGCGACGCCAGAACATCACCACCACCGCCAGAATCGAGCCCAGCTGGATAACTACTTCAAAGGTATCCGCCGTCTCACCTTCAAACCCCAGCAGATGGCCCACGATAATCATGTGACCAGTACTGGATACGGGCAGAAACTCCGTCAGTCCTTCGACCACACCCAAAATTGCCGCAACCAGCAGCGAGTGTATATCGCTCATTAATAAACCCTTAAAAAGTAAACAATAAAATAATCCCGGCACTAAGACCGGTATAAATGACTTTGGTTTAAATTATATGACGACTGAATGTTTTATTTCAGATTATGGCCACGCTCAATAATTACACCAACGTTGGCTGCGCGGGCGACTGCACCTGGCTTGCTGACTTTGATACGTACCCACGGGGAGTTAAAGCGAGACATCAGTAGCTCAGCCAACTCTTCCGCTACGCGTTCAACCAGCGCAAAACGACTCCCTTCGACGTGTTTGACCACCGCCTCGCTGATATCTGCATAGCTCAGGCAGTCCTCCACGTTGTCGCTGGCAGCGGCTTTGCGGTTATCCCAGCCTAATTCGATATCGAACACCAGCTTCTGTTCAATGGTTTGTTCCCAATCATAAACACCGATAGTGGTGATTACCGAAAGTTGCTCTATAAATACAATATCCATCACGACCTGCTTGGTTTTAGGCTAAACCGGATACCACTCCCGGCGAATTATGCGTATTATCCACAGATGCAGAGAATACTTCGACATTTTCAAAATGGAACAGCGTTATGAGTGCAATCGAGCCTGGCATGATCCTTCTTGCCTACCTTTGCGGCTCAATTTCCAGCGCCATTCTGGTCTGCCGCATCGCGGGGTTACCCGATCCTCGCGCCAGTGGTTCCGGTAACCCCGGCGCCACTAATGTGTTACGCATCGGCGGAAAAGGCGCAGCCGCAGCCGTTCTGATTTTCGACGTCCTGAAAGGGATGCTGCCCGTTTGGGGCGCGTATGCCCTTGGCCTCTCCCCATTCTGGTTAGGCCTGGTGGCCATTGCCGCCTGTCTGGGCCACATCTGGCCAGTATTTTTTCATTTCCAGGGTGGGAAAGGCGTTGCCACCGCGTTTGGCGCCATTGCGCCAATCGGCTGGGATCTCACCGGCGTCATGGCTGGAACCTGGCTGCTGACCATTTTGCTCAGCGGCTATTCGTCTCTGGGCGCCATCGTCAGCGCGCTGATCGCACCGTTCTACGTCTGGTGGTTTAAACCCCAGTACACTTTCCCGGTATCGATGCTCTCCTGTCTGATCCTGTTGCGTCATCATGACAACATTCAGCGCCTATGGCGACGTCAGGAGACAAAAATCTGGGCGCGTTTGAAAAAGCGTAAGCAGAAGAAAGAAGAAGAGTAACAGAAGAATTGACGTAGCCCGGCCGAGCAAAACGACGCCGGGATAGCCCCGGGGTCGGCGTGAACGCCTCGCCCGGGCTACCCTTTGTCATATTTTATGCGGCAGGCAGTTCAGCCAGCGGCCAGCGCGGACGAACGGTCACGCCCAGCGACGCATTCACGCCGGTTTTCAGGCGAACCATACCCGCATAGGCAATCATCGCACCGTTATCGGTACAGAATTCCGGACGCGCATAGAACACTTCACCACGACGTTTTTGCATCATCTCCGCCAGCTTCGCACGCAGCGTACGGTTGGCGCTCACGCCACCTGCCATCACCAGACGTTTGAAACCGGTTTGATCCAGCGCGCGTTTGCACTTGATCATCAGCGTATCCACCACCGCATCTTCAAATGCACGGGCGATATCGGCACGGGTTTGATCGTCAGCGTCATTATTGCGGATGGTATTGGCCGCGAACGTTTTCAGGCCAGAGAAGCTGAAGTCCAGCCCCGGACGGTCGGTCATCGGACGCGGGAAGACGAAGCGTCCTTCCGTGCCCTGCGAGGCCAGCTTCGATAGCATTGGCCCACCTGGGTAATCCAGGCCGAGCAGTTTCGCCGTCTTATCAAAGGCTTCGCCGGCTGCGTCGTCAATCGACTCGCCGAGCAGGGTGTATTCACCAATGCCGGTGACGCTAATCAGCTGCGTATGGCCGCCGGAAACCAGCAGCGCCACAAACGGGTATTCAGGCGGGTTATCTTCCAGCATGGGCGCCAGAAGGTGACCTTCCATATGGTGTACCGGAATGGCCGGCACGTTCCAGGCAAACGCCAGCGAACGCCCTACGGTTGCGCCAACCAACAGCGCACCGACCAGACCAGGCCCTGCGGTATAGGCAACGGCGTCGATATCTTTCGCCGTCAGATTAGCCTCTTTCAAGGCTTCCTGAATCAGGGGCACCGTCTTACGCACGTGATCGCGCGAGGCCAGTTCAGGCACCACGCCGCCGTAATCAGCATGCAATTTCACCTGACTATACAGTTGGTTGGCTAACAGACCTTTTTCATCGTCATAAATTGCGATGCCGGTTTCATCGCAGGATGTTTCAATACCCAGTACACGCATGGCTATATTTACCTCGTTTCAATACCGCGCAGTTTAGGTTTTCTATCCCGGCTTGTAAAACATTGTTCGCCCCAGGAAGCTGCCTCGTGTATACTCCTCACCCTTAAAAAGTTCATTTCAAAAAAGGCTCCGGTGCTTTACAAAGCAGCAGTAGTTGCAGTAAAATTCCGCACCATTTTGAAATAAGCTGGCGCTGATGCCAGCAGCAAACCGAATTAATCAAAGGTGAGAGGCACATGCCGGTAATTAAAGTACGTGAAAACGAGCCGTTCGACGTAGCTCTGCGTCGCTTCAAGCGTTCCTGCGAAAAAGCAGGTGTTCTGGCGGAAGTTCGTCGTCGTGAGTTCTATGAAAAACCGACTACCGAACGTAAGCGCGCTAAAGCTTCTGCAGTGAAACGTCACGCGAAGAAACTGGCTCGCGAAAACGCACGCCGTACTCGTCTGTACTAATCTCTTGAGAGCATCGGCTCTCAATTGTCAGACCGAGTTGTAGTTGCAAGGCCGTGCTTCCGAAAGGAATGCGCGGCTTGTTTTCGTTTATAAATCAGCATTTACACAAAATCATTCATGCTGTATCAAGGCGGCAAGCGAGTGAATCCCCGGAGCTTACATCAGTAAGTGACAGGGGTGAACGAACGCAGCCAACGCAGAGACAGTTTGAAGGATGAAGTGTAAATAAACGGGGCTTATGGCTGGACGAATCCCACGCGTATTCATCAATGACCTGCTGGCACGCACCGACATCATCGATCTGATCGATGCGCGAGTGAAGCTGAAAAAGCAGGGCAAGAATTACCATGCGTGCTGTCCGTTCCATAACGAGAAAACCCCCTCTTTCACCGTGAACGGTGATAAGCAGTTTTACCACTGCTTCGGCTGCGGCGCGCACGGTAACGCCATCGACTTTTTGATGAACTACGACAAGCTCGAGTTCGTTGAAACCGTTGAAGAACTGGCGGCCATGCACAATCTTGAAGTGCCGTATGAAGCCGGAACAGGCCTGAGCCAGATAGAACGCCATCAACGGCAGAATCTCTATCAACTCATGGAAGGATTAAATGATTTTTATCAGCAATCCTTCACGCAACCCATCGCCGAGCCTGCACGCCAGTACCTGGAGCAACGTGGCCTTAGCGCCGAGATTGTCCAGCGTTTTGCTATTGGTTTTGCACCGCCAGGCTGGGATAACGCCTTAAAACGTTTCGGCGGTAATGTCGACAACAGAAAGCTGCTGCTCGATGCCGGAATGCTGGTCAACAACGACCAGGGAAGAACGTACGACCGTTTCCGCAATCGCGTGATGTTCCCGATTCGCGACAAACGAGGCCGGGTGATTGGATTTGGTGGCCGCGTATTAGGTAACGATACGCCGAAATACCTCAACTCCCCGGAAACCGATATTTTCCATAAGGGTCGTCAGCTTTATGGCCTTTATGAAGCCCAACAGCATAGCGCGGAACCCCAGCGCCTGCTGGTTGTCGAAGGTTATATGGATGTCGTTGCCCTGGCGCAATACGGTATTAACTACGCCGTCGCTTCGCTGGGTACATCGACCACGGCCGACCACATCCATATGCTGTTCCGTGCGACAAATAACGTGATTTGCTGTTACGACGGCGACCGCGCCGGGCGCGATGCCGCATGGCGTGCGCTGGAAACGGCCATGCCTTACATGACCGACGGTCGTCAGCTACGCTTTATGTTCCTGCCCGACGGTGAAGACCCGGATACGCTGGTACGTAAAGAAGGCAAAGAGGCTTTTGAAGCCCGGATGGAGCATGCACAACCGCTCTCCGTGTTCTTGTTCAACAGCCTCTTACCGCAGGTTGACCTGAGTACGCCAGACGGCAGCACCCAGCTCGCAGCGCTGGCGCTACCGTTAATCAGCCAGGTACCTGGCGATGCGCACCGTATTCAGCTACGTCAAACGCTGGGCCTGAAGCTCGGCATTTTTGATGACGCGCAGCTTGATCGTTTAATGCCAAAACAGGCAGAAAGTGGTGTTGTACGCCCGACTCAGCAGATAAAACAGACGCCTATGCGTATACTGATAGGACTGCTGGTGCAAAACCCAAATCTGGCACCACTTGTCCCCCCAATGCATGGGGTGAGTCAGACGAAACTACCAGGGCTCAACCTGTTCACCGAGCTCGTAAGTCTATGCGTTGCGCAACCGGGCCTGACAACAGGCCAGCTGTTAGAGAATTATCGTGGCACAAGTGAATACTCAACACTTGAAAAACTCTCAGCCTGGAACGATATAAAGGATGAGAACGTTGAAAAAATGTTCACCGACACGCTCAACCGAATTTTTGATTCAATGCTTGAACAGCGACAGGAAGAGTTGATAGCTCGCGATCGCACGCACGGTTTAAGCAGTGAAGAACGCAGGGAGTTCTGGGAAATCAGACAGGCCCTGGAAAAAAAATGAATTCAACGGCTTAAGTGCCGAATACCGATCGGGAAGCCCCCGACAGCCGCTCGAGGCGCAGCGGCACTAATATAAGTACGCCCTCGCTTTAAATGTTGGCGGTTCGTTCGCCGACCGACACCAATCAAATGAATTAAGTGTGGATACCGTCTTATGGAGCAAAACCCGCAGTCACAGCTCAAGCTTCTTGTCCAACGTGGTAAGGAGCAAGGCTATCTGACCTATGCCGAGGTCAATGACCATCTGCCGGAAGATATCGTCGATTCAGATCAGATCGAAGACATCATCCAAATGATCAACGACATGGGCATTCAGGTGATGGAAGAAGCGCCGGATGCCGATGATCTGTTGCTGGCTGAAACCTCCAACAACACTGATGAAGACGCAGAAGAAGCGGCTGCACAGGTTCTGTCCAGCGTGGAATCTGAAATCGGGCGTACCACCGACCCGGTGCGCATGTACATGCGCGAAATGGGTACGGTAGAACTGCTGACCCGTGAAGGCGAAATCGACATCGCTAAGCGCATCGAAGACGGGATCAACCAGGTTCAGTGTTCCGTTGCCGAATACCCAGAAGCCATTACTTATCTGCTGGAACAGTACGATCGCGTTGAAGCTGAAGAAGCGCGTCTGTCTGACCTGATCACCGGTTTCGTTGACCCGAACGCTGAAGAAGATATGGCGCCTACCGCCACTCACGTCGGTTCCGAACTGTCTCAGGAAGAGATGGACGACGACGATGAAGACGAAGACGAAGACAGCGACGACAGCAGCGACGATGACAACAGCATCGACCCAGAGCTGGCACGTGAGAAATTTGGCGAGCTGCGTACTCAGTACGAGATCACTCGCGACACGATCAAAGCAAAAGGCCGTAGCCACGCCAGCGCTCAGGAAGAGATCCTGAAGCTGTCTGAAGTGTTCAAGCAGTTCCGTCTGGTACCGAAGCAGTTCGACTACCTGGTAAACAGCATGCGTACCATGATGGACCGCGTGCGCACCCAGGAACGTATCATCATGAAGATGTGCGTTGAACAGTGCAAAATGCCGAAGAAGAACTTCATCACCCTCTTCACTGGCAACGAAACCAGCGAAACCTGGTTCAACGCGGCTATCGCGATGAACAAGCCGTGGTCTGAAAAGCTGCACGACGTGAAAGACGACGTTATGCGTAGCCTGCAGAAACTGCAGCAGATTGAAGAAGAGACCGGCCTGACCATCGAGCAGGTTAAAGACATCAACCGTCGTATGTCCATCGGTGAAGCGAAAGCTCGCCGTGCGAAGAAAGAGATGGTTGAAGCGAACTTACGTCTGGTTATTTCTATCGCTAAGAAATACACCAACCGCGGTCTGCAGTTCCTTGACCTGATTCAGGAAGGCAACATCGGCCTGATGAAAGCGGTAGATAAGTTTGAATACCGTCGCGGCTACAAGTTCTCCACCTACGCTACCTGGTGGATCCGTCAGGCGATCACCCGTTCTATCGCAGACCAGGCGCGCACCATCCGTATTCCGGTGCATATGATTGAGACCATCAACAAACTCAACCGTATCTCCCGCCAGATGCTGCAAGAGATGGGTCGTGAACCGACGCCGGAAGAGCTGGCCGAACGCATGCTGATGCCAGAAGATAAGATTCGTAAGGTGCTGAAAATCGCCAAAGAGCCAATCTCCATGGAAACGCCAATCGGCGACGATGAAGATTCGCATCTGGGTGACTTCATCGAGGATACTACACTCGAGCTGCCGCTGGACTCTGCGACCACCGAGAGCCTGCGCGCTGCCACCCACGACGTTCTGGCTGGCCTGACCGCCCGTGAGGCGAAAGTCCTGCGTATGCGTTTCGGTATCGATATGAACACCGACCACACGCTGGAAGAAGTGGGTAAACAGTTCGACGTTACCCGCGAACGTATCCGTCAGATCGAAGCGAAGGCGCTGCGTAAACTGCGTCATCCAAGCCGCTCTGAAGTGCTGCGTAGCTTCCTGGACGATTAATCGCCCGGTAAAAAACGTAAAAAGCTCCCATCAGGGAGCTTTTTTTTGCCTGTCGTTTTGTGCATTCCCCGGCGGCGCTGCGCTTGGCCGGGCTACAGGCCGGAGTAGCCCGGCCAAGCGCAGCGCCGCCGGGATCGGCTCAATGCCTATAACCCGCGTGCCTTCAACGCCACGTCCAGTTCCTGATACGCCTCTACCAGTTTATCCAGCGTAATCCGGCTCAGCCCGCTCGGGTTCGGCAGCACCCACACCTCGGTATCACCAATCATGTACGTCTGCTTGCCCCACGTCGCCCCGCGCTGCCCTAAGCCGCGCTCAAAGGCCTGCTTGCCCAAAACGGCTAGTGCGGCAGGTTTGTAATGCTCAACCTTCTCAATCAACTCCTGCCCGCCGCTACGCAGCTCCTGTAGAGTGACTTCACTCGCCTGTACCGTCGGGCGCTCAACCAACTTGGTCACGCCGCAGCGGAATGCCAGCATCTGATCCGCCTCTTCCGGCTTGAGCTGGTGTTCAGTAAATCCCGCAAGATGCAGCACCTTCCAGAAGCGGTTTGCCGGATGGGCGAAGGGATAGCCCAGAGAAGAAGATGACAGCCCCGGGTTAATGCCGCAGAACAGCACCCGCAGCCCCGAATCAATAATGTCCTTAACCATAATTTTCTCGACCAATGCATCGTGAGATCAGTATAACGAATTGAAAATACATTGTTTATAAAAACAGCATGTGCGCGCTTAACGCTGGATTGGCGCCCGCTGTTACTTTATAATCGTCCGCTACCCGGCCCCTTAGCTCAGTGGTTAGAGCAGGCGACTCATAATCGCTTGGTCGTTGGTTCAAACCCAACAGGGGCCACCATAAATCAAGGGCTTGCGATGATTCGCAAGCCCTTATTACTTTCCAGGATACCTATAGGATACCGCCACTGAGTATTTATAGGTAATCCTGCATATCTTCAGATAATTTAGTTGCTAAACTATTTTCTCGACAATTTTATCAACCAAGCTATCAAACTGATCCCCAAGAACATCTATGTATTTTTTAATAGCTAGTATTCTCACCACTTCCTCCTCGCATTCCACTTCTTCTGAAATTGTTTTTGTATAGAAGTGATGATCTTCAACGCCTTTTCTTTGTATTAGCCAATCAAAATCAATTCCATATTCTTGCTGTAAAAATTCTTTAACAGCAGCATGTTGGTAAACCTCAACTTCCGGAGGACGATTGCCAGGAAAAGAAAATAAGTTCCCTCTAGGATCCTCACCTACATCAGCATCCCTAACTGCAATAGCATTTAGTCCAGATTTACTCAAAATCTCTACTGCCTTTCTTACGGCAGTTTTATCACCAACATCAGTAATCTGAATGGATTTGAGGATGTCTCGCCTTTTCAGCCTTATTACTTGGCTAAGTAGTACCTTAGCAAAATGATCCTCAACACAAACATGCAGCCCTTTAAAATGACCGTCTGAGAGTATTGATCTTATGTGCGTTGTTGAAATGCCGTCTTTTATATCCACGCCAGTTTCATCACGAATCAATAATTTACGAGCCTCTGGAGGCAATGCATTTAAAATAACACTAGAATGAGTAGAAAGAATAATTTGATGTTTTCTCCGCTCACAAACCTCCATAAGATATTTCGTAAATTCATATTGCGCACTTTCATGAAGAGACGTTTCTGGCTCTTCTAAAACAAATAAGCTCTGTTCCGGGGATGTTTCTAACATATCAACGGTATAAAGCACCCGACCTTCGCCAAAGCCCATGTTATTTTCTGAATATGAATATCCAAGTCTTTCAACCATCCCTATTTCTGTCTCTCGTTTTCTATGCGATATTCCCTGAAATGCAACATCGTCATATGGATGACCGATAATTTTAGCCATCCTTGATATTATCTCTTGGTCAACATTCCTTCTCACTGTCAAATCGAAATCCCTTCCCCCATAGACACTGAGATCACGACGCTCAACTTTTGGAATGTATACAGTAAAACCTATATAATAACAATGTCTCTCCGGCTGACGTTTATATCCAGACCAAGAAGATTTTATACGTGAAACGGTTACATCTTGAGTTCTATTAGGGTCATTGGTTTCATATTTATAAATGACACTTGAATCCATTTTAAATGGACTCGGATCAGCTTTTGATACGGGGAAAAAGTCTTTTATATAAAGCCGTTTATAATCTTGTGCTGTTACCGGTTTTTTATATGCACAAATAGCTAATTGCCCAAGAGTACTTTTACCTGCGCCATTTAAACCAGAAATTGCCGTCACAGGAAAATCCAAGCTCAGAGTAATATCCTCTATACCTCGAAAACCTTTAATATCTATACTTCTCAGAGCCGAGCCAAAATTAGCATATTTATTTCTTGGAGAGTACTTACTTTTCAATTTACTTCTTATATCAGCCATACAAATCCCTATTCTGCTGTGTAATAGCCTAAATTAAAAACATTTTTAGACTATCAGATCCTTTTTAAGCTTTCTATGCTTGATTTTGTAGTATGTAAACCCAAGTAACCTCAAGATGCAGCATGATAGTACTCAAACAAGTTACCCCGGCTGCGGCCCTAAGTACAGGCTCCTGCAACTTGAAGCATCAATGGTTGTTTATCGTCTGGGGTTTTCCGGTTTACGCCACTGATAAGGTGGAGACTTCATGCGTTGGCGGTGCCGCTGTTTAGCGGCCAACACCATAGCTGTTTTAGTGCGGATTACCAGCTTATCCTGCCCGTTAAGTTCATGGCCCTCGCGACTAGCAATCTCTTCCAGGGCAGCGATAAGTAAAATTTTATTCATATGAGCCTCTATTGCTGATCTTCTGCATAAATCCCGGCGGAGATAATTGCGCCGCCAATTTCCCGTTGCCCATAAAGCAGGGGAACGGGATTGCCAGATGCTGTCGTGTTAACGGGACCACCAAACGCATAGGAGGGTTTGTTATCAGGTTCCTGACGCATTCGCAGGCCTGATACCTGCGGGGAAAGTAACTGGACTACTCCACCCAAGGCCATTGATGCTCCAACAAGGCCAATGTTTAATGCAGCGCCCTTCCCAATCAGTGCGGCACCTGCTGGACCAAGAGCTATACCACCAGCAATCAATGCTACACCGAGAACAGCCTGGAACAGACCTGCCCGCTTACTTCCTCGTATTACCGGAATAATTCTCAGCTCATCACCCGGCCCCAGGAGTTCAAACTCTTCGTGTCCGATATTGCGGCGATCCCGGAAAATAACAAAATCCAGCCCCTTTGCCCGAGCCTCACGCAGGTAAGCATCAAAGCCATCAATGGTGTTAGATAGCGCCCTGAATACTTCATTGGCAGACGTTAACGCGCGGCGATGTGTCCTGCCAAATCGCTGAGCCATTGAGCCGCTGAGTTTTATCGTGGTTTTCATAGTAGTTAATACCTGTTGCATATTACCCCCTGTCAGATACCGTTAAATGTCGCCAACCGTTGTTTGTGGTTGTCGCTCATATCGAAAGCAAAATCCTCGTGCTCAGCCTGGAAGGTACCGAACGCCATCAGCGCGGATACAGCCGGGTCTATCTTGTTGGAGGATTTCTTCTTGTTGGGCTTAATGTTGGCGTTGGCATCCGTCTCCATCACCACGTTACCAATCGCCCAGGACAAAACAGGATCGCCGCGATGGCGCACTACCTTACGGTTAACGAACACCTCAAATGATTTCGCCACCGGACTGAACTTGAGATAGGTTTGCGGGAAAGGCTCCACATCAAGCCCTGCTCCCTGTAGCTGGGTGCGCAGGTGCGTGGCGTTCCACGTATCGAAACCCACCAGCCGGATATTGAATGTTTCAGCGTCGTGCAGAATATCGTCACGGATGCGGTCATAGTCGATGCAGTCGCCGGGGGTAGTGCGTATCCATCCCGCTTTTACCCACTGGCGGTAGATGGCGCGGTTTTTGTTGGCGACGTTAAGTAGCTGGGCTTCCGGCAGATAATGACGGGTCAGCAGGCGGATCTCCCTGTCGAACGGGAAAGCGTAACTCACGCTGGTGATGTCGCTGGTAGAGGACAGGTCAAACCCGGCGTAGCACTCCATTCCGGCCAGATCGTCTTCGTTATAGTCGAGCGCACAGGCATCCCATGCACCGGCACCCATCCACGGCGTGGAGCCCTGACACCAGATATTGAAACGTTTGGTCAGCATTTCCACCCACTGCGACGGTATGCCCCGCGCTTTCTGGATGGTTGATTCCAGTTTCGCTGAGTCAACGGACACATGCAGGTTAGGGTTAGCCTTGATCCACATTTCAGGCTGCTCAACCTCGCTTTCGTCGTCCAGTTCGTAGATCAGGACAAACAGCGAATCGTTGCTCTCTTCCCCGGCCAGAATCTGGCAGCAGTAGTCATAATGCTGTTTACAGGCAGAGACAACGTTACTCCCGGCGGTAGTGATGGCGAACAAAATCGCCTCCGGACGTGCGCCCATACCCAGCTCGAGGGCGGAATAAACGCCGTTATCCGGGTGAAGGTGGTATTCATCGACAATCGCCAGACTGGGGTTAGTCCCTTCAATGGTGGCCGCTTTCGCCGCCAGCGGCTTTAACAGGCTGTTGCTCTTCGGGAAAATGACCTTATGCGCCTGGATATTGACGCGCTTTTTCAGAGGTTTTGACAGCAGGCACATCTGGCGGGCGTCGTCGAACACGATTCGGGCCTGATCCCGGCTAACCGCCGCCGTGTAGATATCCTGCTGGCCCTTCTCCATCACCAGAAACCAGTTAGCCAGCATGGCGGCCACGGTGGATTTAGCGTTCTTACGCGGCACCTCAATAAAAGCGCTGCTGTACTTCCGGCGGCCTGACTCTCTGACCTTAAAGCCCAGCAGGTTAGCAAAGGCGAACTGCTGCCATGGCTCCAGCTCGATAGGCTGGCCCCGAAGCGGGCCTTTGACGTGCGGACAGAGCCGGGAGAACGCAATAAACCGCTCTACGGTCGCCGTATCGAACTCATAACGGGGATCATTCAGGTCTGAAAAGTACCTTTCAACGGCCTGTTTTACGCGCTTACAGGCCGGAATTTCACCGGATTTAATGGCGTTTGCGTAATCATTCCAGACGGTCAAGCTCGTCCTCCTCTTCCGTTTCTACCGGATTACGGCGGCGGCTTACCGGATCAAAGCCCAGCAGCGACGACATTTTAATCATGATTTTTTCAGCGTCGGCCTTTGCGCTAAGCGCCGGATTACGGCTCTCGCCGCCCTGGCTGTTAACAATGCTGAATCCGCGGCTGGCAAGGTCTTCCACTGCTTTGCGGTACATCGAATAGTTAACGCAAAAAAGCTCAAGGTTGTTCCAGTCGGCAGGCGTCAGATCACCGCGCTCCGCCAGCTGCTTCGCCTTTGCTTTCCACTGCTGCGCCGCGATCTCATCAAGATAGGCGGGCGGTTTGGGTGGTCTTGCCATAACTTACTGTTTACCTGTCTGTTTTATTTTCAAAAAAAACACTGTGCGTAAAAATTTGAGGGGGCGGGTGGTGCCTTGCGGCTGGGGTTTTGTCCTGAAAACCTCCCCCACCCCGTCCATGCGGCCTGTCAGCGGTTGCGGAAGCATTCCATCACCTCCCGCTCACGTTCGCTCATGCGCTTCACTGGCTGGCGCTCATTGCGTCTGGTGCGGGCCCGCACAAAGCCATCACGGCATCGGGCCAGTGACTGATACAGATTCACCACGTCTTTCTCATTCATCGCTGGCCTCATACATCCAGTTATTACGCTGTGCTGCCCGCTCTTCCTGCTCGATGTAGAGCCCTGCTTTACGATTCGCTTTGGTGATGGGGTCCTGCTGCGTGGTCTTCTGGTTATGATGTGTCTGGCATAACGGCTGGTGGTTCCACTCCGGCCAGAACAGAACATCATCACCGCCATTGATAGGGATGATGTGATCGACAATCTTTGCAGGAACGTAGAGGCCCAGCTTCTGGCACTCAACACAAAGGGGGTGACGTTTCAGATACTGAGCGCGGTACTTCTCCCATGAGGCAGAGTAACCACGGGCGCGCCGATGGCCGCGTCTGGCATCCTGCTCCCGCCACGCTTCCCGCCTGTGCTCGTCACACTTGCCGGACCTTACCCGCTTATTACATCCCGGCTCATTGCACCGGCGTAGTGGTTGCCACGGCATCAGTACACCCCCACATCACGATAGACAGACCACAACGCAGAGACAGCCATCGGTATCTCTTTGGCGTCGGTATCACCAATCATCGTGCGGTACTCGTACAGCTGAGATACGTACATCAGACAGCCAATCTTGATAGCTGGCGTAAACTCCAGCCCGTTATCAAACCGCTTGCCGATATGCTTCTGGCAAACCTCCAGCGCCGCATCGATGTACGCCTGTATCAACGTATCTTCGTAATCATCATCAATACGGCAATGCAGCTTTGCTTCATCTAGGGTGATTTCAGTAGTCATTTCTCGGTCCCCTGTTTGCAGAGAATCTCAAGGCGCGTCATACCTGAGTCCGGTATGGGCGGCCCGATAATGTTGAGCGTCGCCCCGGCAAACGGGCCAGTCAGCACCTTCAGACGGTTGGCAGCAGTAATATCTCGACGGAAACGCACCCAGACACGGATCGTTGCTTCGGCAACCTCGGCACCAGCCGCTACCAGTTCACGACCGCTGATCCCCTTAACCTCAGCCCAGATGGTTTCCCCGTCTTCCCAGATCTGAATAACCTGACCAGATGGATCTCTGTGAGTAGTGAATACCCGGATAGTTACCCGGTTTCTCAGTCCCCCGGCTCTCATGCGTCACCTTCCTTGCCGTCCTTACTGATCTTCACTTCCTGCTTCCATGCCTGGCTAAACTCATCACCACCGTCACGCGGCGGCATCCCCTCACGCTCACGGGCTTCGTTCGGGTTCATGATCCCGTTCTTGATGCCTCGCTCATAAGTGGCGTAACGCTCGGTTGGCGTGGCGCGGAGAAGGTCAGCAGAGTCAAACTCCACCTGATAGCGGCTTCCCGGAACCGGGGAGGCCACCAGCAGCGCAGATTTGATTTGTTGTTCGAAGTTCGCCAGCCACGGGCGCATGGTCATGGTGAGAAAGGCGCGGCTCGCTTCGCTAAAGTTGCTGTAGGTGCTGTTGCTGTATTCCTGGAGGAAAATAGGCGACACGTTGAACATGCGGGCAATGTCTTCGATGGTGAAGCGGCGAGAGGCCAGCCATTCGGCATCCTGGTTGCTCATACCAAGCTGCTTGTAGTCCATCCCACCTTCAAGGATCGGCACTTTCCCAGCATTTTTAGCGCCTTTGTACCGATCCAGCGCATCCATAGCCTGCTTGCCCTTCACGCTGTCGAGATACTCATTTGTGGTTATGACTCCCGCCGCCATCATGCCATCTTTCATAACGCTGGCACCGTGGCGCTGCTGAGCCAGACCTAACCCCAGCGCCTCGCGGCAGATGGAAATTGGAGAGCGCCCCAGAAAACCATCATCGGTGGCATAGCGAAGATGCAAAATCTCTTCCTGGAGGTAAGTGCGCACAGCCCCGGTAAACGGCTCAGTAATGGTGTATTTGTACTTATGCTGGCCGATACGCTCAGGAACAACCGCCCCCGGCGCATACGGATGCAGGGATTGCGGCTGACCGTCGCGCCCCCACTGGATCACCGCATAGGCGTTACCGTTCAGCAAACAATGACGCATCATTGTGCGTTTAAACTGGTAAGGCGTCTGGCAGTCGTTCGGCTGCTCGTTCAGGAGAAAATCCACCGGGTGATTGCTCAGCCACTCCCGCGCCTCACGACCATTATCATTACGGACGCGGTAGAGGTAGCAGGGCATTGTCGCCACCGCCTCACTAATAACTGACACGGCGTTCATCACCGCAGGCAGAGATTCCGCAGTACCCGCAGACACATACTCGCCTGATCCGGTATTTGGAATCCCTGCCATCGCCAGCCACTCATCAATGGTCATGCTGCGCTGTTCGGAGGATTCAGACTTACGGCCAAACGGCCAGATATTCCACATATCAAAGCCCCGCTAATTCAGCCCAGCGGCGACGGTTATCGCCAGCGCGGCGCAGTTCAGGATGTTGGGAGAAAAGCGAACGGTGAGCGATTTCCACGCCAGATTCCGGGTAGGCGGGCATTGATGTTACGGTAATTTCCCGTAGTTCAGCGGCGGTCACGGTGCGCAGATATGGAGACTGAGCAATATCCCACGCCTCTTTCAGCGCAAGGAAACCGAAGCTCATGCCTGAGATATCCCCGCGCTCCACCAGCTCCAGCACATCGTTGCCAAGCTGGGTATTCGGCGGGGTCAGCTCGAAGCGCAGCCCGGTATCGTCTTCGGACAGCACCAGCGTGCCGGATTTGGTGCGGCCCAGCAGCTGGGTATAGTTATGCTCGTACAGCGCACGCACATCGCTACCGGATGCCAGGCTGTCTTTAAACGCTCCCGGCGCAAACTGCTCGCGGAACTCATCCCAGATAACTTCTGACAGGCTGTTCCAGCGCACGGCATAGCCCACCAGCTTTTTGTTGCTGGCGCTCACTTCGGAGATACGGATTTCAAAATCGGTTGTTTTCATTACTGGACTCCACAGAGGGCAAAAAGGGGCCGCAGCCCCTTAAACGTCAAATCAGGAACCGGAGCCGGAAAGCTCAAGCACCTTTATGGCGTTGGAGTCCACCACGCCGCCGCCCAGGTATTTATCGGTATGCACCTTGTAGAAACCCGGTTCGGTGATGTTGTCAGGACGGGTACGCACGCCAGTGGTGTGATCCACAATGAAATAGCCGCGCTTGAAGTCGCCAACCGCGAGGAACGCTTTACCCGCCTCCGCATCCGGCATGGTTTCCAGATACTGAACAGGACGGCCCAGCAGCGTATCGGGAGAACCGGCAACCAGACGATCGCGCCAGATGTAATCCCCGTTGCCGTTTTTCAGCTTTTGCAGTTTTGCGGCGGTGTTGGAGTTCATCACCCATACGGCGTTCTTGCGGTATTTGGCTTTCAGCTTGTACAGCAGGTCGATCAGGCCATCAGAGGAAACGTCAGCGGCTTCCATCTTCTCCAGCGTGCCGAACGGACGGGTTTTATCAGCAGTGGCCGCGCGAGGGTAAGACAGGAACCCTTTGGATTTTTTATCACCGTCGCCGTTCACAAAGTCGCTTTCTTCGGTAGCGGTGAAGGTGTCAGCGATTTCAGAAGACAGCCAGCCCAAGATATCCACCTCGGAGAAGTCGAGAATCTCCTGGGTGGTTTTCGGGTAGGCGTAGATCGGGTTGAGTTTGATATCAACACGCTCCACCCTCGGCGTGCTGGTTTCGGTACGTGGTTCACCTTCGGTGCCGCGATTAACGGTAGTGCCGCCCACAGATACCAGCTTCTGGTATTCGTTGGTTTTGGTGGTCTTCACCGTTGCGATGGAGCGCATCACGCTATCATCCTGCAACTGGCGCATAATCTCTTTGTCCAGCTCAGGGATAACGGTATAGCCGCCGTCAGCCTGCACCAGAGTGGAGAGAGAGCGGGTATCACCGGTCATGATGTAGTGGCGCAGCTCGTCGTTGCTTACTGGCTCGCCTTCAACGGAAGTACCAGGCAGATTGCGCTGATCGTCGGCGACGGCTTCAAGACGGGTGATTTCAACTTCGAGGGAATCAGCCTGGGCGCGGAGTTCATCGAACTTTTTGCCCTCTTCTTCGTTCAGGCTGCGCTTTTCGGTGTCGGCTTTGTCAAGCATGGAGCGCATCTGGGTTTTGAGTGCTGCTTTCTGCTGGCGTAATTCGAGTAATTTCTTCATGGAGTGGTTTCCGTAACAATTAACGTTGAGACGTGAAACCAGCGCTTGGAGGGAAGGCCGTTAAATCTTTTTCTGCATCCCACAGACTGTACTCGCTACAGCTTGATTTAACGGCCAGTGGCGGCTCACGTCTGAGTGCCACTCTTCAAGATATACATGAAAAAATTTAAGGAAACCCACCTCAGAGCAGGGGGGAAGAATGAGTAAGTATGAGTACGAATAATTTACAAAAAAAGCATGTATGGATTTATCATTGACTGACTTTACGACAGAGGAGAAAGCACCATGAACCTGAGCGCAATGATTTATCCTGATACTTTTATTATTGAGGGAGAGATTTTCAAAGGTAAAAGAAACTCCCAAAAGAAACAGGTGTTAATTCCATACACTAATGAACCCGAAGTAATTATTGGTCAGCATATTATTCAAAGTGTCGGAAAAAATGAGATCAAGTTGAAAGTATTAGATATGAAGATGGTTCAAGGTGGAACGCTCAAAAGAGGTACAAAACATCCACATATGCTCACTCTCAGCATTGAAAACATAACAGAAAATGAACACAAGTCACCTACTAAAAGCAGCACATTCCACATTGGCTCGATTAACGGTGAGCAGGTTCAAGTAGGTGAAAGCAACCATATGCTTGTTAATATCAGTATTACTGAACTGGTTGAGAAGGTTGCTAAATCTGGAGATCCACAGGCTAAATCCGTGTTGAAACAATTGCTGGAAAATAGCACTGTTGCCAGCATTGTTGGTGCAGGTGCCTCAGCGTTGTTGAATTTACTGTAAAAAATGGCCTGGTATCTACCAGGCCTAATGTATCATTTCTCGCTCATCCAATCTGGTGGCGTTGGCATCTTATCTCTATATTCTTGCAAATGCTCAATCATCGCATCCAATTGTTCTCGATTAGTAGCCAGTATTTCTTCTGAAAGAGTGCTTCGAACAAAGTCATGATGATCGATCCAGAATAGTGCCCCATCTGAAAGCGCCTTCCGATATTCAGCGGTAGGCATTGCACTCATATCATGAAGCCCATAATGATCGTAATGTTCCTTTATTTCATGAATCGTAATAGGCATAAATTCTCCTTGTTTGTCTAACCTGCCGCATTTAGTGCCGCGTTTAGCAATGCCGCACTTAGCGCCGCACCAGTTTTCTCAAAAAATTACGCAAACCCAGTAATGACGGGGGTTTCAGTGAAATGCCGCACTTAGCGCGTGTATACAGGGACTAAGTGCGGCATTTGGTCATAAAACATACTAAATGCCGCACATGCCGCATTTGCCGCCGCATCTACTCGATAGTTACCGGGTAAAGGTTCTCACCCTCGATGCGAATAATTTGCTCACTCTCCAGCTTGTCCAGCCAGCGCGGGAATGACTTTCTCACTTTATCTGCCCCCAGTGTTGCACGCAGATCGTCTTTAATAACGGAGATAGTGCATGGCTCCCCCTTAGCTGTTCGGCTGCGTACTGCCTGCCATAGTGCATGGTGGTTATCGCTAAGACGGGAGACATTGGCCAATTCAGGCTCAACTTCTTTAGCCTCTCTCGGCTGATCGTGCACAACCAGAGAGCAAACAAGCTCGCCATCTTCATCGGTGTAAAGCTCTGCCGTTCTCAGGTCATACGCTTTACGCTCTGGCTCCTCCGCGTCTTTCATCTTGGTACAGGTCAGAATAAGCGCCTTTCCATCCCCTTCACGCTTAACGTTAAACTCAGTATCAAGCGCAGCGCGGAAAGCACTGGAACCGCGAGCGCCTTTCCCTTCATCTTTGCCGGAGTGGTGGACTACCAGCACTGTTGCCCCCGTTTTCTGTTTGATAACGTCACACCCCTCAATAAACGCCCCCATATCACGAGCATCATTCTCGTCGTTACCACCAAAACAACGGGCCAGCGTATCGATCACCACCATGCGAACCGGTACACCACATTCGGCTTCAATCTGCCTGGCAGCGAGAAGCACTTCCGTTACCTCTGACTCGCGCACAGGGAACACCGGACGATTGACCAGCCAGAGGTTGTCTGCCTGTATGCCATGCACCTGTTCCCATGCTCTTATACGCCGGGGAACACCTACACCACCCTCGCCAACCACATACAGCACCGCGCCGGGAGTGACCTTCTTCCCAGCCCATGGCAGACCTGCAGCGATGTGACAGGCCCACGACACGGCGAGAAAACTCTTATACGAACCGCTGGGGCCGTAAATGCTGCACAGTGATTGCGATGGCAGAAAGTGTTTAAGGATATAGTCCTGACGGATATCAAAGCCCTCAGAACCGCGAGAGAGAGGCAGCTTTGTCCTGAATTTTGCACCAGCATCTGGGAATACGCGGTGAATGCGCTGCACGTCAGACAGCATGGCATTCATTTCCCCTTCGCCTATCTCTTCCACCAGCACAGAACGCCGCGCAGTAATCATTTGTTTTCGGTCAGTATCAAGATACCCGGCATCACAAAGCTCCTCATACGGCATTGCTGCTATCTGGTTGAGGCGAGCCACCAGCTTTCCGTAACGGGTAGTTGGATCTTTATGCTGGTGGAGGGCTTTATCCAAATCGCTGCGGCTGTACTGCTTGCCATGCGCCCACAGATACGAACAGGTGAACAGGGCATCCGATACGGTTTCTACAGCTGTCAGTTGTACCGTCATTTTGGAATGCCCCCGCTCATCTGGAATTTGCCGATCAGAGGATGGAACCAGTACGCAGAGCCATATTTGCGCTTAGCGCTGCGCAGCACCAGACGCGCCGCTTCCCTGAACTTTTCATCAGGTGCAACGAACCCGCCAGATTTCAGCTTAACCAGCATCACCCCTGTGTTTTTCGCCAGTTCCTCAGCCTTTTTGGTTGAGATACCGTATTCAGCGGCCAGTGTTGCTACTGGCGTCATACCCGGAGGGATTTCACCCCCCTGACTATCAGTGAGTGACTTAACCTGTGCCTCAAGATGCAAAACCTTTTCAACCAGCAGATCAACGCGGTTAGCCAGCTCGTTAAACTTCACATTGCTGATCATTGTTTTGCCTCCTGCGATTCAGGGTCTGAAAAAGTAGAAATATCCAGTGAATTTGCCAGTTCGTCAGAGAGGCGGTTAGCCAACCCCGTTAAACTCATTACATGGATACGCTCTTCCTCACCTCTGATAGTCGCAAGGTAAGCAGCACATGACAGAAGCGCGGCAACCTCTTGCGCCAGTAACAGCAGATCTTTGTTGCTGCGGTAGGTGTAAAAGTTATCCATTGAGCACCCCCGTTGAATTCTGCTCTACCATGCTTGCCGCCAGTTGATCAGATACTCGTCTGGCCAGGCTGATAAGGTTTTCACGTTCTACCTGATCAACGTCGCACTCTTCGACAACCATCAACAACGCAGCCAGCTCACAGGCTATTGACGCGCTTTTATTGGTTAATTCACGCATGGCGTACCTCCTGAATAGCTGCGCTATCGAACTCCCAGCCACGGCGGGTGGTGTAATCGAAAAACGCAACGCGACAAGGAGACTGGGCGCGGATTTTGGCAGCGAAAACCAAATCCCAGCCGGGGAATGCAGCGCGGGCTTTATCTTCCGTGTCAGCATCAAAGCGGAGCACTACAGGTGTGCATTCTGGGGTGTGGTCTGGGGTTGCAAGGAATAACCATGTAAATTCCGGGCGAGTTTGGGTAGACTTAGTGGAAGCCATTACTGTTACCTCTATTAACGGTTTGGTTAGAGGCCCGGTTAGTGTTCCTAGCACTGCCGGGCTTCGCATTCGAAAGGTGTATGTCACCTCCGCTATTAAAACTAGACCAAAGTGAAATACACCTCAAGTCTTTTCTTCTCATTTTTTTTGCGTATACTGAAATACACCTAACACAAGGAATCACAGTAATGGCAACAGGTGCGAAGAACGCAAAATCACAAATGACAACAATTAGAATTCCCCACGAGGTGATAGAGGATATGGATCGCCTTAAGGAAGATGGAGAAAGCACGGCGGCATTTCTCGTTACTGCCGCCAAAGGCGAAATCAAACGCCGCCAGCGTAAAAAGGCCAAGGAAGCCGACAAGGAGTGATACCCAATATCTGGGTAACGGTCGAAACTACGGGAATTCTCCGGGGTATGCTGCATTGCAGTACACCCGGCACTCTGTTCCAGTTCTCCCCAGATTTGGGGAAATGGGGTGTGCGCCAATGCCGCACACCCTAAACAGCCCAATTTCTGGGTAGTTTCACGTAACCTCGCCAATGGCGCAGTTCCTGCAATCACAGGAGCGCTCAGGCTTTGACCACCAGCGCAAGGCCTGGTATGCTGATCCTGTTTAGATTTGATGTGACTACTTGGGCGACCCTGCAAGGTCGCCTTTGTTTTATTTATCACCCGCATTTTTACCCCCATCCAGTACACCAGCATCTATCAGCTTTTTAGCCAGCCACTGAACTCCCTTCGGAGTAAACTTCGCCTGCGTAAAAGCGTGCCCGTTGTTCGTGCTCTCGCCTGTCTTAAGAGTGAATCTGCCAGCATCCATATGGTGGGCATAAGGCGTCAGCTTTCCGGCCAGTGGATACATGACCCCCTGATCAATGAGGAACCGGCGCAGCTGGGTCTCTTTCACCCCAAGCAATTTCGATACCTCCCGAAATCCCATGCTGCCGGACGCCTCGACGAAGCGATCGACAAAACTTGCCTTGGTGGCAGTGATAGCGAGCTGGGTTTCGAGATGAAGGGACTTTTCAGCCAGATCAGCAGCAAGGCGCAAAGCATCCGGGAGAGACTGAGGGAGAGTAGAGACAGACTTAGCCTGGCGTTCGCAGTTGATAAAGTAGCGCCGTACCTCTCGCCCTTTATCGTTGCGCTCGACCATCGCCAGCTCTTTACCCATGTCGATAGTTATCATGTAGTCATGCTCAATCTGTTGGCGATTTTTTGCGCTCCCCGGAACGGGGGAGCTCAGATTTTCAACAGTGATGTAATCAACGCCCGCCAGAAACCCATACTGATTAATGCGCCCTTTGATCCATGTCGTGAAATCGCGCCCCACACCAAGAAAGGAATGGAGACTCCTGGCGCTAACAGATGAAACCGACTGACCGCCAATACTGCCAGGCGAGACGGGTACAAGCTCAGGTAAATTTCCCATACCATTCCTCAGGCTGTTTGTGTGCGACGAGTGGAGGCCAGATAGCAATCGAGATCGGCCTTCATATAAATGACCTTGCGCCCTACCTTATGATGTGGAATACCCACTTTTCCGGTATGAGCCCAATTAGCCAACGTTTGGGAGTTAACGCCAAGATAAGCAGCTGCTTCTGCGCGGGTCAGGCGTTCTAATGTGAAAGGAGAATTGACTAACTTCATATTTATCACCGTGTATTAATGGTTAACAACAGTGATAAATATCTATGATGACGTAATGCCTTATCAGTCCTGTAACTGGCTACAGGTTCTCATCTACCGGATGCAGAGACACAACAACCAGCAATATCCCCCCATTAACTGGCTAATGGGGGGAATACTAATTCAAGTCTTGTATATTTTTCTGGTTTTGGTGGCCTCAAGCCAGAGAGTGTTATCCAATTATCCAATGCATTCCGACTTACCCTCCCATGATAATGGGCAGCTAAAGCATCAAGAAGCGCAGTTTTCGCACCACAAGGATATTTTCCCCAGGTGAGTCTAATGACTTCAATTACCTCTGAATAATATGGACTACGTGGCCTTTTTGCCTTTTCTCTTTGAGATTCTGAAATTGCCTTCTGAGCTATTTCATTAAATTCCTTAAGAGATATCTCATCACTAAAAACCCCTTCCATTAGCAATTTAACGCCAATCCTGGCAAGGTTATCTGCATTGTTATTCATGCCAATAAAATGCAACGCAAGAGCGGCATTTAAAACAGTGATGCCATCACCCGACAATGGAACATCAGCCAAGAATGGGGTTTGTTTTTCATCCATATATAGTAAGGTTTTGATTACCTGTTCATCGCTACCAGATTCATTAGCATCCACACCAATAAAGTAAAGAAATTCCTCCAGGGGCTTTTCCGAGTCTTCAAAATAGCCAATTATTGTATTAACCATTTTGCGGGCAGAATTTTCTGAACCACCGGCTTTGAACGCATCACGCAAAATAGAAACAGATGTGGAATCAGTACCATCAACAAACAATTCGTTTATGTACGTACCAACTATCATTTTTCTAAAATCAATTTCTGATTTTGTCATGATTTATAACCTTTATTATCATTTGAAATCTCGAAGATTAGTTTTCTTTTCTGATCTTCGTTTAAACTTTCCAAAACAGCCATTAACTGAGTATTAATATCTTTTATATTTTCAGACATTCCAGCATGTTCAAGGATTGCCCGCTCTATTCTTGAGGCTGGCTCCAAAAGTTCATCGGCGCTGAAATGCAAATAACCCTGCGTAACATCGGCACTTCTCATCGTGCGGTGATTAAGTAGGCGTTTCAGGATGTAGTTTCCAACGCCCACCAGCTCAGCAACAGTGCCGAAAGTGCGACGACCGTCATGCCATTTAAACGAGATGGGCTGGAGCAAATCAGGGTTAAGTTCTGGTACGGTGGCAGCGCTTATGCGTTCGATAATATGCCTGTATTCCTTGATAACTCCCTTATCACCAGGGAAAACTAATACACCATCGGCAGCTTTCATTTTTGCTCGACGACGAAACAGTTTTAAAAGAGTCTCCGTGACAGGTAGCTCAAGCGGATCACCGTTCTTTGTGGCATCTATCCAGAAATAGCGGCCACCTAAATTAACCCTGTCCCAACTAAGCTCTAAAATTTCTGATTTGCGTAATCCGGTAAAAATCGACATTTCCACTGCATCACAAACTGCAGCAGCAATATCATCACGGCCCTGCTCGGCCAAGCTGCGAACGCTGGCTAAAGCGCTAAACCACCTGGCAAGCTCATTGGTACGGATACGCTCAGTTTTCCTGACTGTTCCATGCCATTTTCGCTTAGTGCTGAGCACCATCGTAGGAGGGTCAGGAAGAAGGGTTTTACCCTGATCGTCTCGGTAATGGTCGTGAGAGAAACGGTATATAGCCCGCAACACTCGCGCCCATAGATCAGCTTGCGCTTTACTACCGGTTCCTACACCAGCGCGTAGCGTTGATTTGTCAGCGCCAAACCACACGGAACCATCAGTTACAGCCTTATGTCTTGCCTCCACCCGCTCCCTGCTGATCGAAGCGATTGGCTGCTTCATCCAGTCACCTGAGTAATTTTGCAGGATGGAGCGATATTGCGTTGCTGTATCTGCGCTTAACCTTGCATCACGGCTCTCGATGTAAGTATCCAGTGCCTCAGCAAGCGTCACGGAAGCCTTTTCGCTAATACGCCTTTCAACATTCGGGTTTCTGCCAGTGGTGGCTACATCCCCCAACAGCTCAAGAGCCTTTGCCCTGGCATTATCAATCGTGAGATCAGGGAAGCGCCCCAGCGTGGCACGGATGAACTTGCCATTACGTTTACGGGAGATGCAGAAGCTCTTAACGCCACTGATGCCCACGCGAACACGCAGGCCGTTAACGACGGTATCACCATACTCAACCTGACCACGTTCCGCAGCTGGCAGACTTTCAAGTTTAGCTTTAGTGAATTTGAATGTTTCCACAAACACCCCATACCAAACGATTAGGGTATCCTGCAAATCGCTTGCAGGCTCCAGGATACCTATAGGATACCGCAAAGGAGTATTTTAGAGTATTTATGGTTATTTATACAGCAAATTGATATCGCATAACTAACTGAAAATTATAGATAAGTATTTTTAAGTAATAATTTGCATCCTAACTCATAATCGCTTGGTCGTTGGTTCAAACCCAACAGGGGCCACCAGATACCGCAAGGGCTGACGAGAAATCGTCGGCCCTTTGTTTTTTTCTGAGGATCTGCCCGGAATGCTCCAGTACCCGATGGAATTAGCGGCTAGAGCTATGGGGGAAAAAGCAGGTACGTAATAGCTGAGGCTATTTATGCGGGCAAAAAAAAGGACCACCGAAGTGGTCCTTTTCCATTTTTACTGCACGCCTCGCGCTTCTGTAACGTCGTACAACGAGTAGCGTTTCTGCAAGGCCTGACCACCATCACGCGTTAACGGCACCCAGTTGAAGCCAGCACGAGTGTTGGTCGGGCTAGTGCTCAACAGATCCAGCGGAATCGAAATGTAGAACCCTTTAGTGAAGCTACCTTCGCCGTAGTCATGAGAAGAGACGTTGGTTAGTGTCGCAAATGCACCGGCAGTGATCCCACTAGCGAAACGGCGTGAAATATCAATCGTACCGCCTTTATCACCTGCCAGATAACGGCCAACGCTCACTTTCACCAGGAATTCATCGGCAAACCATGGTTGCCAGTAACCGGTGAGGTTGCCTGTCGTGACGCTGTAGTCTGCCATTTTCATCGGATCATTCCAGTCACGCTGTTTGACCCAGTTGACGTCGGCACCGATCGCCCACTGTTTATCCAGTGGACGATAAATCAGCTCGCTCCCGACCCCGGCAAACATCATTTCCAGATAACCGCCATAGTTCTGCATATACCAGCCATCACCCAGAGCACCAATACGTGTGAGCTGGAGGTTGGTCAGATACAGATCGCTGCTATCGAAATATTCACGAATGTGAGTGCGCACCTGTGGGATATGACTGTCCGGAGGTGGCGCGGTGAAGTTGAACTTATCGTAGTTGTTATACAGGTTAAGCAGCACTCCACCGCCTACCGTCCAGTTATCGGTCATCTGGTAGTCAACTCGCCCACTAACCGCCATCTGGTACATGTAGAACGATTCTGGCCCGCCGATAGACTGGTTTAATACCGGCGACCAGTCGAAGCTAAACGCAGATTTTTTATCTGCCGCTTCGGCCTTCACGTGCTGCGGCTGTTGAGGTTCCTGACGTACGTCGACGTTTTCTGGCGGCGTCGCCCCCAGAGGCACGCCGCTGAAAGTCTGATCCAGCGCGGTCACATCGCTACGATGGCTAATCAGCGGTAGCGATTGGTTTTTCTCCGTCACCACAATCTGACGAGTCCCTTCAGGAAGGTTGTTCATCATAATGCGGTTTGCGCGCTCAACACCTTCAGCGCGATCGCGGTAATCGGTTTGCTCGCCGGAAACGTAAACCGTATCCCCATCACGTTCAATAGACGGTGATGACAAGCCAGCATTATCGCGCAGCGCCGTAAGTTGAGCCCTGGACACCTGAGGGTCAAGATTTGCGGGTTGTGTGTCAGGATTATAAGCTGGTTTTGACGGTTTCTGCGCCAGGCTACGTACCGTCTCAAAGTTGGTTTTCAGCGTCACGCCGAACGTCAGCGTATTCCCGCGCTCATAGCCGAGGTTAACATCACCCCAATCGCCCAGACGGTACAGCATGCCGACGTTAATAGGCGTACTTTGGACAAGGGCACCCGCACGGTCATTACGGTAGTTATTGCCGTCATATTCCACCTTAAAGCGCAGCGGTTGCCACGGCGTCTGGTACTCCACGCCGCCGAACAGCGCTGAAGGCCCACGGAAGAAGCGTTCAGAATCGATATTCCCGCCGCTGCCGCTGTAGCCTTCATCACGATGGCAAAAACGATCGCTCGCTTTACAGAACGGGTTCGTCACATTACCGCTGTTACCGACATATCCCCAGCCCATCCCCAGCGTGAAATCAAAAGGCCCTGCCGCTTTGGTCGCGACCAGATATTCACTGTCGAACAGACCGGTCCCGCCGATATCACGGAATCCTAATGAGATATCCGGTGTCCAGCGAGTTTCCTGCCACAGACGCGCTTTAAGATCGATCCCCTTATCTTTATAGGTCTGGTCACCGCTGAAATCTTCCGCGCCGTAACGTAGGGTACGCACATCCGTATAACGAATGGTACTTTCCAGCCACGGCATTAATTGCAGTGAAAGTGACCAGAAACGGTATTGATCGTTATCTCGGTAGTTCACATTGAACTCACCAGAGGGCGCCATTCGCGCGGTTGGCGTTTGCAGCAAGCCGACGCCACCAAAGTCAGACTGTGAAGGGGTGACATAAGGGGTATACAACGGCGTCCCCCAGTCTGCATTGGCAACAGAACTAAAGCCGCCGAGCGACAGCGCGATCATTGAACTGAGTGTAGTGAGCTTCATGGCGCGACAGTCCGTTGTGTGAGCAATTGGATGATGTCCTGGTTCAGAGTCTGAAACCCCTCAGGCAACGCAGAGGTTTGCAGGTTTAGCCAAATTTGGCTGCCAGGTTGCGGTTCATGGTAACGACGATTCCAGTAACCCGTGGGGACCGTTTCCGTGGTGCCATCAGGCGCAATAACGGTAACCGTATCCGCATCAATTCCCGGCTGTTGCTGATCAACCTCGACATAGGCAGAGGTCTGCTTACCCGCAACAAAGGTGGACACGGTGCGCGAACTGTTCCACAACGTGATATCCGGCTGCGAACGGGTGCTGACATACAAGCGATAGTCACCCTCCAGCGGCGGCGAATATTCTGGCTTAAGGCGCACATGATCCGGGTCAAGCGAGAGAGGATAGGCCCCCACCACCTGCAGGTGTTCAATTCGCTGACGCAGGACATTGATACGCTGCATCTGGATATATTCCCCCTGTTGCTGCAACTGGCTCGCCAGAGCGGTCAGCTTCGCCACAATGTGCTGCTGATTTTGCTGCTGCAATGCATCACTCGCAGGTGTAGAGATCTTCGCCGTTTGCCAGTCGATACCTGTCGGCAGCGCCGGGTTCATGACTAAATCGCTAAGGGTATGAGCAGCGATCTGCGTGGTTGAACAGGCAGGCTCGCAAATAAGGGTAATCTGCCCCTGGCTGTAGCTCAGCGGGGCTATCGCCATCAGAGTGGCGGTTAGCAAAAGAGGTTTCATCATCAGGAGTAGGGCTTCAGTAAAGTGAGAGACCACATCGGGCCATGAGGATGCAGGTTTTGTTCGCTATGCACGACCTTGCCTGTTTGCGCATCAACCCAGTAACGTTGGACATACGTCGCACCGTCCTGTTCTGCCGTTACGTGCTCTTCCAGCAGGCGATAATTACGCGAGGTGTCGAGAATGGTGAAGTTCTGGGTACCTGCCCAATGGAAACGAGAAGTCACCGTGGCCGAGTGGAAAGTCCCACTATTCCACTGCATCTGTACGCGCCACTGCTGCCCTTCCTGGATGCTTAGCGGACTGGATAACGGATCGGGTTTATCACTTTCAAGCTTGAGTAAGTTATCCTGGAAACCAATGGTTTTAATGATGCGCCCATTTTGTGTTGAAACCATTTTGGAGTCAGCGGTCAGCCACTTTTGTGTATTGTGTTCATTCCACGCCAGCACAATAAATGCCAGCGGGCCATCATCCACCGTCAGCGACATTGAGGCATAAGGGATACTGGCAACTTTGGTATTGTCGATCACCGCATCCTGCGAGGTAAAAGTCTGCTTGAATGTGTCTGAAATGATACCAGGACGTTGTTGGTTGCAAGCGCAAAGTAAAATAACCGCGCTGGCCAGGCATATTTTTTTATACATATTAGTCGCCGTAAGCAGGCAGAAGAATGGGGCTCAATAAGAACCCCATGATAAGGAGAGCGAATTAACGCGTAGACGTTGTGGTGCTGGTGCTGGTACCACCGTTGCTGTTGCTGTTGCTTGCAACGGCAACGCCGATAGCAACTGCACCAACGACGCCCGCACCGATTGCAACGGCAGTCCCGGTTGCTAAACCAGCGGCAGTAGCTGCAGTACCTGCTGCGGTACCTGTCGCGCCGCCAGCCGTAGTGGTTGCTGCACCTGCAGCAGCTTCTTCAGCGGCCATCGACACCGTCGGGGCAGCCAATACGCACAGCATCAGTAAACTTACTTTGTTTAATTTCATTAAGAGCCTCTTTTATTGTTTCATTGGTGTATTTCTCTGGCGGAATGTTCCCCGCCCAGGGAAAATCGAGTGAATATAAAATAATAAATCTAACCAGCACTTGTTCATTATAATCAATAAATTAAAACCACACCTATTTTTATAACAAACAATTAATCCATGTGATAATTTGGTAAGAAAATACAAAGTAACTTCTTTTGCAGGGTTAAATCATCTCGGCGCCCCTGGTATCTTCAATCATATCAGGGTGGCTTGAGGTGAGATAAATCAAATGCTCCCGTGACAGGAACATTTGAAATCAATTACTTCTCAGATCTTTATTTTAAAATCATAACAATACTATTCATAATAGTTATATGCACCATACTCATAGTAATTAGCAGTTCGTTTTTCCACACCGTTAAATATGACCCCACTCACATTAAGTTTGTTTTGTTCGAAGCGCTTCGCTGCCACTTCTATTTCTTTTAGGGTGTTCTTCTGGAAACGAGCTACCAGCATAATTGTTCCTGCATACTTGGCGGCAATACATGCATCACTTACGGCTAAAATCGGTGGGGTATCGATAATAACCAGCTCATAATTCTCAGTAGCCCAATCCATCAATTTTTTGAAATTAGCATTCATCAACAATTCGGATGGATTTGGTGGAATTTGACCTCGTGAGATAAAGTCTAAATTTTCAATCTCAGTGTTTTTAACAACATCATCAATACTGTTGCTTCCACTTAAAATATCAGAAAGACCAATTTTCTCTTTGCAATTAACAACGTGATGCATTTGACCTTTGCGTAAATCCGCATCAATTAGCAATACTTTTTTATCAGATTGGGCAATTACCGCTGCCAGGTTGGAACTGACAAATGTTTTACCTGCTTCTGGGGTCGCACCCGAAATCAGTAAAATATTATTAGTTGCTTGCATCATAGCAAAATGCAAACTCGTACGTAGGCTTCTGATTGCTTCTACAGATAAATCAGTAGGGTTATCTTTTGCTAACAGATTAACTGAACGGATGTTTTTATGTTTTTTCTTTGTAAGTTTAAGGTTTTTGTCTCTTAGCCATTTGGAATTAGGGATCGAAGCATAAACATTGAGGCCCAGGCCCTCAATATCTTCACTGCTTTCTATTCCGTTATGTAATATCTTCTTCAAAAAACAAAATGTTATTGAAGAAAAAACGCCAATAATCAAGCTGATGAATATAATTATAGCTTTTTTAGGTGCAACAGGTCTTGTTTCAGCCATTGCTGTATCAATAATACGCACATTACCAACAGTGCTGGCCTTATTAATACTCAACTCTTGTTGCTTGTTCAAAAGCAACATGTACACTTCCTGGCCAGATTGCACATCTCGAGTTAAACTTAAAATCTCCTGCTGTGTTTTCGGCATATTACCAATCCGAGTATTTAGCTTGTCTCGCTCTTTCAGCAATAATGCTTTTTTCTCCAGCAGCGTTCGGTAGGCTGGGTGATCACGAGTATATAGCTTGGAGATCTCCGCCTCTTTAAATGTCAGCTCATTTATCTGTGTTTCTAAAGAAACCGTGGTATCCAATACTGATTTGGCTTCTAAAGATAAATCAACGGATTCATTTTTCTGACGGTATTGATTTAATCGACTTTCGGCATCGTCCAGTTTAGCGCGAACGAGAGGTAATTGCTCTTTAAGAAAATCAAGACTTTTGGCTGCTTCTTCAGACTTACGACCTACGTTTTGCTGCAGGTAGTTATTACTGATGCTATTTAGAATCTTTATCGCTTCACTAGCATTATCTGCTTTATACGTTAATTGAAGCATGCCGCTATCTTTACTTAAGTCTGCGACAGATAAGTTTTCTAATATATTGTTAATTGCTGTTAATTTTTCCAGTTTAACCATTGTAAACCTGGTATCAACCGGGGCATTAATTTCACTAACCAGAAGATTAATGCCATCTTTATTGAGCAATTCGCCAATTCGACCTGAATAGGTCACGTCATTCGCCACTAATTCATAGCTATTTGGCGACAATACCTTAAGAACCATTGGAGTATCTAATAGTTCATTTGGGACAACTAATCTGGATACGGCAATTTGACCGTCGGGGTTTCCCAATAACCGAGCCAAACCTTTGCCGATAAGCGGGAAGTGTTTCTCAGTAACTACGGTATCTAAAGCGAGTTCATCAACCGTGTTCCCCAATACCATGCGGGAATTAATTAAACTAATCTCGGTTTGTGATTCAGGCTTACTATCGGGCATAATATCAGATAGTTTACTTAATACACTGTTCCCAGCACTTTGCTCAACTTGTATTAATGCACTAGCACGATAAATGGGGGTAGCCATAAACGCATAAATAATCCCAAGGCATGTAAAGATCGCCGTAATAATTACGATCTTCCATTTATTATCGAGTAACACACCGAACAGTTCACTTAGTTCAATTTTATCGCTATTATTACTAATACTCGAATTTTGTTCTGACATTTAATTAAATCTCTGTTCTTAATTATTTCTTTAACGCCAGGACCCAGCGCGCGGTGCTTTGGGCTAATTGTGTATAAACCAGCTGATACATTTCACGGCTTTTCTTATACGGGTCGCCGATCTCCATCTGGTTTTGCCAGTGACCAAACAGCATGGTCTTGCCACTGACTTCCGGGTAGCTTTTCTTGATCCGTTCGAGATGGGATTTTTCCATCACCAGGATCAGATCGTATTGCATCGCCAGACTGGAAGAGAACGCCTGTGCGCAATGGTTTTCAAGGGATAACCCGTGCTCAACCGCAACATCAGCAGCCATTTCGTTAGCTTCTTCGCCAACCAGCGCGCCTAAGCCTGCAGAATCAATCTTTTTGCCTGGCAGAGATTGGCGAAGCAAACGCTCCCCGGTCGGGGAGCGGCAGATGTTGCCGACACAAACCACTAAAATAGAATCAAACATAATTACCACTGCTTAATCATGCGAACGGATTCCGTCATGTCATTAATGCCCGTAATAGTAGGGGCTAACTGACTCAGGACGCGGTTCCAACGGGTTACAGGTGCGGTAGTGACATAGACGATATCGTACGGCTGAAGTTTGAACTCCGTCCCCATCACAAGTGCGGTAGCATCAGAAACATTCATCTGGTATACATTGGCCACTTTACCGTTGCTATCTTTGCCTCGAGTCGAACGGATAACAAAGATACCGGTTGCATCAGCGCTCATCTGGTCAATACCTTCAGCATTCCCTAATGCTTCGGTCAATGTCATCCCGCTGCGATCCATCTTCAGGGTGGCCTGCTTTTTGACTTCCCCCATCACAAACACTTTCAGGTCATCGTTACGCGGAACATACAGAATGTCGCCGTTATAGAGCATTCGGTTTTGGGTCAGGTCGCCGTTTTTCATCAACGCCTGGAGGGAGATGCGTTCGTCTTTGCCATTATGGGTTAATACCGCGTTGTTCCAGTCAGCGTTTTCCGCAAGGCCGCCGGCCTGGTTGATCGCGTCCATAATGGTTAAGGGTACGTTGGTGATCGCTTGCTGACCCGAACGAACGACTTCACCAGTGACGTAGGCTTTTTGTGAGCGGAAGGCGGCAACGCTGATGTCGATTTGTGGCGATTCAATATAGGTGGCTAACTTGCTGGTCAGCTCTTCGCGTAATTGAGGCAGGGTACGGCCAACTACGTTTACCTTCCCGGCGTAAGGGTAGAAGATAGTGCCGTCCGATTGCACCCAGTTACCGGTGTCGGATGCGCTACGGTATTGCCCCGCAGGCGTCGTCAGTTCTGGGTGATCCCACACGGTAACCATCAATATGTCACCGACACCAATATGGTACTGGTAATCCTGAATGTCGTTAGCAAGTTTCTGGTTTGGACGTGCAACGATCGGGGTCGGTTTCAGTGACTCAATCAGTTTTGGGGTAACGGTATAGACGTTGACTTTGTCATTGATATCCGCGCTGTCGTCTTTGTTGACGATCGTTTTACCAAAAGTAGTGAGATTACTGCCCGGAACGATAGTACAGCCACTCAATAAAACAGCTGAAATGAAGAGCGGTACAGCTGCTAATTTTACAGTCATCATGTTGGTCACTTGGATCGTTGAAATTGAAAAACCCAGCAGGGCTGGGTTATTTGATTAATACAATATCGAGATGCTAGCGGTTGCCGGCTGCGACATCGGCACCTGCAGCCATATCCTTTGGTTTGCTTCGTTGTGCTCTAGGGTCTGGATTGCGTTTTTGCAGTTTATTATTTGTTACCCAATAACCAGCAAACAAACTCAGAAATGCAATCAAAGAGAGCCACTCCGCGATACCCTGCTGGGAGAGCAAAATCCCCAGACTCGCGAATGCAGCAGTCAGCGCAGTCATAACCAGTACCGTCTGGCGGGCCGTTAATCCGCTGCGCATCAAAATATGGTGTAGATGATCGCGATCGGCATGGAACGGGCTCTGTCCACGGCGCATGCGGCGCACCATGACGGTCACCATGTCCATCAGCGGCAGGGCTATCACCCACAACGCTGTCACGGGTGACATCACGGCGCTTTTGCCCTGGCTGCCAAGTATCACCAGCCACAGTACGGTAAATCCGATCACCATGCTGCCAGCATCACCCATAAAAACTTTTAAACGTTTGCCGCCAAGCAGACCCATGTTCAGCATTAAGTAAGGGACCAGGGCAACGATCATAAGCAGACACCACATTGCACGTGTCGGCGAGCCCGCCAGCAAGAACACCACCATCATTGCCGCAAAAGTTGCACTAGAGACCGATCCGAGCAAACCGTCAACGCCATCAACCATATTGAATGCATTGATTGCCGCCCAGGAGGCAAACAACGTGACGATATAGCCAATCGGGCCAAGTACCAGTTCGTAGTCACCCAGAACATAGCCAAGCGTATGCAGGTAGAAACCGTTAACCATGATAATCACAGCGGACAGAGCCTGAATAAGAACACGAGGGATAACCGGCAGATCAAAGCGGTCATCGGCAATGCCCACGCATAACAGTAAGGAGATGCTCAGCAAGTAAGGAAGAAAGTGCGCTTCGCTGTGTGGCAGCACTTCAGGCCAGAACAGGTAAAACAGTACGATTGCGCAGTAGAACGAGATCCCGCCGACAAGAGGAATTTCTCCACTGTGCTGCTTACGGCCACCAGGTTTATCGACCAGACCGCACTTCAAGGCCACCACGCGAGCGATAAGGAGGACTGTCATCGCTGTTGAAAACATGATGATAATTTCTTTACTCATGGTAATACCTTTTGTTTTGGCGACGCTACCGCCCATGGCGAATGCGGATATAACCGCATACCACTGAGGATATTGATTTTGCGCACACGGAAGATGCTGTGCTAATACAGCTTATCGAATATGAGAAAAGTCCCAAGTGCCAGCATTCTATTACTTATGATTTTGCGTGTCAAAATTACATGATTGTTTGCATGCTAAGCTGGAATATGTTCTCACATGTTAATCAAAATATTAAATTCAATAAAAATTATATAAAAAACAACGACTTAAAAATGAATTTGGTTGCTGTTAAAAAATAACGATGAATTTGTTTTTTTTTAGTTCCAGTGTGTCAGCATTTGTTTTAATATGTGTTTAATTTCTTACCTTAGATATTTTAAGCACTATCAATTTATCAAGAAAATATTTTATTTATTATTTTACCACTCCTTAAATATAACTTAAACGAAATTATAAGAAAGGTTTGTTAATAACAATCCTATTTTAATGTTTTCTAGGTAGCTTGTCTCATTATTATGCGCAAGGTATTTTTCATTTTTTTTTACACTATAAAAGTGTGTAAAAATTCAGTACATAGTTATTCACGGTAATGAATTTTGTTGTCATCGCGAAAAATTTGTACGACAAATCAAAGCAATCAGAATAGTCTCAATCACATCGGGTATGGCACCCAGGCTATCTTTTTTTCACCGTTAAAACGCTTCATCACACACATACAGAAAACTGCGCAACACATTGATAATAAAGACATTTACAATGGTTTTATTAAATAAAAAAACCAAAAAAAATCTTGTTCTGTAATATTCTTACACATCCCAACATATTTTCCCACGGCATTGCAGAAACCATACCAATGATTTATGCAGCCCACGCCCCACTCTCCTTCATTTTATTACGTGGTATAAGCGAAGCGGTAGGCATTAATTTATCACTATATTACAGCACGTTATCCTATGAGCTAACCCGCGGTGAACCTTACACTGCAAAGTCTATTTAAAAACTAACAATGATAATTTTAAATACGAATCCGCACCCATTTTGTGATGTTCCAACATATTCCAGCCGCGAACGAAGTGCTGCGAAGGTGGACACACATGCAATGAGAAGGATTTATTTATCTTTTTAACTTTTCGCGAAATACCCGTGGTTAAATATTGGCTTGTTGAATAAATCGAACGTTCCGAAAATGGGGACTTCGGATCCCGTCAGTCGTTCCTGCATCCCACCCCATAGCAAAGCCAAGCTTATGATCGCCAACGGGCCGACCGACAACCCGCGCTCAAGTGGTACGGTTCACCGTCGGTCTGCCCTGAAGCGTCAGGGATGCCTTCGCAGAAGGCGCCTATGGCTGGCACGTGCTACTACCATAATTCGGTGATGAGACCCCAAACCATCGGTATTGCCATCCCCCCGCCCTGGAGAGGTTGTCTGGACATCAGAAGACAATTTATCCTGGCTAAAATAGACGCCTTCTCGGTCATTTCAACTGCCACATCGCGATCTTGATAGCGCTTTTAGGTACTTTCACTGGCAAATAGGAACACCTCAGATTCAGGAAAAGGGAAAACACGATGCGTCCAAATCCCCAGGCAAGAGAAAAGAGCAAAAGTAAACCATAAAAAATAATAGGTATTCCAGAATAATCAGGGAGGGTAGGTATCACAAATGATGATGTTTTCGGTGATGTTAAAAATATCATTGCCTCAGGTAAACAAGGTAAATGATATATAAGTTTTAATACACAAACAGACGTCGTAAACGGTAACCTCTCCTCCTCTTCAAACATAGGAATAGGCCTTGACGTAAACGCGCCAGGGGCAGGAGGTAGCCAATCAACATCAATATCAACATAATCAATTGATTTATATAAATTAAATCACAAAAAACCTCCAATGATTAACCATACAAACATGGCGCCATTGTGACTCAACAGCACCTGGCTATCAGCCCAATTCCAACAGGATACGGTTGACATCGTCAGCCTTGCTCTTTTCAGCTTCCTTTTCCACGCCTTATCATCCCCACCATAATACGGTGCCATTTAGCCTGCACCTGGTTGAATGATATTTTTATGAATATAAAGCACCGCGATACAGACACCGAAACACAGCCACAAAAATATAATTCACTGATACTACATTTATCACTAACAATGATTAAAACACTCACAATACCAATGTATAAAACAACAATCATACAGGTATCAAATAACTCACACACCCACTCCCTATCATTCAAAAATGACCAATGATTAAAATCAATAAACAGGAATAACAAATACCCTATATCTGTTTTCACAAAAAATATCTTGAGGGATAGAAAAATGAAAAAATTAACTATTTCAGCATGTGCGTTATCGGTACTGCTGCTGGCAGGATGCGTAGCAAAACCGCCCATCGCCACGGAAAGCGAAGTCAGGGATGCCGCCTCTTTCGCCCTGAACGTCGATGCATCCCAGGTGGCCATTTCGGATATTCGCCAGGATGGCGTCAAAACGAATTTTGTGGCAACCGTCGGCACCACAACTCATCGCTGCTATGTGACTAAAGCCGCGGAACCAAAATTGTATGGCGTAATATCACTGGGGGGAAGTAGCACCGTATCTGATGCTATTTGTGCAGGTGGAAATGCGGGTTCTAATACAAAAACCTGCGATGCATTATCGAAAAAATCGGGACGTTGTTAATTAGCAAAAAAACAAGCGCTATCAAAAATGGATAGCGCTTACATTTACTCATTCACGTTACACATTTTTATTATTAATAATAAGAACAGCTAACGCTCATGCCATCAGGAAATTATCCTGAGGCAATCGCCTGACGAATCTGCAGCAGCGTGGCCGGGTCATCAAGTGTGGTCAAATCCCCCGGATCGCGCCCTTCACAAATCGCCTGAATCGTGCGGCGTAGCATTTTACCGGATCGCGTTTTCGGCAACTGCGAGACAAACCAGACATGGGCCGGGCGACCAAAGTTTCCAATCTGGCTGTCAACCAGCGCCATGATGGCCTCTTTCTCAGCATGCGCGACCTCGCGATCGTCCAGGCTGTCGCTCTGTTTGGGGATCACAAACGCCACAGCGACCTGCCCTTTTAACGCATCTTTGACGCCCACCACCGCCACTTCCGCAACGTTCGGATAGCTGGAGATACTCTCTTCTATCTCACGCGTGCCCAAACGGTGCCCGGCAACGTTAATCACATCGTCGGTACGTCCTAGAATGAAGTAATAACCGTCGGCATCGCGGATGCCCCAATCAAAGGTGGCGTAAACCTGGTGGGAAAAAAGCGACCAGTAAGTTTTCACAAAACGCTCGTCATCCCCCCAGATAGTCTGGATACAGCCCGGTGGCAGCGGCCCTTCGATCACCAGCATCCCCTTCTCGTTGACCGCGCAGGGCTCACCGGTCACTTCGTTGAGCAGCTGGACATTATAGCCATACATCGGCACCCCGGGGCTGCCGAGGCGCGACGGTCTGTCATCCAGCGCGCGGGCAATCGCCATGATCGGCCAGCCGGATTCAGTCTGCCAGTAGTTGTCGATAACCGGCACACCTAGCGCCTCGGTCACCCATGCGGCGGTCGGTTCGTCGAGCGGTTCGCCCGCCAAATAGAGCGCCTCCAGCGAGGAGAGATCGTGGTGGCGGATCTGTGCGGTCGGGAATTTCTTCAGCACACGGATAGCCGTTGGTGCGGAGAACATGCGGTTGACACGATATTTTTCGACGATTTTCCACCACACGCTGCAGTCGGGATAAACCGGCAGCCCTTCGTAAACAATGGTCGCCATGCCCGCCAGAAGCGGTGCGTAGACAATATAGGAGTGCCCGACCACCCAGCCAATATCCGAAGCGCAGAAGAACACGCCACCTGCTTTACCGCCAAAAATGGTGTCCATTGAGGTTGCCAGCGCCACCGCGTAGCCGCCCACGTCGCGCTGTACCCCTTTCGGTTTACCGGTGGTGCCAGAGGTGTAGAGAATGCAGGAGATCTCGTTGGACTCAAGCCAGGCTACCGGCACGCGCGCCCCTTCATGCTGCTGACGCAGCGTGGCGAAATCGAGATCGCGCCCGGCGACGCGCGCCATTTTTGCCAGCCCACGGTTCACCAGCAGCACGCGGCGCGGCTGGTGCTGCGCCTGGTCGATGGCATCATCAAGCAGCTTTTTGTACGGCATAATTTTGCCGCCGCGTGCGCCGGCATCCGCAGAGACAATCAGCACCGGTCTGGCATCATCAATACGCGCTGCCACGCTGTGCGAAGCAAAGCCGCCGAACACTACCGAGTGGATCGCGCCAATGCGCGCGCAGGCCAGCAGCGTAATCTGTGCTTCGGCAATCATCGGCATATAGACCAGCACCCGATCGCCACGCTGCACGCCGAGCGACAGCAGCATGGAGGCGACCGCGTTCACTTCGTCATACAGCTGGCGAAAGGTAAAAGTGCGCTCCTCTTCGGTCTCTGAGGAGACGGCAATCAGCGCCAGCGCGTCCGGCTGTTTGTCCAACCAGCGGTCGATGGCGTTATAGCACAAGTTGGTGGTGCCGTCGCAAAACCAGCGGACAAACGGCGGATGGCTGCTATCCAGCGTCTGGGTAAAGGGCGCCTGCCAGTCGATACGCTGGGCCTGTTCGGCCCAGAAGGTCTCCGGCTCGGTCAGGGAACGCTGATAAAACTCGCTAAAAGACATAATGCTCTCCTGTTGAACTTACGCCTGATGAGTCGTGTTTCAGATAACGAACAGATCCATATACTCATTGACCGGCATCTGCTCCAGACGGGTTCTGTCGAGGGAGACATCCAGAATGCGCTGCTGCTGGCGGGTCGGGAACTGGCGCGCCAGGTTGATTTTGAATTTATCGATAAGCTTCGGAATACCATCGGTGCGGCGGCGGGCGTGGCCAATCGGGTACTCCACCACCACCTCTTCAAAGCGCGTGCCGTCGGTGAATTCGAGGGTAATGGCGTTGGCGATAGCGCGCTTATCCGGCGCGTGGTAATCAGCGGTAAACGCCGGGTCTTCAAAGCAATGAATCTTCTCGCGCAGGGCGTCGATGCGTTTATCCTGCGCTACGTTGTCCTCATAGTCCGCGGCGGTTAAGCGACCGAACAGCAGCGGGATCGCCACCATGTACTGGATGCAGTGGTCGCGGTCGGCCGGATTATTCAGCGGGCCTTTTTTGTCGATGATGCGAATACAGGCTTCGTGAGTGCGGATGGTCACCTTCTCGATATCGGCGGCCGTTTTGCCCGCCGCCTGCATCTGCTCATGCAGGGTCATCGCCGCTTCCACCGCCGTCTGCGAGTGGAACTCTGCCGGGAAGGAGATTTTGAACAGCACGTTCTCCATCACGTAGGAGCCGTACGGGCGCTGGAAGCGGAACGCTTCGCCCTTAAACGAGACGTCATAGAAGCCCCAGGTTTTCGCCGTCAGCGCCGACGGATAGCCCATTTCACCGGTCTTCGCCATCAATGCCAGACGCACGGCGCGGGAGGTAGCGTCCCCTGCCGCCCAGGACTTACGCGTCCCGGTGTTCGGCGCGTGACGATAGGTGCGCAGCGACTGACCGTCGACCCACGCCAGAGAAACCGCGTTGAGGATCTCATCGCGCGTCAGCCCCAGCATTTCTGCTACCACGGCGGTGGACGCCACTTTCACCAGCAGCACGTGGTCGAGGCCGACGCGGTTAAAGGAGTTCTCGAGCGCAATACAGCCCTGAATTTCATGGGCCTTAATCATCCCGGTCAGCACCTGCTTCATGGTCAGCGGCGCTTTGCCTGCGGCAACAGCGTTGCGCGACAACCAGTCCGCCGTCGCCAGAATCCCGCCGAGGTTATCGGAAGGGTGCCCCCACTCGGCAGCAAGCCAGGTGTCGTTAAAATCGAGCCAGCGGATCATCGCACCAATGTTAAACGCCGCCTGCACCGGGTCGAGCTGGAACTGGGTGCCCGGCACGCGCACGCCGTTCGGCACGACGGTGCCCGGCACAATCGGCCCCAGCAACTTTTTACAAGCCGGATACTCCAGCGCTTCCAGCCCGCAGCCCAGCGTATCAAGCAGGCAGTAATGGGCGGTGTCAAAGGCCACTTTGGAGGTGACGTCGTAGTGCATCACGTAATCCACAATATCGACGATCTCACGGTCAAACTCCGGGCGAACATTCATCATCTGAGCAGACATAGGGTACTTTTCCTGTTTTTTATCGTTAGCGGTAGGGGATTACTGACGCTTATCCAGCGGCACAAATTCGCGGTCTTCCGGGCCGGTGTAGTTGGCGGAAGGACGGATAATTTTGTTGTCCTGGCGCTGTTCGATAATGTGCGCCGCCCAGCCGGTCACGCGAGCGATGACGAACAGCGGGGTGAACATTTCGGTCGGTACGCCCATCATGTTGTAGGAGACCGCCGAGAACCAATCGAGGTTAGGGAACATCTTCTTGGTGTCCCACATCACCGACTCCAGACGGTCGGCAATGTTGTACATCTTGAGCGAACCGCCCTCCTGAGAGAGTCGTTTGGCGACGCGCTTAATCACCTGATGGCGCGGGTCGGCGATGGTATAAACCGGGTGACCAAAACCAATCACCACCTCTTTGTTTTCCACCCGTTTGCGGATATCCGCTTCGGCTTCATCCGGCGTTTCATAGCGCTGCTGGATTTCCAGCGACACTTCGTTGGCCCCGCCGTGTTTCGGGCCGCGCAGCGCGCCAATGGCGCCGATAATGGCCGAGTAAACGTCAGAACCGGTCCCGGCAATCACCCGGCTGGTAAAAGTGGAGGCGTTAAACTCATGCTCGGCGTAGAGCACCAGCGAAATGTGCATCGCCTTCTCCCAGCTGGCCGAGGGCTTTTCACCGTGCAGCAGATGCAGGAAGTGACCGCCGACCGAGTCGTCGTCGGTTTCCGGCTGGATGCGTTCGCCGTTGTGGCTGTAGTGGTACCAGTAGAGAAGGATTGAGCTGAGCGAGGCCAGCAGTTTGTCGGCAATATCGCGCGCACCGGAGACGGTATGCCCCTCTTTTTCCGGCAGCGTGCAGCCCAGCGCCGAGACGCCGGTGCGCATCACGTCCATCGGGTGGGAAGCCGCCGGCAGCGCTTCCAGCACGGTGCGCACGTTGGCCGGCAGGCCGCGCAGCGCCTTGAGTTTAATTTTGTAGGCCTGCAGTTCATCGCGGGTCGGCAGCTTACCGTGGATCAGCAGATGGGCCACCTCTTCAAACTCGCAGTGCTCCGCTAAGTCGAGAATATCGTAGCCACGATAGTGCAGGTCGTTGCCGCTTTTACCGACGGTGCACAGCGCGGTGTTTCCCGCCGGTACGCCGGAAAGGGCGACGGATTTTTTAGGCTTAATGACATGGGTGCTATTTTGCAGGATCGTTGTGTCGCTCATATTGTCCTCGTCATTATTATCATGTGTAGGGTACTGAGGGTGTCCGTGTACGCCTTATTTGGCCTACTTTTTGGTATACAACGCGTCGAGCTTCTCTTCGTACTGGTAGTAGTTGATGCTCTCGTACAGCTCATTACGCGTCTGCATCATGTCGATAACGCTTTTCTGCGTGCCTTCCTGGCGCAGCACGTTGTAGACCTGTTCGGCAGCGCGGTTCATGGCGCGGAAGGCCGAGAGCGGATAGAGCGCCATCGCCACGTGGGCGCTGCGCAGTTCATCGGTGGTAAACAGCGGCGTCGCGCCGAATTCGGTGATATTGGCGAGGATCGGTACCTGTACCGCATCGGCAAACTGGCAGTACATCGACAGTTCAGTAATCGCCTCCGGGAACAGCATGTCGGCCCCCGCTTCGACATAAGCGCGAGCGCGATCGATAGCCGCCTCCAGCCCTTCTACCGCCAGCGCATCGGTGCGCGCCATGATCACGAAGTCCGGGTCGGTGCGCGCATCTACCGCCGCCCGAATACGGTCAACCATCTCCTCTTTCGAGACGATGGCTTTGTTCGGACGGTGACCGCAGCGCTTAGCGCCAATCTGATCTTCAATGTGCAGCGCGGCGGCTCCGGCCTTACTGATCGACTTCACCGTCCGCGCCACGTTAAACGCCGATGAACCAAAGCCGATATCCGCATCCACCAGCAGCGGCAGCGGGCAAACGTCGGTAATGCGGCGAATGTCGGTCAGCACGTCGTCGAGCGTGGAAATGCCCAAATCCGGCAGCCCGAGAGAACCGGCCGCCACGCCGCCGCCGGAGAGATAAATGGCCTGATACCCGGCTCTCTGGGCCAGCAGCGCGTGGTTAGCGTTAATGGTGCCAACAATCTGTAAGGGGTTTTCTTTCGTCAGCGCAGCGCGGAATGCCTGGCCTGGAGAGTGTAGAGACATATCCCGTCCTCTTGTTATCAACTTGTTACTATCGGTTGATTCAGATAAAGCAAGGGGTATGCCAACGGCTGATTTTTCACCGCTATTTTTTAAACATCTTTGATAACAATAGATTAGCCATTCACTGCGCTATTTCTGGCGATTAAAGCGTGTCAGCTAACGTTTCACTTGTTGTTCCATAACGTTTCATTGCAACATCAATGAAACATGGTCTACACCCAATATTCGGCCCTCTTTTTTTGAGCACACAATGGCAGCCACACCTCTTCCGCCACGGGTGAATGACGACAAGCCGGTTATCTGGACGGTGTCGGTAACGCGCCTGTTTGAACTGTTCCGCGATATCAGTCTCGAGTTCGATAACCAGGCCACTATTACGCCCATCCAGCTTGGGTTTGAAAAAGCGGTGAACTACATCCGCAAGAAGCTGGCGACCGAGCGCTGCGATGCCATCATTGCCGCAGGCTCCAACGGCGCGTACTTAAAAAGCCGCCTCTCCGTGCCGGTTATCCTGATTAAACCCAGCGGTTTTGACGTGCTGCAGGCGCTGGCGAAAGCCGGCAAGCTCACCGCGTCTATCGGCGTGGTGACTTATCAGCAGACGCTGCCCGCGCTGGTCGCTTTTCAAAAGACCTTTAACCTGCGCCTTGACCAGCGCTGCTACGTCACCGAAGAGGACGCACGCGGGCAAATCAACGAGCTAAAGGCCAGTGGTATACAAGCCGTGGTGGGCGCAGGGTTGATTACCGACCTCGCCGAAGAGGCCGGGATGACCGGCATCTTTATCTATTCCGAAGCCACCGTCCGCCAGGGGTTTAGCGATGCGCTGGATATGACCCGTCTGACCCAGCGGCAAAGTCGCCGCTATGCCGCCGGTAACGGCCTGCGCACGCGTTATGCATTAGACGATATGCGTGGGGCATCCGCGCCGATGGAGCAGGTGCGCCATACCATCCTGCTCTATGCACGCTCCAGCGCGGCGGTGCTGATTCAGGGGGAAACTGGCACCGGGAAAGAGCTGGCGGCACAGGCGATCCACCGTGAATATTTTGCGAAGCTCGGCCATCGTCAGGGTAAATCCTTCCCGCCGTTTGTCGCCGTCAACTGCGGGGCGATTGCCGAATCGCTGCTGGAAGCAGAGCTGTTTGGCTATGAAGAAGGGGCGTTTACCGGCTCACGGCGCGGCGGGCGTGCCGGGCTGTTTGAAATCGCCCACGGCGGGACGCTGTTTTTAGATGAGATTGGCGAAATGCCCCTCCCCCTGCAGACCCGGTTGCTACGCGTGCTGGAAGAAAAGGAGATCACGCGCGTCGGCGGGCACCTGCCGATTCCGGTCGAGGTACGGGTGATCAGCGCCACCCACTGCGACCTGGAAGCGGAGATGAAGCGCGGGCAGTTTCGCCATGACCTGTTTTATCGCCTGAGTATTCTGCGGCTGAAGCTGTCGCCGCTGCGCGAGCGACTCGCGGATATCGTACCGCTGGCAGACCGTTTTTTGCGGCAGTCGCTGGCGGCATTGAACGCGCCGTTCAGCGAAGCGGTGCAGCAGGGGCTGGCGCAAAGCCAATCGGTACTGCTGGGCTACGCCTGGCCCGGCAATATCCGCGAGCTGCGCAATATGATGGAGCGGCTGGCGCTGTTTTTAAGCGTTGATCCGCAGCCGGCACTGAACGGTGATTTTTTACGCCAGTGCCTGCCTGAACTTACAGAATGCCGCGCCGACTCGCCGCAGCCCGTCTCGCTTACGCCGCATCAGGTGCTCGCGCAGTTTAACGGCGATAGAACCGCCGCCGCGCGCTATCTGGGGATGAGCCGCACCACCTTCTGGCGTAGGCTAAAAGCGGGAGATTAAGGTATAAAAAAGCCCCACCACAGTGGGGCAAAATATATTCAAGTAAACAGGCACATATAAAAAAAACAAACTAATGAGAGTTTGCTACCTGAATTAGAACTGGTAGGTAGCGCCCAGTACTGCCTGATCGTCGGTGGCGAAACCGAAGTTCTGATCGTCTTTCAGCAGGTTGATTTTGTATGCTGCATCAACCGCGAAGTTTTTGTTGAAGTAGTAAGCCGCACCCAGCTGAACGTATTTAACCGCGTCGAAAGAACGGCCCTGGAGTTCCGCACGCTGTTGCACGTAACCCACGGTTGGCTGCAGGCCGAAGTCGAAGGTGTAACCTGCGATAGCTTCAAACGCTTTCGACTTATCGGTGAACAGAGGGTACAGGGTGTCGCCCACTTTCATGCCAACTGGGGTCATGTTGTGAGTTTCGGTGTACATGGTTGCCAGCATGATGCTGTTCGCATCGTATTTCGCACCAACGGACCATGCTTCTGCTGTATTACCGAATGCAGGGCTGTAGGTGATGTTCGCGTCACTTACCACCTGATCGGTAGTTTTAGCACGGCTGTAAGCGGCACCCAGAGTCACACCTGAATCAGGGATTTCGTACTGGAGGGAAGTACCGAAACCTTCGCCGTTAGATTTAGCGGGCTTGTCTTGACGCTCGTTAGCGCCCTGGTACTGCAGACCCAGCGCCAGACCATCAACCAGACCGAAGAAGTTCTTGTTGCGGTAGGTCAGAACACCGGTGGTACGACCGTTCATGTAGTTGTCGGTGTACTGGTAGGAGTCACCACCGAATTCGGTCAGCACGTCGGTGTAAGAACCAATATCGTACTGGATACCGTAGTTACGACCGTAGTCGATAGAACCGTAGTCCCCCAGATCCAGACCCGCAAAGGCCAAACGGGTGGCTTCAGTCTGAGAACCTTCAGGCTGGCTCGCGTTGAACTGGTGTTCAAACTGGCCAAAACCCACTACGCCGTTAGCAATCTGAGTTTCGCCTTTGAAGCCCAGACGCGCATAGGTAGCGTCAGCGTTGCCAACGGAAGAGACGAAGTCATGCTCTCCCTTCACTTTGCCATACAGATCAAGTTTGTTGCTGTCTTTGTTATAGATTTCGGCAGCGTGAGCGGTGGATGCCAGCGCCACGAGACCGATCAGAATTGCCAGCTTGCTTTTCATCATTTTTATGTTCCTTCGATTATTATTCCCCGTAGGGATTTACCCGGTAATCCAGGCTTTTTTAATGACTCGCGAGGCGATCGCGAGTCATTAAAAAAGCCCTCCCGCAAGGGAGAGCCTAAGGCTGGTTACCGAATCCAAAGAACGAGCTGGCTTCCGAACATCCCGCAATACCCGCGGGAATCAGAATCAATTTGACGCATGCCGAACGTACGTGCAGAGGCTATCATGCTCCGCATAGAACCATTCCGTATCATTTTGCCACTCATCAATTAACAAATAATGGATCGCTAAAAAACACCACACCTGCTTTATGCAGTTTTTAATTCGGTATTTTTTGTTATGCACTCGCTATCGGTGCTGTTATTTTTTCTTTTCAACATGAAAACACCCACTATCGAAAATCAGTGAAAGCGTTTACTTCAAGTCGTAAATTTATGTAAAGCCTAATATTTGAAATGCAATCACGTCAACATGAATTAATTGTTAATCAACCTCTATATATTATGTAATAAATGGCAGCAAAGCCCCATTCCAGATAGGTTCTTACCATTTATCCCTACGAAACAAAGAGTAGACGCCAGCACAATCTATTGACCAAAATCAAATTCCGACAACGAGTGTTAATGAAATTGCAATATACTTTTAATGAATGCGCTTGATTTTGCAAATCAAAATAATGTAATCGGTTAACTTTAGCAGCACATTATTCATATTTATTTAATTTAAACCGATGAAATAAAATAATATGAAAATGTACGTTAAATTTCCTGATAAGAAAAAACCCAATAACAATAAACACCGAAACAAATAGCAAGGTAATAAAATCACTGCTAATAAATAAAATAAATAAGATGCTTAAAATAAACACATAGTGCGATTTTAATTTCATCACACGTAATACCAGCATCAGTGCAGTAGAAAGATGAATACCGTAAGATGGGGAATTGGGGGACGCTCAATAAGAAAGGATGTTTTCACGTTGAAGGTGAAAACATCCGGGATAGGTTATTGCGGTTTAAACAGGATTAACTCACACCAGTGAGCTAAGCTCTTCTCGCATGTAGGAAGAGAAGAATTCAGGGTTCTTAATCACCATATGTTCACCGGACTCGACCTTCTCTGCCCATCCGGCGACTTTATCCGTAAACCCATCGCTCCAGCCTTCCTGATGGCCGCGTTCAGCTACATCGGCAGCGCTCACCGGCATACCTAATTCTTTCAAATATTTCAGAATACCCTTCGCCGTACTTTCATCCATGGACTGTGGTACAGGCTCAGACGTGTTCATACCACCAATAAAATCCAACGCTTTATCAATGACTGCTGGCATAGGCTTGTCCTTAAAATTAACCACGTAGTAATCAAGTCTATACTATGGACCGGAATCCGCCGCAATTTCAAAGGAACCGCTCACGTTATTGCACTTATTCTCGATCAAACATCACGTTTTATACCCGTTTTGCGCAAGAACTGGTGCGCACTGCGCAAAAAAAAGCCGGTACAGCATGTACCGGCTCAGCAGTCAGAACAGGATTACGCGTTGCTAACCGGCTTTTGCTCCGCACTGGATTTCGCGTTTTCCAGCATCCGGCGAACCGGCACAATCAGCACGCACAGCACCGCCGCACAAATCAGCAGCGCGATGGAGCAGCGAGCAAACAGGTCCGGCAGCATATCCAGCTGATCGGCCTTCACGTGGCCACCGATCAGACCCGCCGCCAGGTTACCCAGCGCACTGGCGCAGAACCACAGCCCCATCATCTGGCCGCGCATTCTCTCCGGTGCCAGCAGCGTCATGGTCGCCAGACCAATTGGGCTCAGGCACAGTTCGCCGAGCGTCAGCATCAGGATGCTGCCCACCAGCCACATTGGCGATACGCCAGCGCCGCCGTTGCTCAGCACGTTTTGCGCCGCCAGCATCATCAGGCCAAAACCTGCCGCCGCACACAGAATACCGATAACGAACTTGGTGATACTGCCTGGACGGACGTTTTTACGCGCCAGCGCAGGCCAGGCCCAGCTAAAGACCGGTGCCAGCAGGATGATAAACAGGGCGTTAATCGACTGGAACCACACCGCTGGGATCTCAAAATCACCGATCATGCGGTTGGTATAGTCGTTAGCAAACAGGTTAAAGGACGTTGGCTTCTGCTCGAAGGCCGACCAGAAGAACGCAGCGGAGACCAGCAGAATAAAGCACACCAGCAGGCGCGCGCGCTCTTTACGGCTCAGGCCAGCAAAGGCAAACAGGTAGATGAAGTACAGCGCAACGGACGCCGCAATCACGTACACCAGCACGCTGGCAACCGCCACCGGGTTAATCACAATGATGCCCTGGGCAATCAGGGTGATAATCACCGCCACGCCTACCGCTAACGCCAACAGCCACGCACCGACGCCGTTTTTCTTCGCCACCGGGCTGTTCCAGGTGGAGTCGAGACCCACTTCGCTGTCGTAGCGCTTCATCGCCGGTACGGCGAACACGCGGAAGATAACCAGCGCCACCAGCATCCCGATACCACCGATGCCAAAGCCCCAGTGCCAGCCATGGGATTTAATCAGCCAACCGGAAATCAGCGGCGCGATAAATGACCCCATATTGATACCCATATAAAACAGCGAGAAGCCGCCGTCACGACGGGCATCGCCCTTTTTATACAGCGTACCGACCATGACCGAGATACAGGTCTTGAACAGACCCGAGCCCAGCACGATAAACATCAGGCCGATAAAGAACAGGTTGTCGCCCATAAAGGCCGACAGCGCGATCGACAGGTGGCCAAGCGCAATCAGGATGGAGCCATACCACACCGCCTTTTGCTGGCCAAGCCAGTTATCGGCCAGCCAGCCGCCCGGCAGCGCCGCCAGGTACATGGTCCCCGCGAAGATCCCTACAATCGCCGAGGCGTTTTCACGCGCCAGGCCCATGCCGCCGTCATAGACGGTTGCCGCCATAAACAGAATCAGTAACGGGCGGATACCGTAAAACGAGAATCGCTCCCACATTTCGGTAAAGAACAGCGAACCCAACGGGTACGGATGACCGAAAAAGGTTCGGCTTTCGTTTTTATTAACAGAGGAATGCATAGTTTCTCCAGAAGGTGCGTCGTAACGCAGGTAAGTCGTGTATACCCGTCATACTTCAAGTTGCAGGTGCGTTGGCTGCGTTCGCTCACCTCAGTCACTTACTAGAGTAAGCTCCTGGGGATTCACTCCCTTGCCGCCTTCCTGCAACTCGAATTATTTAGGGTATATGCGGGCTAACCATTTTTTAATTTTGTCGATGATTAACATCTGACACGGTATTTTTTAACCATTTGATAACCATTAAGTGGTCGTGTCTAGCCCTTGCCCCGGTATTTTTAGACGAAAAGTCGACAAAGTTCTAGTTTTACAGATTTTGTATTGGAAAACCGAATGTAGTGATTGACATCACATAACCATAGGTTTATCCGATAACAATCATTTAAAAACAACTAATTAGATAAAAATTAATCGCTAAAGAAAGCCCTAATAACGGGGCAAAATAATCGTATAAAAAGTATGGAAAACGGGGTGTTCATCATAATGATGATGGGAGATCTGGATAAATCATGAGGAGAGGGATAACAGGGAAAGGGTCGCGCTATCACGTCATCGCATAGCGCAACCGGAATGCTGTTATTTCGCGTGCCAGTAGGCGCTTGAACGCACCAGCTGCGGGTCGATAGCGTCGGTCACAAAACCATCGGTCAGGTTTTTTACCACCTTCCCTTCACCGGTCAGCCAGATAAAGTAATCCGATTCTGGTACCGTAAGCTGTGCCAGGCGCGCGGCAACGGTGGCGGCATCATAGCCGGAGATCCACTCGATATTGAAACCATCAAACCCGGCCAGATAGGCTTTGTCCGCTTCGTCTTTTACCATCACCAGCGCCGTTACCTGCGGGCGCTCCGCTAGCGTTTGCAGCGTTTCCAGACGGCGACGCAGCGCCGGCATACCGGTTTCATCGCAAACATACAGCTGCCAGGCATAATCTTCCGGCACCACCAGTGAACCGCGCGGGCCGCCGATAAGCAGCGTATCCCCGGCTTTTGCTTCTATTGCCCACTGGCTGGCAACGCCACCGTCGTGGATAAAGAAATCGTAGGCCAGCTCATGGCGCTCGGCGTTATAGAGCGGCGTATAGTCGCGAGCCTGCGGGCGTACACCGTCTGCCCACACAATGCCCTCATCGGTCATCGTCGGTGGCGTCAGAGTGCTGCCAACCTGCGGGAAAAACAGCTTGGTGTGATCGTCAAAGCCACGCGAACTAAAACCATCCAGCGCCTCGCCACCCAGCACCACGCGCTGGAAAGCGTCACCAATGCGCTCAACGCGCAGGACGGTCAGTTCACGGAAACGGAGTTCATTGCGCACGCGCTGTGGGTATTTGTTCTCTTTCATTCGGCGTCTCTCTCACAAATAGATATATCTAAATCATTTGCAAATGATAATGATTGCCAACTAAACAGAAAGCAAGTTATTTTTAAGATATATGAATAACAGCGCACAAAAAATTCACGCAAAAAATTAAAATCATTAAATATCAATACATTGACAAATTTTTCATTTTCGATATTGCTAAAGATACAACTTTAGATATAAGTTAGATATATCTAAACAACACAAGGATAAACATCATGAGACCTTTCTCTGATTCTGAACATCGCGGCCGTGGTGGTCGCGGACATCGCGGCGAACGCGGTGAGTGCGAACATCGTGGCGGGCGTGGTGAGGGCCACGGCGGTGGCGGACGTCGCCAGCGCTTCTTCGGCCACGGCGAACTGCGCCTGGTGGTCCTCAGCATCCTGAAGGATAACGCCAGCCACGGCTATGAACTGATTAAAGCCATTGAGGCGCTAACCCAGGGCAACTACAGCCCAAGCCCGGGCGTTATCTACCCGACGCTCGACCTGCTCCAGGACCAGGGGCTGATTACCGTACATGAAGAGGACGGCGGGCGTAAAAAAATCGCCATTACCGCAGAAGGCATCCAGACGCTGGAAGAAAATCAGGAACCGCTGGAGCATATTCAGGCACGGCTGAAGTCCAGGATGGTCGGGCATGAGCTACGCAAAAACCCGCAGATGAAGCGGGCGCTGGATAACTTTAAGGCGGTGCTCGACCTGAAGGTGAATCAGGGCGAGATCGGCGACGCGCAGCTGAAGCAGGTGATCGGCATTATCGACCGCGCGGCGCTGGAGATCTCGCAGCTGGATTAATGCAGGACGGTGACCGCATCCTGTAAACGGCTGGCGCGGTGTTTTACCATCGCCGACACGTTGGCGCTTTCCGCCACCAGTCCGGCGTTTTTCTGGGTGATCTCATCCAGCTTCGCCACGGCACGCGTTAAATCAGACAGCCCCGTGGCCTGTTCAGACGTAGATTGACTAATCTGCGCAATCAGCTTGGTGACATTCTGTACCTGCGAGACAATGTCATCCATCGTGCGCCCGGCAGCGTGAACCTGCTCGGAGCCTGACTGCACCTTGCTGGCGCTGGCCTCAATCAGCTGACGAATTTCGTTTGCCGCCGTCGCGCTACGGCTCGCCAGATGGCGAACTTCCCCGGCGACCACGGCAAACCCTCTCCCCTGCTCGCCCGCGCGCGCCGCTTCGACGGCGGCGTTCAGCGCCAGAATATTGGTCTGGAACGCGATATCGTTAATCAAGGTGGTGATAGAACCGATGCGCTGCGTGCTGTCAGCGATATCTTCCATGGTCTGCACCACCCGGTGCATCGCCTGGCCGCCCTGCGCCGCCGCGCCGCTGGCCGCCAACGAGAGCTTATCGGCTTCCGCCGCCGTCTGAGAGTTATTCTGCACCGACGCCGCCATCTGGCTCATGGTCGCCACCGTTTGCTGCACGTTCACTACCGTTTCCTGAGTACGCTGATTCAGATCTTCATTGCCGCGCGCCAGCACATCGCTGCCGTCGCTCACGCTATTCACCTGCGTCGAGACATCGTTTATCAACCAGCGGCACATCAACCCGAGCTGGCCAACCGCGCGTAGCGTTAGGCCCAGCTCATCGCTGCGCGGCAGCGGATCAACGCTGTTACGTTCTCCGGTTGCCACGCTGAGCGCCTGTCGCGCCACATTTTCCACCGGGCGAACAATCTGCCACTCCAGTACCAGCGTGGTCAGTAAGAGGATCACCGCCGACGCCAGCACCGCCAGAATCGGCGCGCTCAGGGCCAGCAGGCTCACCGCAAGCAGCAGGTAGAACCCCAGCATAATACTTCTGACCCGCCAGCGCAGCGGGATAGCCGACAGCTTGCCCCACCAGCGTTTGCTGATAACACGACCTTTATAGAGACGCTTATTACTGCGTTCTTCGCGAAGCGCCTGATACAGTGGCTCAACCGCCGCCACCTCTTCCTCGCTGGCTTTGGTGCGAATCGACATATAGCCAATCGTTTTGCCATTACGCACCTGGGGGATGGCGTTCGCACGCACCCAGTAATGGCCGCCGTGTTTCGGGCGATTTTTGACGATGCCGCTCCACGGCTCGCCTTGCTTCAGGGTACGCCACATATCGGCAAAGGCGGCTTTTGGCATATCGGGATGGCGCACCATATTGTGCGGCTGGCTGAGCATCTCGTGGCGACTATAGCCGCTCACCTTTATGAAGGCATCGTTTACGTGGGTGATATAGCTGTTGAGATCGGTGGTGGACATCAAAGTGGTGTGGTCGTCCAGAAGCGATTCGGACGAATTCAAGTCGGGCAGGGTAGACATACGAACATCCTTTTCAGGTGCAAAGAGAAATGTATTACAATTGTTATATCGGAGGATATTTAATTAACCTTAATTGTTAATTTTGCGTTAGATCGCAAAATCGACAAAAGCCCTACTTTCCCCACGTCATTCTTTGCTGCTCCGCCGTGGCGCAAAACCTGCTCTTTTGTAGGGCAATATGCCCAGCCGCAACGCACCTCTGCGTGACCGCTTTCACACTCTCCCGCCTCGCTGGACGATTAAATATTGTACAAGTGCGATTTTCCCAGGCGTTTATCCCGATTTTCACCGCCAACGCTGAGGTGGCGTAATCCCTGCAATACTTAAATCAGTATCGTGTGATACGTGATCCCCAGGAGCTCATTTTGAACAGGTTACCTTCCAGCGCATCGGCTCTGGCCTGCAGCGCACACGCACTGAATCTCATTGAAAAGCGAACGCTTGATCATGAGGAGATGAAAGCTCTCAACCAGGAGGTCAGGGAATACTTTAAAGAACATGTGAATCCGGGGTTTTTAGAGTACCGAAAATCTGTAACTGCCGGTGGGGATTACGGAGCCGTAGAGTGGCAAGCGGGAGGGTTAAATACGCTTGTCGACACCCAGGGTCAGGAGTTCCTCGATTGCCTGGGCGGTTTTGGTATTTTCAACGTGGGGCACCGTAATCCAGTCGTGGTTTCCGCCGTACAGAATCAACTCGCGAAACAACCGCTTCACAGCCAGGAACTCCTCGACCCGCTACGGGCGATGCTCGCCAAAACGCTGGCGGCGCTGGCGCCGGGTAAGCTGAAGTACAGCTTCTTTAGCAACAGCGGCACCGAGTCGGTAGAGGCGGCGTTGAAGCTGGCGAAAGCCTACCAGTCGCCGCGCGGCAAGTTCACCTTTATCGCCACCAGCGGCGCGTTCCATGGCAAATCGCTTGGGGCGCTGTCGGCCACCGCCAAGTCAACGTTCCGCAAGCCGTTTATGCCGCTGCTGCCGGGCTTCCGCCACGTGCCGTTCGGTAATCTCGACGCCATGCGCACGATGCTGAGCGAATGCCAGAAAACCGGCGATGACGTGGCGGCGGTGATCCTTGAGCCTATCCAGGGTGAAGGGGGCGTCATTCTGCCGCCGCAGGGCTACCTGCCCGCCGTGCGTAAGCTGTGCGATGAGTTTGGCGCACTGCTTATCTTCGACGAAGTGCAAACCGGCATGGGACGCACCGGCAAGATGTTCGCCTGCGAGCATGAGAACGTTCAGCCGGACATTTTATGCCTGGCGAAGGCGCTCGGCGGCGGCGTGATGCCGATTGGCGCGACCATCGCCACCGAAGAGGTGTTCTCGGTGCTGTTCGACAATCCGTTCCTGCACACTACCACCTTCGGCGGTAACCCGCTGGCCTGTGCGGCCGCGCTGGCGACCATCAACGTGCTGCTGACTGAAAACCTGCCCGCTCAGGCGGAGCAGAAAGGCGATATTCTGCTGGACGGTTTCCGCAGCATGGCGCGCGAATACCCGGATCTGGTCCGTGAAGCGCGCGGCAGAGGTATGCTGATGGCCATTGAGTTTGTCGATAACGAAATCGGCTATCACTTTGCCAGCGAGATGTTCCGCCAGCGCGTGCTGGTTGCCGGGACGCTCAACAACGCCAAAACCATCCGCATCGAACCGCCGTTAACCTTAACGATGGAACAGTGTGACCAGGTGCTTAAGGCGGCACGTAACGCGCTGGCGGCCCTGCGCGTCAGCCAGAGTCAGGTTGCCACCGAGCAGTAAACTCACGCCCCCTACCGTTTGGTGGGGGGGCGTTCTTTGAATCCCATCACAATCATCGCATTCCCTTTTTCCCTTTTTCCCGCCGACGGCTAAATTAGTAACTCATCCGACCACATAACAATAATTTTACATACTGGACATCCTTATGAGCTATCCGTCGCTGTTTGCCCCGCTCGATCTCGGTTTTACCCAGCTGAAAAACCGTGTGCTAATGGGCTCTATGCATACCGGGCTGGAAGAGTATCCCGACGGTGCCGAACGTCTGGCGGCGTTCTACGCGGAACGCGCGCGTCACGGGGTGGCGCTGATCGTCAGCGGCGGTATCGCTCCGGATGCTACCGGCGTAGGGATGGCGGGCGGCGCGATGCTGAACGATGTCAGCCAATTGCCGCACCACCGCACCATTACCGACGCCGTCCATCAGGAAGGGGGCAAAATTGCGCTGCAGATTCTGCATACCGGGCGCTACAGCTACCAGCCAAACCTTGTGGCCCCTTCTCCACTTCAGGCCCCCATCAACCGCTTTACGCCGCGCGAACTCACCCACGAAGGTATTCTGAGGCTTATCGACGACTTCGCCCACTGCGCCCAGCTGGCGCGGGAAGCAGGCTACGATGGCGTGGAGGTGATGGGCTCGGAAGGTTACCTGATTAACGAATTTCTCGCCGCGCGCACCAACCAGCGCGACGATCAATGGGGCGGCAGCTATGACAACCGCATGCGCTTCGCGGTAGAAGTGGTGCGCGCCGTACGCCAGCGCGTCGGGAAAGACTTTATTATTATCTATCGCCTGTCGATGCTCGACCTGGTAGACAACGGCGGCACCTTTGATGAAACCGTACGCCTCGCTCAGGCGATCGAAGCCGCGGGCGCAACGATCATCAACACGGGGATCGGCTGGCACGAAGCGCGGATCCCAACTATCGCCACGCCGGTACCACGCGGCGCGTTTAGTTGGGTGACGCGCAAATTAAAAGGTTTGGTCACCGTTCCGCTGATTACCACTAACCGTATTAACGATCCGCAGGTGGCAGACGATATTCTGGCACGCGGCGATGCCGATATGGTGTCGATGGCCCGCCCGTTCCTTGCCGATGCCGAGCTGCTGTCAAAAGCTCAGTCGGGACGCAGTGATGAGATCAACACCTGTATCGGCTGCAACCAGGCCTGTCTGGATCAGATCTTTGTTGGCAAGGTAACCTCATGCCTGGTCAATCCCCGCGCCTGTCACGAAACCAAAATGCCGATCCTTCCAGCGACCACGCGCAAAAACCTGGCAGTCGTCGGCGCAGGCCCAGCGGGGCTGGCGTTTGCGATCAACGCTGCCGCGCGCGGCCATCAGGTGACGCTGTTCGACGCCAGTGCGGAGATCGGCGGGCAGTTTAATATCGCCAAACAGATCCCCGGCAAAGAAGAGTTTTACGAAACGCTGCGCTACTACCGCCGGATGATCGACGTCACCGGTGTGACGCTGAAGCTCAACCAGCGCGTCAGCGCCGACGATCTTCTCAGCTTTGATGAAGTGATCCTATCAACCGGGATCGCGCCGCGTACCCCGCCGATCGACGGCATCGATCATCCGAAAGTGCTGACCTATCTGGACGTGCTGCGTGACAAGACACCGGTGGGGCAGCGCGTGGCGATCATCGGCTGTGGCGGCATCGGTTTTGATACGGCGATGTACTTAAGCCAGCCGGGCGAGCCCACCAGCCAGAATATCGCCGAGTTTTGCGTGGAATGGGGTATCGATACCAGCCTGCAGCAGTCGGGCGGCCTGCGCCCGGAAGGGCCGCATCTGGCCCGCAGCCCGCGGCAGATTGTGATGCTGCAACGTAAAGCCAGCAAGCCGGGCGAAGGGTTAGGCAAAACCACCGGCTGGATCCACCGCACCACCCTGCTTTCACGCGGCGTGAAGATGATCCCGGCGGTCAGCTACCAGAAGATAGACGACGAGGGGTTACACGTTGAGATAGGCGGTGAAGCGCAGGTGTTAGCGGTCGATAACGTGATTATTTGTGCCGGTCAGGAGCCAAACCGTGCGTTGCAGGAACCGTTACAAGCGGCAGGTAAGACGGTGCATCTTATCGGTGGTTGTGATGTGGCCAGTGAACTGGATGCTCGGCGGGCGATTGCGCAGGGGACGAAGCTGGCGCTTGGAATTTAACATGCCCCCGGCGTCGCGTTCGCTCGGCCGGGCTACATCAACGGTAGCCCGGCCGAGCGAATGCAACGCCGGGAAAGGTTCTATCTCATTAACGACGACGGCCTAACTTCACCGCCTTCAGGATCACAAACTTGTTGTTGGTGGCGATGGTTTCGCAGTTACCAAAAATCTTCTTCAGTTTGTGGAAATAGTCCAGATGACGGTTCGCCACGATATACAGTTCGCCGTTAATTTTCAGGCAGCGGCGGGCGTGGTGGAACATCTCCCACGCGATGTTATCGGTCAGCGCATGCTTCTGGTGGAACGGCGGGTTGCAGAACACCGCGTTGAAGCGGAACGGTTCTACGCCGGAGAGCGCGTTGTTAATCATAAACTCGCTGCGATCCAGTGCGTCCGGCAGGTTAGTTTCCACGTTCAGGCGGCTGGACGCAACCGCCATCGGTGATTCATCAACAAACACCACGCTGGCTTCTGGGTTTTTCGCCAGCAGCGTCATGCCCAGCACGCCGTTACCGCAGCCCAGATCGACAATCTCACCTTCCAGGTTTTCCGGCAGATGCTCCATAAAGAAGCGCGCGCCAATATCCAGCCCGGTACGGGAGAAGACGTTCGCGTGGTTGTGGATAGTCCAGTCGGTGCCTTCTAGCTTCCAGCTCAGGGTTTGCGCGGTGTCAGCCAGCGCCGGTTTGGTGAAGGTGCCGTTGATCAGGCGCGCCTTTTTCCATGCAAGCGTGGTAGTGGTTGGGCCCAGCACTTTTTCAAACAGCTCAAGCGTAGAGGTATGGATATCACGCGCTTTCGCACCGGCGAGAATGCGCGTTTCTGGCGTGACCACGTCGCGCAGCGCACGCAGCTGCTGCTCCAGCAGCGCCATGGTTTTCGGCAGCTTAATCAGCACGACGCCCGGCGCCTGCGGGTATTCCGCGGTGCTGTCGAGGAATTTCACGCTCGACTCGGCAATGTCGTTGTGGCGCAGGTTTTCACGCGTCGCCAGCTCGCTTAAATAAGAGTCGCCAATGCTGTACGGCGTATGTTCCGCCAGCGCGCAGGCCAGCGCACCGAAGGTATCATTCAGGATAAGTACCGGGCCGCGAATCTCAGTATCGTCCAGCTGTTGCAGCAGATATTCATCGGCTGCTTCCCACGCCAGCAGTGGGTTAACGTCGTCCGTCTCCGGGAAACGTTTAAGTGTCAGTGAACGGAAACCGTTGTCTGTGTGGCTCATCGGCCCTCCTGAATGGTAAAATTTCGGCGTATCCCTGAAAAGGGTGCGTGAGTATACACTTTTTATGATTGGCATGGGCAAAGATGAACCAACTAACTTACCTCCAGGGCTACCCGGAACATTTGCTTTCTCAAGTGCGAACGCTGATTGCTGAACAGCGTCTGGGGGCGGTGCTGGAAAAACGCTACCCGGGCACCCACGATTTCGCCACCGATAAAGCCCTCTGGCAGTATACCCAGGATCTGAAAAGCCAGTTCCTGCGCAACGCGCCGCCCATCAATAAGGTGATGTACGACAACAAGATCCACGTGCTGAAGAACGCGCTCGGGCTACACACGGCGGTGTCTCGCGTGCAGGGCGGCAAACTGAAAGCCAAAGCCGAGATTCGTGTCGCTACCGTATTTCGCAACGCGCCGGAGGCTTTTTTGAAGATGATCGTGGTGCACGAGCTGGCGCACCTGAAAGAAAAAGATCACGACAAAGCGTTCTATCAACTGTGCTGCCACATGGAGCCGCAGTACCACCAGCTGGAGTTTGATACCCGTTTGTGGCTGACGCATCTTTCGTTAAAGGAATCTGCGTAGTCGCCCACTGGCAATGTCATAAAGGCGTGTTACATTGACGAAAGAATCCCTTTATGGAGCCAGAAGGCGTTTATGATACGTTTCGCAGTGATTGGGACAAACTGGATCACCCGCCAGTTTGTCGATGCCGCGCATGAGACCGGCAAGTACAAGTTGACCGCCGTCTATTCCCGCAGCCTTGAGCAGGCGCAGACCTTTGCCAACGATTATCCCGTCGAACATCTGTTTACGTCGCTGGATGCCATGGCGCAAAGCGAAGACATTGACGCGGTTTATATCGCCAGCCCTAACTCACTCCACTTCCCGCAGACTAAGCTGTTTTTACAGCATAAAAAGCATGTGATTTGCGAGAAGCCGCTGGCTTCCAACCTGCATGAAGTCGAGCAGGCTATTGCCCTCGCGCGGGAAAATCAGGTGGTGCTGTTCGAAGCGTTCAAGACCGCCAGCCTGCCTAACTTCCAGATTTTGCAGCAGTCGCTGGAGAAAGTTGGCCCGGTACGTAAGGCGTTTATCAACTACTGCCAGTACTCCTCACGCTACCAGCGCTATCTGGACGGCGAAAACCCAAATACCTTTAATCCGGCCTTCTCTAACGGCTCGATTATGGATATCGGTTTTTACTGCCTGGCCTCCGCGGTAGCCCTGTGGGGTGAGCCGAAGCAGGTACAGGCGTCTGCCAGCCTGCTGGATAGCGGCGTTGATGCGCACGGTATCGCGGTGCTCGACTACGGCGATTTCAGCGTGACGTTGCAGCACTCTAAGGTCAGCGACTCTACCCTGCCGAGCGAAATTCAGGGCGAAGCCGGCGCGCTGGTAGTGGAGAAAATCTCCGAGTGCCAGAAGGTCTCCTTCATCCCACGCGGTAGCAAAGCGCAGGATCTCAGCCAGCCTCAGCATATTAATACTATGCTGTATGAAGCCGAGGAGTTTGCGCGCCTGGTCGAAAACAACGAAGTGGACCATCCTGCCCTTGAAGTGAGCCGTATCACCGCGAAGGTTCAGACGGAAATTCGTCGCCAGACCGGCGTTGTTTTCCCGGCGGATGTCCCTGCCGCGTAAAACAACGTAAAGCACATGTTACAGGCCATTGACGAAATCAATGGCTTGTCATATTTTGTTACGCGCAAAGGGGAGTAACTTCCTTGTCGGTGGATCGTCATTACGATACGTGCAAAACCGTATCCGGTCGCCGAGCAACGGAAAACGAATGCGCCACCGCATTCGTTTTTAGTTGTAAGTGAGACCTTGCCGGAAGGCGAGGTCTATGCATAAAAAAGCAGCGGCTATCGTCTTCTGACGTTAGCCGTTTTTTTTATGCGTAAGGAAAAATTCTATGAATACAGTCGGCACACCGTTGCTGTGGGGCGGATTCGCTGTCGTCGTGGTGATTATGCTCGCTATCGACCTGTTCCTGCAGGGCCGTCGAGGCGCGCACACCATGTCCATGAAACAGGCGGCAGCCTGGTCGCTGGTATGGGTCACCCTCTCATTACTGTTTAACGCCGCGTTCTGGTGGTATCTGGCGGAAACTCAGGGCCGCGCGGTCGCAGACCCGCAGGCGCTGGCCTTCCTCACCGGCTACTTGATCGAGAAATCGCTGGCGGTAGACAACGTCTTCGTCTGGCTGATGCTGTTCAGCTACTTCTCGGTGCCTGCGGCGCTGCAGCGCCGCGTGCTGGTTTACGGCGTACTGGGCGCGATCGTGCTGCGTACTATCATGATCTTCGCGGGAAGCTGGCTTATCTCCCAGTTCGAATGGCTGCTGTATCTTTTCGGGGCGTTCCTGCTGTTCACCGGGATTAAAATGGCGCTGGCGAAGGAAGATGAAGGCGGGATTGGTGACAAACCGCTGGTGCGCTGGCTGCACGGGCATTTGCGGATGACCGACAAGATCGAGAACGAGCACTTCTTTACCCGTAAGAACGGCGTGCTGTTTGCTACACCGCTGCTGCTGGTGCTGATTCTGGTTGAGTTGAGCGACGTTATCTTCGCGGTCGACAGTATTCCGGCTATCTTTGCGGTCACCACCGATCCGTTTATCGTACTGACCTCTAACCTGTTTGCGATCCTCGGTCTGCGTGCGATGTACTTCCTGCTGGCGGGCGTGGCAGAGCGCTTCTCGATGCTGAAGTACGGGCTGTCGGTAATCCTGGTGTTTATCGGTATCAAGATGCTGATCGTCGATTTCTACCATATCCCAATCTCGGTATCGCTGGGCGTGGTCGGCGGGATCCTGGCATTCACCCTGATTCTCAACGCCTGGGTTAACCACCGAAACGACCTGAAAAAACAGAAGCTGTAACCCGTAGCCCGGCCGAGCAAAGCGACGCCGGGAGTCGCTCCGAGCTTCCCCGGGGTCGGCGTGAAACGCCTCGCCCGGGCTACATCAATCCTGCTAATCACGTCACAAATTGTAAATCATTAGTTAAATAATATGACATGTGACGTAAATTCCAGCATTTTATACTTCCCCAAACCACGACTTTCCTTATACTCGATCGAGCAAACACTTTTTTACATCCAGACATAAACGTAACAAATAATACGTCGCTGGAAAGGCAACACACATCACTCTAAGGAATGCATTGATGACAAAACCATCCGCACCACCCGGCTTTTTGCGTTTTATAACCAGCGGCAGTCTGGTTAAACAAATTTTGGTTGGGCTGATCCTGGGGATTCTGCTGGCCATCGTTTCCAAACCGGCCGCCATCGCCGCTGGCCTGTTGGGTACGCTGTTTGTCGGCGCACTGAAAGCCGTCGCACCGGTGCTGGTATTAATGCTGGTCATGGCCTCCATTGCCAATCACCAGCAAGGGCAAAAAACCAATATCCGTCCGATTCTATTTCTCTACCTTCTGGGTACCTTTGCCGCCGCGCTGACCGCAGTACTCTTTAGTTTCCTCTTCCCTTCTACGCTGCACCTCAGTGCCGCGGCAGAGGATATCGCTCCGCCTTCTGGCATCGTGGAAGTGCTGCGCGGCCTGCTGATGAGCATGGTTTCAAACCCAATCAGCGCGCTGATGAATGCCAACTATATCGGCATTCTGGTGTGGGCTGTGGGCTTAGGCTTTGCGCTGCGCCACGGTAACGACACCACCAAAAATCTGATCAACGATATTTCCCATGCGGTGACCTTTATTGTCAAAGTGGTGATCCGTTTTGCGCCGCTCGGGATCTTCGGTTTAGTCTCCTCCACGCTTGCCACAACCGGCTTTGAAACCCTCTGGGGCTATGCGCAGCTGCTGCTGGTACTGATTGGCTGTATGCTGCTGGTCGCGCTGGTGATAAACCCGCTGCTGGTCTTCTGGAAGATTCGTCGCAACCCGTATCCGCTGGTCATGGCCTGTCTGCGCGAAAGCGGCGTGTATGCTTTCTTTACCCGCAGCTCTGCCGCTAATATTCCGGTGAATATGGCGCTGTGTGAAAAGCTCAATCTGGACCGGGATACCTACTCCGTCTCCATCCCGCTGGGCGCCACGATTAACATGGCCGGGGCGGCAATCACCATTACGGTATTAACACTAGCGGCAGTCCATACGCTGGGGATTCCGGTAGATTTACCTACCGCGCTGCTGCTGAGCGTGGTGGCTTCGCTGTGCGCCTGTGGGGCATCTGGGGTGGCGGGCGGTTCTCTGCTGCTGATCCCGCTGGCCTGTAACATGTTCGGCATCCCGAACGACGTCGCCATGCAGGTCGTCGCCGTTGGCTTTATTATCGGTGTGCTGCAGGACTCCTGCGAAACGGCGCTCAACTCGTCAACTGATGTGCTGTTTACCGCCGCGGCTTGCCAGGCGGAAGACGATCGCCTGGAAAAGAACGCCCTGCGTAGCTAACGCTCTGATCCCCTTCGCCATCAGGCGGAGGGGTTCTCTTCCTGCACCTTCTTCTCGACCTTAAACGGGTCAATCCCCTTACGCTGCATCCGCCAGAAGCGAATGATGTTCAGGCCGTTCATCACCAGGAAGCTGCCCTCAATCATCGTGCCGCCAATTGAACCAAGCCAGAAGTTATGGATAACCCAGCAAAGCGTGGAACACCACATCACGCAGCGTACCGTCAGCCCTTTACAGCGGAACAACGCCCAGGTACTGGCCACCGTGCCGGCGATCGGCAACAGTTCCATAGCATGGTGCAATTTGCTTAGCCCAAGAATCAGCGTCAGCGCAATAAAGACGAACATCACCCAGATCCGGCGCGTGTAGACCGAAATAATGGTTCGGATAACGTTCAGTTCAGCGCTCATCCCGGCGGGAATCGCCCCCATCAGGAAGAAGTGCACGCCAATGGTGGCGCTGTAGAGGGAAAGCTGAAACTTAAAGCGCCGTTCATCGCGGTTGATGAAGGTAGTGATACCGATGATAAATGCCAGAACGCCAACGCCCTGGGCCAACCAATACGCCGTCATGAGAGATCCTTGTTAAACAGCATAAAAAAACGGCGCTTCACACAATGAAACGCCGTTTTATCGTATCAGATCACATTTTTATTACAACGTGACACCACTCTTAAAGATGGCCAGCTCGCGGAAATCATTGCGCTCGTTGCAGGTCTGCTTGCCGTTGGCGAAGTCGACGATAACGTCAACAAACTCTTCCAACAGCTGAGGCATCGCTTTACCGTGAATCAGTTGGCCAGCATTGAAGTCGATCCAATGTTTCTTCTTCTCAGCCAGCTCGCTGTTGGTGGCAATTTTCACCGTCGGCACGAAACCACCGTAAGGGGTACCGCGACCGGTACTGAACAGCACCATATGGCAGCCCGCGCCCGCCAGGGCACTGGTCGCCACCGCATCGTTACCCGGTGCGCTGAGCAGGTTCAGACCGTGCGTCTTCAGGCGTTCACCGTAGCGCAGAACGTCAACCACTTTGCTGGAGCCCGCTTTCTGCGTGCAGCCCAGTGATTTATCTTCCAGCGTGGTGATACCACCCGCTTTGTTGCCCGGCGATGGGTTCTCGTAGATTGGCTGGTCGTGGGCAATGAAGTACTGCTTAAAGTCATTGACCATGGTCACCAGCTTGCCGAAGGTCTCTTCATCACGACAGTGGCTCATCAGCAGCTGCTCGGCACCGAACATTTCCGGCACTTCGGTCAGCACGGTGGTGCCGCCATTGGCAATCACGTAGTCGGAGAAACGACCCAGCATCGGGTTGGCGGTAATGCCGGACAGGCCATCAGACCCGCCGCACTCCAGACCAAACTTCAGCTCGCTCAGTTTACCCGGCTCGCGTTTGTCATTGCGCATCACGCTGTACAGCTGATGGAGATGTTCGATCCCTGCTTCCACTTCGTCTTCCTGGTGTTGGCAGACCATAAAGTGAACGCGTTCAGGATCGAACTCCCCTAAGGTTTCGCGGAACGCATCGACCTGGTTGTTTTCACAACCCAGGCCAACCACCAGCACCGCACCCGCATTCGGGTGACGCACCATGTTTTGCAGCATGGTGCGGGTGTTGATGTGATCGTCGCCGAGCTGCGAACAGCCGTAGGTGTGGCTGAAGAGATGAACGCCGTCGATACCTTCGGCATCGTTGGTCTCTTTCAGGAAACGGTTCTGCATCTGGCGAGCCATGGCGTTCACGCAGCCCACGGTCGGCAGGATCCAGAGTTCGTTACGCACGCCCACGTCACCGTTCGCGCGGCGGTAGATCTGCACGTCACGATCGACGGGCTGGGCAACCTCTGCCTGGAAATCAGGTTGGTAGCTATACGTGTCCAGATCGCTGAGATTGGTGCGCGTGTTGTGAGCATGAATATGCTCGCCCGCTGCCACATCCACCAGCGTGTGACCAATCGGTAAACCGTATTTAATGACGTTTTCACCCTTCGCAATATCGCGTAAGGCGAATTTGTGGCCACGCGTGACCGCCTGACGCAGGGTAATCACCTGCCCATCAACGGTGACTTCGGTTCCTTCGGCCAAATCAGCGAGCGCTACCGCGACGTTATCCAGCGCATGGATCTTGATGTATTGCATACCAACCCCAGACTTTAGTTCAGTTCAATGGCGAAGTAGTCACGCGCATTGTTAAAGCAAATGTTTTTCACCATCTCACCCAGCAGTTGGATGTCAGCAGGCGCTTCGCCCGCAGCAACCCAACGGCCGATCATCTGGCAAAGAATACGACGGAAGTATTCATGACGGGTGTAAGACAGGAAGCTACGGCTGTCGGTCAGCATGCCGACGAAGCGGCTCAGCAGGCCCAGCTGTGCCAGCTGAGTCATCTGACGTTCCATACCGTCTTTCTGATCGTTGAACCACCAGCCGGAACCGAACTGCATCTTGCCCGGCATACCTTCACCCTGGAAGTTACCGATCATGGTGCCCAGCACTTCGTTATCGCGTGGGTTCAGGCAGTACAGAATGGTTTTTGGCAGCAGGTTCTGTTCGTTCTGTTTGCTCAGGAGCTTAGACAGCTCTTCCGCCATTGGGCGGTCGTTGATGGAGTCGAAGCCGACGTCCGCACCCAGCAGTTTGAACTGACGCAGGTTGTTATTACGCAGCGCGCCGATGTGGTACTGCTGTACCCATTCGCGACGTGCGTATTCAGCGCCCAGGAAGACCAGTACGGCGGTTTTGAACTGGGCGACTTCGTGCTCGCTCAGGGTTTCACCGGCCAGACGGCGTGCCAGGATGCTATCCAGTTCCGCTTCGTTAGACTCCGCAAACAGGACAACGTCCAGCGCGTGGTCAGACACTTTACAGCCGTGCGCGGCGAAGTGATCCAGACGCTTGGTCAGCGCAGTCTGCAAGTCTGCAAAGCGACGGATATCGGTGTCAGACACTTCACCCAGTTTCGCCATGTAGTCGTTGAAGGTCGCCAGTTCGATGTTGAACGCTTTATCCGGGCGCCAGCTCGGCAGCACTTTCACGTCAAAGGAACCGTCTTTCGCGACGGCTGCATGATGTTCCAGAGAATCGATCGGGTCATCGGTGGTACCGACCATTTTCACGTTCATCTGCTTCATGATGCCGCGGGCGGAGAATTTGTCCTGAGCCAGCAGCTCGTTGCACTCATCCCAGATTTCGCTAGCGGTAGACGGTGACAGCAGTTTACCGGTGATGCCGAATGGGCGACGCAGCTCGAGGTGAGTCCAGTGGTATAACGGGTTGCCGATGGTGTGCGGCACGGTAGCAGCCCACGCGTCAAACTTCTCGCGGTCAGACGCATCGCCGGTGCACAGGCGTTCCGCTACGCCATTGGTACGCATCGCGCGCCACTTGTAGTGGTCGCCTTTCAGCCAGATGTCATACAGGTTTTTAAAACGATAGTCTTCCGCAACCTGCTGTGGCGGCAGGTGGCAGTGATAGTCGAAAATCGGCTGATCTTTTGCGTAGTCGTGGTACAGACGGCGGGCAAATTCGGTGTCTAACAGAAAATCTTCAGTCATGAACGGGGTCATTATCGTCTTCCTCTCAACGAGTGGGTCAGATGTTTATCTGTAATGCTGTCAAAGTTATCACACCAATTTCGTTCAACCGAAGATTTTTTCGTGAGTTAGATCAATAAACCTTGACAAAAAATGACAGAAAAAATGCTGAAACACCTCTGCAGGCCGCGCCGCGCCTGGCCTAGCCTATCTACCCCTTAAACCGTACGGAAAATACCTCTTTTGTGACGGTATTCACCTTTTAAAGTTGTATGACAAGTTATCTTGCACCCCGTCGAAACACATTGAACGACGGAATGCAGTCGACGTGGTCGATAGAGACACCTGATTGAGCGGTACGGATACCGAATTCAGCACGCGTACTTACTGGCAAGTTCGGGCCGTACCGGGAAGTATTACTCCGGTAAGCCCCTTCGAGAATGACATCTTCCGGCAACACGGGAGGATGGCTGCAGGACTCGCAGTTATAACAACACGATGAGGTTTACATGCGTAAAATTAAAGGGTTACGTTGGTACATGATCGCACTGGTGACGATGGGCACCGTGCTGGGCTACCTGACACGTAATACCGTGGCGGCAGCTGCGCCGACTCTGATGGCTGAGCTGCACATTTCCACACAGCAATACTCTTACATCATCGCTGCTTACTCTGCAGCTTACACCGTGATGCAGCCGGTTGCCGGCTACGTTCTGGACATTCTGGGTACCAAAATCGGCTACGCCTTCTTCGCCGTTGCCTGGGCTGTATTCTGCGGCGCGACTGCGCTGGCAGGCAGTTGGGGCGGTCTGGCCATCGCACGTGGTGCGGTGGGTGCGGCTGAAGCGGCAATGATACCTGCGGGTCTGAAAGCGAGCTCCGAGTGGTTCCCGGCGAAAGAGCGTTCTATCGCGGTAGGTTACTTTAACGTTGGTTCGTCTATCGGCGGCATGATTGCGCCACCGCTGGTGGTCTGGGCTATCGTGATGCACAGCTGGCAGATGGCGTTCATTATCTCCGGTGCGTTGAGCTTCATCTGGGCAATGTCCTGGCTCATCTTCTACAAACACCCACGCGATCAGAAAAAATTAACTGACGAAGAACGTGAGTACATCATTGGTGGTCAGGAAGCACAGCACCAGACCAACAACGCGAAGAAAATGTCTCCATGGCAGATCATTCAGACCCGTCGCTTCTGGGGTATCGCCCTGCCGCGCTTCCTGGCTGAACCAGCATGGGGTACCTTCAACGCCTGGATCCCACTGTTCATGTTCAAAGTCTATGGCTTTGACCTGAAAGAAATCGCCATGTTTGCGTGGATGCCAATGCTGTTCGCTGACGTAGGCTGCGTACTGGGTGGTTACCTGCCGCCGCTGTTCCAGCGCTGGTTTGGCGTGAACCTGATTGTGTCCCGTAAAATGGTTGTCACCATGGGCGCCCTGCTGATGATTGGCCCAGGGATGATCGGTCTGTTCACCAGCCCATACATTGCTATCGCCCTGCTGTGCCTCGGTGGCTTCGCTCACCAGTCTCTGTCCGGCGCGCTGATTACGCTCTCTTCTGACGTCTTCGGTCGTAACGAAGTGGCTACCGCGAACGGTCTGACCGGGATGGCGGCGTGGATGGCGAGCACCATGTTTGCACTGGTCGTTGGTGCGCTGGCTGATACCATCGGCTTCAGCCCGCTGTTTGCCGTACTGGCTATCTTCGACCTGTTAGGGGCGCTGGTTATCTGGACCGTGCTGCAGAATAAGCAGGCTGACGATGGTGAATCCGGCGCGAATCGTCCTACGCAGCAGGCGACGCAAAACTAAACTGTAACGGATGTCCGTTTTCACAAAAGCCGCCTTGTTACAGGCGGCTTTTTTCATGTCATAATGTGGTTAGCTGCTCGTAAAAGTGGTATAACAAATTTAATCTGCCGTACCCTGCCTGGAGAGCATATGGAAATCGCCGACTCACGTCGCTTGTATCAGCAACTGGCCGCTGAACTAAAAGAACGCATTGAGCAAGGCGTCTACCTTGTGGGCGATAAGCTGCCTGCGGAACGCTTTATTGCCGATGAAAAGAGCGTCAGCCGCACCGTGGTTCGCGAAGCGATTATTATGCTGGAAGTCGAAGGGTATGTTGAAGTCCGTAAAGGCTCCGGCATTCACGTCATTTCCAATCAGCCGAAATACCATCAGATGCCGGACGAAACGCTGGAGTTTGCCAACTACGGCCCGTTTGAGCTGCTGCAGGCACGTCAGCTGATTGAGAGCAACATCGCAGAGTTCGCCGCCACCCAGGTCACCAAGCAGGACATCATGAAGCTGATGGAGATCCAGGAAAATGCACGCAAAGAGCAGTGCTTCCGCGACTCCCAGTGGGATCTCCAGTTCCACGTGCAGGTTGCTCTGGCGACGCAAAACACCGCGCTTGCGGCCATCGTTGAAAAAATGTGGACCCAGCGCGTGCACAACCCGTACTGGAAAAAACTCCACGACCATATCGACGCCCGCACCGTGGATAACTGGTGTGACGATCACGACCAGATCCTGAAAGCGCTGATTCGCAAAGATCCACACGCGGCAAAAATTGCCATGTGGCAGCATCTGGAGAACACCAAGCTGATGCTGTTCAACGAAACCAGCGATGATTTTGAGTTCAATGCTGACCGCTATCTGTTTGCGGAAAACCCGGTCGTTCACCTCGATACGGTCGCTATCGGCGGCAAATAAGCGTTCTTAGCGCTCCCCAAGGCTTACCTGACTTTTCGCGTGGGTAAGCCTTTGTAAATCCCCTAGCCACTCCCCGCTCGAAACCGCAAAATCGTTCTGCAACAAATTGCAATTTCTATGACGAAAAACCGTGCCATTTGTTACAATTGCATGCATTTTGCCTTTTTGTTGTTCAGCAGTAGATTATTTTGCCAAAACAGGGACTGTTCAGCGCGTATTTACCGCGATGCTATTAAAATAGAAATACAGAGAAGACCGTCGCAGCGCGTTCAGGCATTACGTTAATCGATGTACCAGGAATCGTGAATGGAACTACTAACCCAACTCTTAAATGCCTTATGGAGCCAGGATTTTGAAACCCTCGCTAATCCGTCCATGATCGGTATGCTCTATTTTGTCTTATTTATGATCCTGTTCCTTGAGAACGGTTTGCTGCCGGCCGCGTTTTTACCGGGCGATAGCCTGCTGGTGCTGGTCGGCGTACTGATTGCTAAAGGCGCGATGGGTTTCCCGCAAACGGTCCTTCTGCTCACCGTCGCTGCCAGCCTCGGCTGCTGGCTTAGCTATATTCAGGGCAAGTGGCTGGGCAATACCCGTATCGTCCAGAACTGGCTTTCGCATCTTCCAGCCCACTACCACCAGCGCGCGCACCATCTGTTTCATAAGCACGGTCTCTCTGCGCTGCTGATTGGTCGCTTTATCGCGTTCGTGCGTACCCTGCTGCCAACCATTGCCGGAATTTCAGGCCTGAACAACGCGCGCTTCCAGTTCTTCAACTGGATGAGCGGCCTGCTGTGGGTACTGATTCTGACCACCCTTGGCTATCTGCTGGGTAAAACCCCGGTATTCCAGAAATACGAAGACGCGCTGATGTCGTGCCTGATGCTGCTGCCGGTGGTACTGCTGGTCGTCGGCCTGATCGGTTCACTGGCGGTCGTGTGGAAGAAGAAATACGGTAATCGAGGCTAACGATGGCGGCAAACCGCATTCTGCTACGTCGATTGGCGATGAGTCTGGGCATGATGCTGATGTTATGCATCATGCTTTGGCTATGGGCTGCACTGCAACGCGAAGAATCTACGCTGGCCATTCGCCCAATGAATCAGGCCAGCATGCCCGACGGCTTCTCTATTTCTCATCATCTGGATGCTAATGGCATTCGCTTTAAGAGCATCACGCCGAAGGATGATGCCTTATTGATTACCTTTGAATCCAGCGAACAGAGCGCCGCGGCAAAGCGCGTGCTGGATAACAGCCTGCCGCACGTCTACGTGATTGCGCTGCAGGATGAAGATAACGACCCGGCAAGCTGGCTATCCCGTCTTCGTGACACCTCGCATCGATTTGGTTAGTCACTTCCAGGAATCCGAATACTTTCACCAACTTTGGTGATCTTGTATTTTAGTTACTATGCTTAGTATTGTGGGTGACGCAACGGCGCTATCCGCAGACCGGAAAAAGTACATGCCGATGTACTATGCACAATGGAAGGTTCATACATGAAATACCGCATCGTTCTTGCTCTGACTCTCGCGTCTCTTAGTGCGAGCGCAGCAGCAACATCACTTTGTCAGGAAAAAGAGCAGGACATTCAGCGCGAGATTGGCTATGCCGAGAAGCATAACAATCAGCACCGTATCGACGGCCTGAAAAAGGCGCTGAGCGAAGTCCAGGCACACTGTACTGACAGCAAGCTTCGCGCCGATCATCAGGAAAAAATTGCGGAACAGAAGGACGAAGTTCGCGAGCGCGAGCAGGATCTGAAGGAAGCAGAACAGAAAGGCGATGCGGATAAAGTGGCAAAACGCGAGCATAAGCTGCAGGAAGCCAAAAAAGAACTTAACGCGCTGGAATCCCGCGCATATTGAGTGGAAATCCTTAAAGGAGAGATACGATGGCTAAAGATTCGACATCAGATCAGTTACGCGCAGAGCTGAAGGCCCTGTCCGATACCCTGGAAGAAGTCCTGAATGCTTCCACCGACAAATCCAAAGAGGAGATGAGCAAACTGCGCAGTAAAGCAGAGAGCGCGCTCAAAGAGAGCCGTGACCGCCTGGGTGAAGCGGGCGAAGTGCTGACAAAGCAAACGCGTGAAGCGGCGGCGAAAGCCGACGGCTACGTGCGTGAAAACCCATGGACCGGCGTCGGTATTGGCGCGGCTGTCGGGCTGGTGCTGGGCGTCCTGCTGACGCGTCGCTAAGCATGAGTCAATCTCAACACGCGCCGGGGCCGGGAAAGAACATTCTCGGCATCGGCCAGCGCATTGTTACCCTCGTGGTTCAGATGGTCGAAACGCGGCTGCGCTTAGCGGTCGTTGAGCTGGAAGAGGAGAAAGCCAACCTCATCCAGATCTTGTTAATGGCCGGGCTTACCCTGCTGTTTACCGCATTCGGCCTGATGAGCCTGCTGGTGCTAATCATGTGGGCAGTCGACCCGCAATATCGCCTTATCGTGATGGCCGCCACCACGGCAACGCTGCTGCTACTTGCACTGATTGGCGGCATATGGACCCTGCGCAAAGCCCGCCGTTCCACCCTACTGCGCCATACCCGCCACGAACTGGCTAACGATCGCGCCCTGCTGGAGGAGGATGAACCATGAGTCCACGTCAGGAGCGAGAGGAACGCAAAGCGTATCTGCTGCGGGAAATTCAACAGCAACGGCTGGATATGAGCGCCAGCCGTCGCGACTGGCTAGAGGCCACACAACCCTACGATCGCGGCTGGGACCGCCTGGTGAGCCTGCGCTCATGGGTGATGGTTGCCAGCAGCGCGATGGCGGTGGTTTCTTTACGTCATCCACGTTTTCTGGTGCGCTGGGCTCGCCGTGGCCTGGGCGTCTGGAGTACCTGGCGCATGGTCAGGAATATTCTGCGCCGCTCCGTTTAGCCTTCCCCCCTGCTTTTTTCACTGCCATACATCGTTGCTCAGATTCTTTGAAGAACTTCAACAGTTTTCCTTGCTAACAATTGTTATACGTCACAGTTATATTTCTCTCCATCGACAGCAGCTACGCGCTATCAACGTGTAAACGCTCAATAAAACGGTTTAACTGCCCGCAAGGTTCTCTGGAGAGAAAGATGAAAAAATTAGAAGATATTGGTTTCCTGGTCGCACGTATTCTGATGCCGATTCTGTTTATCACCGCTGGCTGGGGCAAAATCACCGGGTATGCGGGTACGCAGCAGTATATGGAAGCAATGGGTGTCCCTGGTTTCCTGCTGCCACTGACCATTCTGCTTGAGTTTGGCGGCGGTCTGGCGATTCTGTTCGGTTTCCTGACTCGTACCACCGCGCTGTTCACCGCAGGCTTCACCCTGCTGACCGCCTTCATCTTCCACAGCAACTTTGCTGAAGGCATGAACTCGCTGATGTTTATGAAAAACCTGACCATCGCTGGCGGCTACCTGCTGCTGGGTATCACCGGTCCAGGCGCATTCAGCATCGACCGCGTGCTGAATAAAAAGTGGTAAGCGCACTATACTGAATGAATAAAAAAGCGAGGAGATATCTCCTCGCTTTTGCTATCAGGAGGAGAACATCATGGGACAATTGATCGATGGCGTCTGGCAGGACGTCTGGTATGACACCAAATCCACCGGTGGACGTTTCCAGCGTTCAGTTTCCGCATTTCGCAACTGGTTGACCGCCGACGGCGAGCCGGGCCCAACCGGCAACGGCGGTTTTGCCGCCGAGAAGGATCGCTATCACCTGTACGTCTCTCTCGCCTGTCCATGGGCGCACCGCACGCTAATCCTGCGTAAGCTCAAAGGACTGGAGCCGTTTATCTCGGTTTCCGTCGTAAACCCGCTCATGCTGGAAAACGGTTGGACCTTCGATGCCGATTTCCCGGCCGCCACTGGCGATACGCTTTATCAGCATCAGTTCCTTTATCAACTCTATCAGCATGCCGATTCCAACTACTCCGGGCGCGTAACCGTACCGGTGCTGTGGGATAAAAAGAACCAGACTATCGTCAGCAACGAATCTGCCGAGATCATTCGCATGTTCAACACCGCCTTTGATGCACTGGGCGCCAAAGCGGGTGATTACTATCCGGTCGCGCTGCGCGAGCAGATTGACGAGCTGAATAGTTGGATCTACGACACGGTGAACAACGGGGTCTACAAAGCCGGTTTCGCCACCAGCCAGGCGGCCTATGATGACGCCGTGGAGAAAGTCTTTAGCTCGCTGGATCGTCTGGAGACGATCCTCGGCCAGCATCGCTACCTGACCGGTAATCAGCTCACCGAAGCTGACATTCGCCTGTGGACAACATTGATCCGCTTCGATCCGGTTTACGTGACCCACTTCAAATGCGATAAGCATCGCATCAGCGACTATCTGAATCTGCACGGCTTCCTGCGTGATATCTACCAGATGCCGGGTATTGCTGAGACCGTCGACTTCGACCATATCCGCAACCACTACTTCCGTAGCCACAAAACCATTAACCCGACCGGGATTATCTCCATCGGGCCATGGCAGGATCTGGACGAGCCTCACGGCCGCGACGCACGTTTCCGCTAAGCACACCGGGCATCGGTCCTCGATGCCCAATTAATTCACCCCATCAATATTTACCGCCTTTTCATTCACGACTATCCTTAGCTTGATCGCTTTAAAAACAAGTGATTAATGGTCAACTGAGGCATAAAAATGGATTGGTATCTCAAGGTTCTACGTAATTACATTGGGTTTGGCGGCCGCGCCCGTCGTAAAGAGTACTGGATGTTCATTCTGGTGAACGTCATTTTGACGCTCGTGCTGGGCGTGGTGGATAAGATGCTGGGCTGGCAGCGCGCTGGCGGCGAAGGGATCCTCACCACCATTTACGGCATTCTGGTCTTTATTCCGTGGTGGGCAGTACAGTTCCGTCGACTACACGACACCGATCGCTCGGCGTGGTGGCTGCTGCTACTGATCATTCCGGTGATTGGCTGGATTGTGATCATCATCTTTAACTGCCAGAACGGTACAGCTGGCGACAACCGTTTCGGACCGGATCCGAAGCGTCTTTCCTGATCCCGGCGTCGCTTCGCTCGGCCGGGCTACATGTTGCAGGTAGCCCGGACGAGGTGCGAAGGGTTTATTTCGCGGTTAACAGCTTTTGAATCTCACGCAGACACCAGGACTTGGCTTCACCCATGCTGTCGCGACGCCAGGCCATGATAATATCAATCTCGCTGGTATATTCCGGGCTCACCACGCGTAAGCGCCCCTGTGCGATATCTTCTTCGACCATCGGATACGGCATGGTCGCTACGCCCAGGCCAGCTAATAGCGCCTGACGCTTCTCTTCCATTGACGTGACCGTCAAACGCGGCTGTTTATCCAGCAGCTGTACCGTCAGCACCGGGCGTTCGCGGGCGGTGTCAGCAATCGCCACGCCACGATACTTCACGCGCGTCACTTCCGACAGCGGCTCGGCTTCCTGATGGATAGGGTGATCCGGCGCGGCGACATACACGTTCATCACCGAATAGAGCTTGCGGGAGTTAATCTCCGTCGATGAGCGAAAGTGCATATCCGGCGCAATCACGATATCCGCCCGCCCCTGCTCCAGGCGCTCCCAGGCCCCCGCCAGCACTTCGGTAATAATCGACAGTTGGGTATTAGATTTAGTTGCCAGCTTTTCCACCAGCGGGAACAGAGCCGAGGTCGGGATCAGCGCTTCTGCCACGATAGTTAGATGGGTTTCCCAGCCGCGAGCCAGCGCTTCGGCATCGGTCGTCAGCTTATCGGCGGCTTCCAGCAGCACGCGCCCACGTTCCAGCAGCATGCGCCCCACGTTAGTGAATTTTGTTCGATGACCCGAGCGGTCAAACAGCACCACGTCCAGCTCTTCTTCCAGCTTTTGCATGGTGTAGCTTAATGCCGAAGGCACGCGTCCGAGCTCATCAGCCGCGGCGGCAAAGCTTCCGCGTCTATCGATGGCGTCCATTACTCGTAGTGCTTCCAGCGTCAGTGCTCTCTCTTTAGCCATGGCGTGCTCATTCAGTAAATTTGAACATACCGGGCAGAATATCTGGCTAACAATGCAGCGTCCATACCTTTACCATTGTTTTAGTGTAAAGGAGGGTCAAGAAGATGATTACCACAAGAACAGCGAAACAGTGCGGACAGGCAGACTTCGGTTGGCTGCAGGCTCGCTACACCTTCTCTTTTGGGCACTACTTTGATCCGAAGCTGCTGGGCTACGCCTCACTGCGCGTGTTGAATCAGGAAGTGCTCGCACCGGGCGCCTCATTCCAGCCGCGCACCTATCCAAAAGTCGATATTCTGAATCTGATTCTGGAAGGTGAAGCAGAGTACCGCGATAGCGAAGGCCACCATATTCATGCCAAAGCCGGTGAAGCGCTGCTGATTGCCACTCAGCCAGGCGTGAGCTACAGCGAGCATAATCTGAGTAAAGACAAGCCGTTAACCCGGATGCAAATCTGGCTCGACGCCTGCCCGGAGCGCGAGAACTCGCGCGTGCAGAAGATCAAACTGAAAGAGACCGACCACCAACTTTTAGCCTCGCCGGACGGCAGCCAGCATAGTTTACAGCTGCGCCAGCAGGTATGGCTGCACCATATCGAGCTTGCCAAAGGCGAGCAGGTCAGCCTGCAGCTGCACGGGCCGCGTGCCTATCTGCAGTCGATTCATGGCACGGTTCACGCGCTGGCTCACGAGGCGGAAAAACAGTCTCTGACCTGCGGTGATGGGGCATTTATCCGCGATGAGAGCAATATCACACTCGTGGCTGATACCCCTCTGCGCGCTTTGCTGATAGATTTACCGGTGTAACGATTTTCAGGGGCACCGAAGACAAAATGAGTAAGCGAAACAACAAAAAGCAGCACAAGGCCGTCGTCGTTAAAGCACCACAGCCGCTCAGTACGCCAAAAACCTTTGGCTTAGATGAGATGCTGAACGAGCTGGAAGCCATTGTTTGTGAAGCAGAACGTCATCAGGCAGAAGAACGCGCCGCCTGAGAAGATGCCCCGGCCAGACACCGGGGCTATTTTTTACGCGAGCTTGCTCGCCATAATCTGAATCACCTGCTTGTCCGTCTGCTGCATGGAGTGGCAGGCCAGCGAGCAGAGGTTGCTAATCGACTGCTCCACATCGTTCGCCACAATCCCCTCGTTCCCGGTTACCGCCGTTTCATCCAACGCCATCAGCACCGCTTTCCATGCCGACGACACGCTGGTTGATACCTTCATCGCGCAGCTGTTGGACGCGCCATCGCAGATAATACCGCTGACGTCGCCGATCATGCTGCTGATGGCCATCGAGATGCAGCGGTAGCTGCCGTCGATAAGCCAGCAGATACCGGCCGCGGCCCCCATAGAGGCAGTGGTAGCCGCACAAAGCGCCGACAGCATCGGCAACTGGTGATGGATATAGATAGCCGTCAGGTGTGAAAGAATCAGCCCACGGGCCATTTTCTCCTGCGAGCAGCCCAGATGCTCCGCCACTACCACCACCGGCATAGTTGCAGCAATGCCCTGATTGCCAGAGCCTGAGTTGCTCATTGCCGGCAGGCAAGCGCCGCCCATACGCGCATCCGACGCCGCCGAGGTGCGGATCATGATGTCGGTCAGCAGATCTTTTGCCAGTAGCCCACGCTCCCGCTGGCGTTGCAGGGTCGCCCCAATATGCAGGCCGTACGGCGCACGCAGCCCTTCATGGGAGAGCGCGCTGTTCAGCAGGGCGGCATCGAGGATAAAGCTTATCTTTTCAAACGGCACCTGCTCGGCAAACTCAACGACCTGCTCCAGAGTGACGCTCTCAAGGGATACCGTCTGCTCTTCTTCTGCGCCTTCGCAATTGCTAGCATCCAGCAGCGTCACGCCATTTTTCACTACGCGAATCACCCGCGTATGCCCACCGGCAATGGTCACCGTCGCCGATTCGTCGAGGGTATAGACCGTGGCGCTGGCATAGAGCACGTCATCGCACGGCTCTTCCATCGTCACCGACACTTTACCGCTGGCCAGCAGAACCTTGGCCGCCGTAATGTCCTCCACCGACGCGCCCTTCAGCACTTCCAGCCCGGCCTGCGCGTCGCCGCCCAGCGCACCCAGCGCGGCGGCAATCGGCAACCCCACCATCCCCGTACCCGGCACGGTAACACCCATGCCGTTTTTCATCAGGTTCGGCGACACTTTAGCCACGATGTGGCTGACCCTGCCCGCCAGATGCGAGGCGGCAATCGCGCTCGCCAACGCCAGTGAAACCGGTTCAGTGCAGCCCATTGCGGGCTTTACGTTCTGTTTTACCGCCTGAATCATGTCATCCCAGAGCGGATTCATTGATACATCAACCATGTTCATTACCACGCGTTAATCAGGAGAAGGCCAGGAACGGCGAGACGCAGAGCAGCAGGCCGGTGATGACGATAATCACCAGAGAGACGCCTTTATATTTGTGCAGCGCTGGCACCTTGTAGACCAGCCAGGCCGGGATAAGACAGCCGACCATGCCGAAAATCGGGCTACAGATAGAGGTGAAGCTCAGCACTGGCGCATTAAGCACGATAGCGCTCCAGGCCAGCAGGATGGCGAAGATCATAATCCCGCGCTGGACCAGCTTCTGATTGATTTTGTCCTCTGGCATTTTGCGACGCAGCAGGTTGATAACGATCCCCTGCGTCGCTTCGCGGAAGCCCAGGTAAACGCCGAAGAAGGCGGTCATCACGGCAAAGATATTGAGGATCACGCTCACCACGGTCACCCATGCACCTGCGCTGCCGTTAATAAACTGGGCGGCAATCGCCAGCGCCGAGATGTTCTGTTCGTAGGCTTTCACCGCTTCATCGTGACCCATCGCCAGCGTAAAGGAGACGGCGTAGAAGAAGACCACCACAAACAGAATGCCGAAGGCAATATTCATCGCCCGCAGCGCCTTGTGGCGCGCTACTTCGCGAGATTTTTCTTTTGAGCGATAGGAGATAACCATCGGGCTCAGGGTTTGAATAAACAGGATAGAGGTCAGGGTAAACGGCAGCGTGATAATGGCGTTTTTAATCAGCAACCCCATCGGCGGCAGCGTCCCGGCGTTGTACAGATGCCACATACCGACCATCGACACCCCAAGTGCCGCCACCACCAGCAGTTTGGTCAGCACCATAAAGCTGGAGACTTTAAACAGCAGCTTCTCCCCGCGCGACGATATCGCCACCAGCACGCAGATCAGCACCAGGCCGTAGAACGGGTTTTCGGAGAGCAGTCCGTCGGTTACACCGAAGGTATGCAGATAGGAGGCACTGTCGTTGGTGATCGCCGTGGAGTAAACGAACATCCAGATAACCAACATGATGAAGTAGAGCGCACCGAGTAAGATCCCCCAATTTTTGCCAAGGTAGCCGCTGATAACGCTTGGGTAGTCTTTACACTCCGGCGATTCGGCCAGGGTGTTGATAAACAGGCGCTGGAACAGGTACATCGCCGGGTAGCCAACGATGGAGGAGAGCAGGAAGACCCACAGCCCCATCAGACCAACCTGAACCGGCAGGAACACGATCCCTGCCCCAATCGCCATCCCGATACTCATGATGACCCAGCCAACGTCGGTACTGTCGAATTTTATTGCTTCCTGCCATTCACTGTCTGACATGCCCGCTCGCGCGGCCGCAGACGACGTCGGCGCGGTTGTAATTGAGATTGTTTCCATAACAAATTCTCACTCTTAGTATGTAGGGGTTTATTGTTTTAATGCAGTTTGATGTTCCGGGTAGTGCGAATATTACAGGCTTATTCACTGCCTTTTTTAGAGTGAGAAAATGATAGCGCGGCTTCAGGAGAAAAAACTTGCAACTCTTTGCGCAGGAAAACGCCGAAAATAGAAAGTATTCCTATGATTAGCGCAAAATTAACCAATGCATTTCTCTTTAACTGAAAAAAGAGAGATTCAGATTGTTGTCGTCTTTGGATGAATAATCATAACGAATTGTTTTGTAAGGAATTTTAATAAAGTGCCGATTTCTACGATGGCCCACGCCAGGTGGGTTTTGTGAGATAGCGCAATGATCCGTGTTAATAAGATGTGAAGTGAAAGAATGGCAAAAAATGATGACTATCACACCACCGCATCAATTTAGTGAATAACTCCATTGTTTGTATGGATATGGTAAACAATCAGAATATAACGCTACTGAAATGGTATGTTCTTCCTTGCGCGCAGAAAAGCAAAAACCCCGCCGAGGCGGGGTTTTTTAAGAGGTGAAACTGACCGATAAGCCGGGTTCTGTCGTGGACAGTCATTCATCTAGGCCAGCAATCGCTCACTGGCTCAAGCAGCCTACCCGGGTTCAGTACGGGCCGTACCTTATGAACCCCTATTTGGCCTTGCTCCGGGTGGAGTTTACCGTGCCACGGACTGTTACCAGCCGCGCGGTGCGCTCTTACCGCACCCTTTCACCCTTACCTGATCCCGCTTACGCGGGCCATCGGCGGTTTGCTCTCTGTTGCACTGGTCGTGGGCTGTTACACCCCCCAGGCGTTACCTGGCACCTTGCCCTATGGAGCCCGGACTTTCCTCCCCTCCGCCCGTCTCCCCCGAAGAGGACGACGACGAAGCGGCGACTGTCTGGTCAGCTTCGGCGCGCAGTATAGAGGGTTTGCGCGCCGATGTCACCCTTCGATCCGCATCCCCACCTGAATGGTGGCGGCGATGTTCCGGGAGGTCTGATAAATGTTTTCCGCCGCATCGCGGAAAGCCTCTTCCAGCGACCCAATGCGGTTCAGCACGCTGAATACCGAATCAATGCCGTACTGGTGCACCACGCCAACATCGCGCGTCAGGCTACCAGCAATGCCGATAACCGGTTTATGGTACTTCTTCGCCACGCTGGCTACGCCTACCGGCACCTTGCCGTGAATGCTCTGACTATCGAGACGACCTTCGCCGGTAACCACCAACGTGCAGTCGTGGATATGCTCTTCCAGATTCAGCGCCTGGGTCACAATCTCAATGCCGCTACGCAACTCTGCGCCCAGGAACGCCATCAGCGCCGCCCCCATTCCGCCCGCGGCGCCAGAGCCCGGCACGGTTTTCACGTCGATGCGCAGCGAGGCTTTGATCGCCTCCGCATAGTGCGCCAGGTTGCGGTCCAACTCGGCGATCATCGCCTCGGTCGCCCCTTTCTGCGGGCCAAAGATGCAGGAAGCGCCCTGCGGCCCCGTCAGCGGGTTCGTCACATCGCAGGCCACGCGAATTGCGCAGTGCTGCAGGCGAGCGTCCAGGCCGGAAATATCAATGTGATTAAGGCTCATCAGGCTGCCGCCACCAAAGCCAATCTCCTTGCCCTGGGCATCGCACAGCTTCGCACCCAGCGCCTGCACCATACCGGCACCGCCGTCGTTGGTCGCGCTGCCGCCAATGCCGATAATAATGTTCTTCACCCCGCTTTCCAGCGCCTGGAGGATCAGCTCCCCGGTGCCGTAAGAGGTGGTAATCAGCGGGTTACGCTGTTCTGGTGGCACTAATGCCAGGCCGCTTGCGGCAGCCATTTCAATAAAGGCGGTATTTCCGTCGCCGGAGATCCCCCACTGTGCTTCCACGGCTTCGCCAAGCGGGCCGGTGACCGTCGACATCACCGAACGCCCCTGCGTGGCCGCAATCATCGCCTCAACCGTTCCTTCTCCACCGTCGGCGACCGGCACTGACACGAATTGCGCTTCCGGAAAGATTTCCCGAAATCCTTTTTCTATTGCCTGAGCTACCTCGGTGGCAGAAAGGCTTTCTTTATAAGAGTCTGGGGCGATTACGATTTTCATATCTGAGCCTATTAGCGCACGACGCCGGAGGGCGTTTCACAGCTCCGGCCTACCCTGTAAGCCCGGCACGCAATGCGCCGCCGGGCACAACGTCCTTAGCGAGTGACTTCCACTTTCGCCAGCTTCTCGTAATAGCACGCCAGAGCGCTATGGTCGGCGGTTCCCAGACCATCGGCACGCAGCGCCTGCATCATTTCCATCACCGCCGCGGTCAGCGGCAGCTGTGCACCGACGCCGTGCGAGGTATCCAGGGCGTTCGCCAAATCTTTAATATGCAGGTCGATACGGAAACCTGGCTTGAAGTTACGGTCCATCACCATCGGTGCTTTCGCGTCCAGCACGGTGCTGCCCGCCAGACCGCCGCGAATCGCCTGATAAACCAGATCCGGGTTCACGCCCGCTTTGGTCGCCAGAGTCAGCGCTTCAGACATCGCCGCAATGTTCAGCGCCACGATCACCTGGTTTGCCAGCTTGGTGACATTACCCGCACCGATGTCGCCGGTATGTACCACCGAACCCGCCATCGCTTTCATCAGGTCGTAGTACTTATCGAAGATAGCTTTATCACCGCCTACCATCACCGACAGCGTACCGTCGATGGCTTTTGGCTCACCGCCGCTGACCGGCGCATCCAGCATCTCTACGCCCTTCGCCTTCAGCGCATCGCTAATTTCACGGCTGGCCAGCGGGGCAATCGAACTCATGTCGATAAGCACGGTGCCCGGCTTCGCGCCTTCGATAATGCCGTTTTCGCCCAGCGCCACGTCTTTCACGTGCGGAGAGTTTGGCAGCATGGTGATGATCACATCACACTGCTCGGCAATCGCTTTTGCCGTGGTTGCCGTTTCGGCACCGGCGGCAATCACTTCAGCGATCGTTTCAGGATTACGGTCAGAAACCACCAGCGAGTAACCTGCTTTCAGCAGATTTTTACTCATCGGTTTACCCATGATACCCAGGCCAATAAAACCAACTTTCATCGTCATTTCCTCAAATGTGTGTGTATTCGGTGGTGGTTACTTCTTGAAGGCGTCGGCCAGCTTCTGCGTACCGGCGCGGAACACGCCCAGATCGCTGCCAACCGCCACAAAGGTTGCGCCCCACTCCAGATAGCGGCGCGCATCGGCTTCTACCGGCGCCAGAATGCCGCTCGGCTTACCGTGCGCTTTGGCACGGGCGAAAATGTGTTGAATCGCTTGCTGCACTTCCGGGTGAGAAGCGTTGCCCAGATGGCCTAACGCGGCGGCCAGGTCGCTTGGGCCGACGAAGATCCCGTCAACGCCGTCGGTAGCGGCAATAGCATCAACGTTGTCGACGCCCAGCTGGCTCTCGATCTGCACCAGGATGGTGATGTTCTTATTGGACTGCGCGAAGTAATCCGGCACGGTGCCAAACATGTTGCCGCGATGCGAAACGGATACACCGCGAATGCCTTCTGGCGGATAGCGAGTAGAAGAGACCGCCTGCGCGGCTTCTTCTTCGGTTTCTACGAATGGAATCAGGAAGTTGTAGAAACCGATATCCAGCATACGCTTGATAATCACCGGCTCGTTGGTCGGGATACGCACCACCGGTGCGCTCGCGCTGCCTTTTAAGGCCATCAACTGCGGGATGAGCGTCGTCACGTCGTTCGGCGCATGCTCACCGTCCAGTACCAGCCAGTCGAAACCAGCCAGTCCTAACACTTCAGTGCTGATTGGGCTGGAGAGTGCGGACCAGCAGCCAATCTGAACCTGTTTGGCAGCCAGTGCCGCTTTGAATTTGTTAGGGAAAATCGCGTTATCCATTTTCATTACCTTAAGTTAGTCGTGGCTTACTTACGCAGTTCCAGACGTTTGATGTCGCCTACCACGAACAGGTAGCAAACCATCATCATCAGCGCAGAGCAGCCTACAAAAATCAGTGCGCCATTAAAGGAGTGCAGCTCACTCACGATATAGCCAATCACCAGCGGAGTGACGATAGACGCCACGTTGCCGAAGACGTTAAACAGCCCGCCGCACAGCCCAACAATCTCTTTCGGTGCCACATCGGAGATAACCGGCCAGCCGAGTGCACCAAAGCCTTTACCGAAGAATGCCAGCGCCATCAGGGTTACCACCAGCGCGGTGTTATCGGTGTAGTTACACAGAATAATCGTCGATGCCAACAGCATGCCCAGCACGATAGGCAGCTTACGAGCAAAGGTCAGCGTACAGCCGCGGCGGATCAGGTAGTCAGAGAACAGACCGCCCAGCACGCCACCGGCAAAGCCACACAGCGCCGGGATAGACGCCACAAGCCCTACTTTCAGAATCGACATCCCTTTATCCTGCACCAGGTAAATCGGGAACCAGGTGAGGAAGAACCAGGTAATGGTGTTCAGGAAGTACTGACCAAAGAAGATCCCTAACATCATACGGCTGCTGAGTAACTGCTTGATGTACTCCAGCTTCGGACCTTTTGCCGCATCGCTGCCCGGCTTTTTATGGTCCATATCAACCACGGCGCCGTTATCCGCAATAAACTTCAGCTCGTCTTTGGACATACGTGGATGGTCGGTTGGGTTGTGAACAAACTTCACCCACATCCCGGTCAGCACTAAGCCAATCACGCCCATGACGGTAAAGACGTGTTCCCAGCCCCAGGCGAAGGTCAGCCAACCCAGCAGCGGAGAGAACAGCGCTAACGAGAAATACTGCGCGGAGTTAAAGATAGCGGATGCGGTACCGCGTTCTTTGGTCGGGAACCAGGCCGCCACGATACGGGCGTTCGCAGGGAAAGATGGCGCTTCGGAGAAACCCAACATAAAGCGCATAAAGAACATGGAGATGCCTGCCCACGCTAATGGGAAGAAACCAACAAAGCCCTGCAGGAAAGTGAACAGCGACCAGAAGAACAGGCTGTAGGTGTACACTTTCTTCGAACCAAATTTATCCAGTAACCAACCACCGGGGATCTGCATGAGCAAATAAGCCCAACCGAACGCAGAGAAGATATACCCCATTTCTACCGCGCTAAGCCCCAGCTCTTTCGCCACCGATGTACCGGCAATGGAGAGTGTGGCACGGTCAGCATAGTTAACGGCCGTAACAATAAAAATAACTAACAAAATTAAATAACGAGTCGGCATTCCTTTCGTTGATCCAGAAACATCAGCTGTATCATGTATCATTTTATTATCCTCGGGGGCACAGAGCGCCTTAATTATATTGTTATTATTAAGGCAGTATTTCGCTGATTATTTATTGATAACAAGCGGCTAAAAAACAAATAAGTCACTATGAAATCGGGATTCAGTATAATCAGGAAATCAGCGCCAGACATTGTGCAAAAACACAATTTCAATGCTTAAAAAAATCTTTTAGTTATACATATGCACACAACACTGGGCGCTGATGCACAATTTCACGCTTTGATACCCTTGCGCCAAGCGGCATCACGATAATAAGTGATCTTTATCACATTTTTAAACTTCAACACCTGACATGCTTTATTCCATAATCAAAGTGTTCTTATTTTCAATAATGAAAACCCTAACACTTATATCTTTTATTTTTTGCCCCGCTGGCTGGAGAATACTGGACAATGGCTAACATTGAAATCAGACAAGAATCGCCGACTGCTTTTTATATTAAAGTGCACGACACTGATAATGTGGCGATTATTGTTAACGATAACGGATTAAAAGCAGGAACGCGTTTTCCTGATGGTCTGGAATTAATTGAACATATTCCCCAGGGGCATAAAGTGGCTCTGGTGGATATTCCCGAACGTGGCGAGATTATCCGCTACGGCGAGGTCATCGGCTATGCCGTTCGCGATATCGTGAAGGGCAGCTGGATTGATGAGTCCACGGTCATTCTGCCGGAAGCGCCGCCGTTGAACACGCTCCCGCTAGCCACCAAAGTGCCGGAAGCGCTGCCGCCGCTGGAAGGCTACACCTTCGAAGGCTACCGCAACGCCGACGGCAGCGTCGGCACGAAAAACCTGCTGGGCATCTCCACCAGCGTGCACTGCGTGGCGGGCGTGGTGGATTACGTGGTCAAGATTATTGAACGCGATCTGCTGCCAAAATACCCGAACGTCGATGGCGTGGTAGGCCTTAACCACCTGTACGGCTGCGGCGTGGCGATTAATGCCCCGGCGGCCATCGTGCCGATCCGCACCATCCATAACCTCGCCCTGAACCCGAACTTTGGCGGCGAAGTGATGGTGGTCGGCCTCGGCTGCGAAAAACTGCAGCCAGAACGCCTGCTGCAAGGGACCGAAGATGTGCAGAGCATCCCGGTCGACAGCGCCAGCATTGTGCGCCTGCAGGACGAACAGCATGTCGGCTTTAGATCAATGGTGGACGACATTCTGCAGGTGGCCGAACGCCACCTGGAAAAACTCAATAAACGCCAGCGTGAAACTTGCCCGGCGTCTGAATTGGTCGTTGGGATGCAGTGTGGCGGCAGCGATGCCTTCTCCGGCGTCACCGCCAACCCGGCAGTGGGCTACGCGTCCGATCTGCTGGTTCGCTGCGGCGCAACCGTCATGTTCTCAGAAGTCACCGAAGTGCGTGACGCCATCCACCTGCTCACCCCGCGCGCCATCAACGAAGAGGTCGGTAAACGCCTGCTGGAAGAGATGGCCTGGTACGATAACTACCTCGATATGGGCCAAACCGACCGCAGCGCCAACCCGTCTCCGGGCAACAAAAAAGGCGGTCTGGCAAACGTGGTAGAAAAAGCGCTGGGCTCTATTGCCAAATCAGGCAAGAGCGCCATCGTGGAAGTGCTGTCGCCGGGCCAGCGCCCAACCAAACGCGGCCTGATTTATGCCGCCACCCCGGCGAGCGATTTCGTCTGCGGCACCCAACAGGTGGCCTCCGGCATTACCGTGCAGGTCTTCACCACCGGCCGCGGTACGCCTTACGGCCTGATGGCCGTGCCGGTCATTAAGATGGCCACCCGCACCGAGCTGGCGAACCGCTGGTATGACTTAATGGATATTAACGCCGGGACCATCGCGACAGGCGAAGAGACGATTGAGGATGTTGGCACGAAGCTGTTTGAGTTTATTCTGGATGTCGCGAGCGGGCGGAAGAAAACCTTCTCGGATCAGTGGGGGCTGCATAACCAGCTGGCGGTGTTTAACCCGGCGCCGGTGACCTGATTCCCCGATATTGAATGAAAAACGTCATCGGGAGGCAATCATGCCTCCCGTTTTTTATGCGCTCACCAAAATCACCTCAATGCCCTGTCGACGCAACCCTTCCAGACTTTCATTCGGCACACCCTCATCGACAATAATCACATCAATGCGCTGTGTATCAATAATCTTATGCAGGCTGGAGCGGTTAAATTTCGTCGAATCCGTGACAACGACAATGCGTTCAGCCACTTCACACATCCGGCGGTTAAGCCGGGCTTCGTCTTCATTATGCGTGCTGATACCGCGCTCGAGATCAATGGCATCGACGCCAAGGAACAGAATGTCGAAGTGGTAATTCTGTAACGACTGCTCCGCCTGGTCGCCGTAAAACGACTGCGACTGACGACGCAGGTGGCCGCCGGTCATCAGCAGCTCAACGCCTTCTGACTCCAGCAACGCATTCGCAACGTTCATGCCGTTAGTCATGGCAATCACATCCGTATGCTGGCGCATCAACCGGGCAATTTCATAAGTAGTGGTACCGGAGTCAAGAATGACGCGGTGGCCGGGTTTGATCAGCTCCACGGCGGCTTTTGCGATGCTACGCTTCACCGCCGTATTCAGAGAGCTTTTATCTTCGACAGAGGGTTCGGTCGCTGGCGTATTGCTATCACAGATAAGTGCGCCGCCGTAGGCACGCACCGCAATGCCCTGCTTCTCCAGGAAAGCCAGATCGTTACGGATCGTTACCGTTGATACGCCGAACCATTCAGAAAGATCGTTTACCTGCACGCTACCCTGCTGCCGCAACCGCTGGATAATCTGCTCGCGTCTTTCACTGGTTCCGGTCACACGCTTATCGGCAGAAGAGTCGGTGTTGCTCATAGAGATTCCTTTGATTAATTCTTTCGTTTCATTTCTTTTTGCTTATTAACACCTTTCTTTTATCGGAATGCAAGCCTTAAAAAGGCCTCGTACGACGACAAACCCTCACAAGAAAGCTTTCATTATGTTTCTTTTGTGAAACAGATCCGAAAATGGAAATCTTTCATTTTATTTTTAAATCCTCGTAACGCAGTATTAAATGAAACAAAACGAAAGATAAGTATCATTACAATCTGAGTTGGAGAGGAAAGTGAAATATCTTACCACTATGGTGGAGCAGCACAAACGGGGGAACACAAACGGAATTTATGCCGTTTGTTCCGCGCATCCACTGGTACTCGAATCCGCCATTCGTTATGCCCAGGCAAAACAGACCCCGCTGCTCATTGAAGCAACGTCGAACCAGGTCGATCAGTTTGGCGGCTATACCGGCATGACCCCGGCGGATTTTCGCCACTTTGTCTGCGAGTTGGCTGATTCACTGCACTTCCCGCAGGATCGCCTGATTCTGGGGGGCGATCATCTTGGTCCTAACCGCTGGCAAAATCTGCCAGCCGATCAAGCGATGAATAACGCCGACGATCTGATCAAAAGCTATGTGGCGGCTGGCTTTAAAAAGATCCACCTCGATTGCAGCATGTCCTGCGAGGGCGATCCCGTTCCATTAACCGATGCGATCGTTGCCGAGCGCGCGGCTCGTCTGGCTAAAATTGCCGAGCAGACCTGCACTGAACACTTTGGCGAATCGGATCTTGTGTACGTTATTGGCACCGAAGTTCCCGTACCTGGCGGTGCCCACGAAGCATTAACTGAACTCGCCGTCACGACGCCTGATGCCGCTCGAGCCACGCTGGAAGCGCACCACCATGCGTTTGAAAAGCAAGGACTGGATGCCATCTGGCCACGCATTATCGCGCTGGTTGTCCAGCCGGGCGTTGAGTTTGACCATACCCACATTATTGATTACCAGCCGCAGAAAGCGGTCGCACTGAGCAGAATGGTGGAAGCCTATGACACGCTGGTCTTCGAAGCCCACTCCACGGATTATCAGACACCGCAGTCGCTGCGTCAGTTAGTGAAAGATCATTTCGCTATTCTGAAAGTCGGCCCGGGGCTGACCTTCGCCCTGCGCGAAGCGCTGTTCTCACTGGCAGCGATTGAAGAGGAACTGCTTCCCGCCAAAGCCTGCTCTGGTCTGCGCCATGTCCTTGAAACCGTGATGCTCGATCGCCCGGAATACTGGCAAAGCCACTACCACGGCGATGGCAACGCCCGCCGTCTGGCCCGTGGCTATAGCTACTCTGACCGTGTTCGCTACTACTGGCCAGACAGCCAAATTGATGAAGCTTTTGAAAGGCTGGTACGCAATCTGGCGGATGAACCCATTCCCTTGCCGCTCATCAGCCAGTACCTCCCTTTACAGTACGTAAAAGTACGCGAGGGAGATCTCAACGCCACACCGCGTGAACTCATCATTAACCATATTCAGGACATACTTCAGCAGTACCACGCCGCCTGTCAGGGCGTTCCGTCTCATAACGAATAACAACAAAGAGGAAAGCGCTATGCCAAATATCGTACTCAGCCGCATCGATGAAAGACTGATTCATGGTCAGGTCGGCGTGCAGTGGGTCGGGTTTGCGGGGGCAAATCTGGTATTGGTCGCCAATGACGAAGTCGCGGAAGACACCGTGCAGCAGAATCTGATGGAAATGGTACTGGCTGAAGGGATAGCCGTGCGTTTCTGGTCACTACAGAAAGTTATCGACAATATTCACCGCGCTGCTGACCGGCAGAAAATTTTGCTGGTGTGCAGAACGCCGGCTGATTTTCTTAAGCTGGTTGAAGGCGGCGTTCCCGTCACCCGCATCAACGTAGGAAACATGCACTACGCCGAAGGTAAGCAACAAATTGCCAAAACCGTTTCTGTCGACGCCAATGATATCAACGCGTTCAACGGCCTGAAGGCCGCCGGAGTGGAATGCTTCGTTCAGGGCGTTCCGACAGAACCTGCTTTGGATCTCTTTAAACTACTTTGAGGGATTCACAATGGAAATTAGTCTGTTACAGGCTTTTGCACTAGGCATTCTCGCCTTTATTGCAGGCCTGGATATGTTCAACGGGTTAACGCATATGCACCGTCCGGTGGTGCTGGGGCCGCTGGTGGGTCTGATTCTGGGCGATCTGCACACCGGTATTCTTACCGGGGGTACGCTGGAGCTGGTGTGGATGGGTCTGGCGCCGTTAGCCGGTGCCCAACCACCGAACGTCATTATCGGTACCATTGTGGGTACGACGTTTGCCATTACCACCGGCGTGAAGCCTGATGTTGCCGTCGGTGTTGCCGTACCGTTTGCTGTCGCCGTGCAAATGGGCATTACTTTCCTGTTCTCCGTGATGTCCGGCGTCATGTCCCGCTGCGACCGTATGGCGGCCAATGCCGATACCGCAGGTATTGAACGGGTCAACTATCTGGCGCTGCTGGCGTTAGGCATTTTCTACTTCCTCTGCGCTTTCCTGCCGATTTACTTCGGTGCGGAACATGCGAAAACCGCCATTGATGTCCTGCCAGAACGTCTGATTGATGGGCTGGGCGTCGCGGGCGGCATCATGCCAGCAATCGGTTTTGCCGTGCTGCTGAAAATCATGATGAAAAACGTCTACATCCCTTATTTCATCATTGGTTTCGTTGCCGCTGCCTGGCTCAAGCTTCCGGTCCTGGCCATTGCCGCCGCCGCGCTAGCCATGGCACTTATCGATCTGCTACGTAAATCTCCTGAACCGACTCAACCTGCGGCACAGAAAGAGGAATTCGAAGATGGCATCTAATCAACAGACCCTGCCGAGTGTTTCCGACAACGAAGAGACGCTGCTGACCGGTGTTAACGAAAACGTTTATGAAGATCAGCGTATTGGCGCAGACCTGACTAAAAAAGATATTAACCGCGTGGCCTGGCGTTCCATGCTGCTGCAGGCCTCTTTTAACTATGAGCGAATGCAGGCTTCCGGCTGGCTTTATGGCTTACTGCCTGCACTGAAAAAGATCCATACCAACAAGCGCGACCTCGCGCGCGCCATGAAAGGTCACATGGGGTTCTTCAACACCCACCCGTTCCTGGTGACCTTTGTGATTGGCATTATTCTGGCGATGGAGCGTTCGAAGCAGGACGTAAACAGTATTCAAAGCACCAAGATTGCCGTCGGTGCGCCGCTCGGCGGCATTGGCGATGCCATGTTCTGGCTGACGCTACTGCCTATTTGCGGCGGTATTGGCGCGAGTCTGGCGCTTCAGGGCTCCATCCTCGGCGCTATCGTCTTCATTGTGATGTTCAACGTGGTGCATCTCGGCCTGCGCTTTGGTCTGGCCCACTATGCCTACCGCATGGGCGTCGCGGCGATTCCGCTTATCAAAGCCAACACCAAAAAGGTGGGACATGCGGCATCAATCGTCGGTATGACCGTCATCGGTGCGCTTGTTGCCACCTACGTTCGTCTGAACACCACGCTTGAAATTAAAGCGGGTGATGCCGTCGTCAAACTGCAGGCTGACGTTATCGACAAACTGATGCCAGCCTTTTTACCGTTGGTTTATACCCTGACCATGTATTGGCTGGTTCGTCGTGGCTGGAGCCCGCTGCGCCTCATCGGCATCACAGTTGTGCTGGGTGTCGTCGGTAAATTCTGCCACTTCCTGTAAAACAAAAGAGGTCTGAGATGTTGGGAATTATTTTGACCGGGCATGGCGGATTTGCCAGCGGGATGGAAAAAGCGATGAAGCAGATCCTCGGCGAGCAAACGCAGTTTATCGCCATCGATTTTCCTGAAACCTCCACCACCGCGCTGCTCACTTCGCAGCTTGAACACGCGGTGAACACGCTGGACAGTGAGGACGATCTGGTGTTTCTGACCGACCTGCTTGGCGGCACGCCATTCCGCGTGGCCTCCACGCTGGCGATGCAAAAGCCCGGCAGAGAGGTGATTACCGGCACTAACCTGCAACTCCTGCTGGAAATGGTGCTGGAGCGGGAAGGCCTGAGCAGTGAAGCCTTTCGACTACAGGCGCTGGAGTGCGGGCACCGCGGCCTGACGAGCCTGGTTGATGAGCTGGGACGCTGCCGTGAAGAGGTTCCAGCAGAGGAAGGGATATGACGCAGACGCTTCGCGCCAGACGTCTGCTGACGGAGCAGGGCTGGCTTGACGATCACCAGATAAGCATTGATGACGGTGTCATTACCGCCATCGCCCCCATTCCATCAGGCACGACGCAGCGCGACGCTGAACTGCTGTGTCCAGCCTATATCGATACCCACGTCCACGGCGGCGCGGGGGTCGATGTCATGGATGAAGCACCAGATACGCTCGACAAGCTGGCAATGCATAAAGCACGTGAAGGGGTGGGTAGCTGGCTCCCTACCACCGTTACCGCGCCGATGGCGCAGATCCACCTCGCGCTAGAGCGTATTGCAGTGCGCTGCCATTCCGGCGGCCCTGGCGCTCAGGTTTTGGGTAGCTACCTTGAGGGCCCTTACTTCACGCCACAGAATAAGGGCGCTCATCCTCCTGAACTGTTCCGGGAATTGGACATCCGCGAGCTGGATAAGCTAATCGCCCTCTCCCAGGGCACGCTGAGGGTCGTCGCCCTCGCGCCGGAAAAACCAGGCGCGATACAGGCGATTACGCATCTTAAGCGCCAGGGCGTGCGGGTAATGCTGGGGCATAGCGCGGCAACCTGGGCGCAGACCAACGCCGCTTTTGATGCAGGCGCTGATGGTCTGGTGCACTGCTATAACGGCATGACCGGCTTACATCATCGGGAGCCTGGCATGGTCGGGGCGGGGTTAACCGACCCACGGGCGTGGCTGGAACTGATTGCCGACGGGCACCATGTTCACCCGGCCGCCATGAAGCTCTGCTGTTGTTGTGCGAAAGATCGGATCGTATTGATTACGGATGCCATGCAGGCTGCGGGTATGCCTGACGGCCCTTACACGCTGTGCGGTGAAAAGGTCGAGATGCGCGGCGGTATTGTACGAACCGCTTCCGGCGGTCTGGCGGGGAGTACGCTTTCGGTAGATGCCGCCGTACGTAATATGGTTGAGCTCGCGGGGATTTCTCCTGAAGAGGCAATCCATATGGCCTCGCTGCACCCTGCTCGCCTTCTGGGGGTAGACCAACAGCTGGGTTCGCTACAGGCAGGTAAACGCGCCAGTATTATCGCCCTCGACGGCGGTCTGCATGTGCAGCGCGTCTGGATTCAGGGTCAGCATCTTTCCCTTTAACCCACCTTTACGATGAGATTATTTGGCCTTTGTTCATCGAACGAAGGCCTTTCTTTTCCTTTCTTTTAATCAAACCACTAATCCGCTGATGATTTTATCTATGCATTACAAATCAATAAGATAGAAAACAACAGCGTTTCATTGATCACAATTTTCGTTTTATTTCATTTTGCATCATTGAACTTTCGGTTTCTTTTCTATAGATTTTAATTAACTGATACGCGATAAAGTGAAACGAAACGAAAGACAACGACATTTTGCCCGCGTCGGATGTGGAATTCACAAGACTAAGGACTGAGTTATGCCAGAAATCTATACCCCCGCACCCGCTGCAACCGGTACCTGGACCGAAGAAGAGATCCGCCAGCAGCCCAACAGCTGGATCCGCTCGCTGAATAATATCGCCAGCATCCGATCCGATATTGACGGGTTTCTTGAACCATTACTGTATAAACACGATCTGCGGATCGTGCTGACCGGAGCCGGCACCTCTGCATTTATCGGCGAGATCGTCGCTCCCTGGCTTGCCAGCCATACCGGCCAGAACATCAGCGCAGTACCGACTACCGACCTTGTCACTAACCCAATGGATTATCTAAACCCGGCGCATCCACTGCTGCTGGTCTCTTTTGCGCGTTCCGGCAACAGCCCGGAGAGCGTCGCCGCCGTTGAGCTGGCGAATCAATTCGTGCCTGAATGCTACCACCTGTCAATTACCTGTAACGAAGCAGGCAGCCTGTATAAAAACGCGGTCAATAGCGACAACGCCTTCGCCCTGCTGATGCCAGCAGAAACCCACGATCGCGGCTTTGCGATGACCAGCAGCATCACCACGATGATGGCAAGCTGTTTGGCCGTGTTTGCGCCGCAGGTCATCAACAGCGAGACCTTCCGCGACGTCGCCGACCGCTGCCAGGTCATCCTGACCTCACTGGGTAACTTCAGCCACGGTGTCTTTGGCCACGACGCCTGGAAACGAATCGTCTATCTCGGTAGCGGTGGATTGCAGGGCGTTGCGCGGGAGTCTGCCCTGAAGGTGCTCGAGCTTACGGCCGGTAAACTGGCGGCATTCTATGACTCACCAACCGGTTTCCGCCACGGGCCAAAATCGCTGGTCGATAGCGAAACGCTTATCGTGGTGTACATCTCCAGCCACCCTTACACACGCCAGTACGACCTGGATCTACTGGCGGAGCTTCGCCGCGATCGCCAGGCAATGCGCGTGGTCGCGATTGCGGCAGAAACGGATGCCATCATCGAAGCTGGCCCGCATATTCTGCTACCGCCAGCGCGCCACTTTATCGATATGGAACTGGCATTCTGCTTCCTGACCTACGCCCAGATCTTTGCCCTGACGCAGTCAATTCATGTTGGTAATACGCCAGATACCCCATCCGCCAACGGCACGGTTAACCGTGTAGTACAAGGCGTTGTTATTCACCCCTGGCTGGCTTAAGAGGAATACATCATGAGCATTATTTCTACCAAATACCTTCTGCAAGACGCCCAGGCGAAAGGCTACGCGGTGCCAGCCTTCAACATTCATAACGCCGAAACTATCCAGGCCATCCTCGAAGTTTGCAGCGAAATGCAGTCGCCGGTGATCCTCGCCGGAACGCCAGGCACGTTTAAACACATTGCGCTGGAAGAGATCTACGCGCTGTGCCGCGCCTACTCCAATACCTACGATATGCCGCTAGCGCTGCATCTTGATCACCATGAATCCCTGGACGATATTCGCCATAAAGTGAATGCAGGCGTACGTAGCGCCATGATTGATGGCAGCCACTCTCCGTTTGAAGAGAACGTGAAGCTCGTGAAATCGGTGGTGGATTTTTGTCATGCCCATGATTGCAGCGTAGAAGCCGAACTCGGACGTTTAGGCGGCGTGGAAGACGACATGAGCGTCGACGCGGAAAGTGCTTTCCTGACCGACCCGATGGAAGCAAAACGCTTTGTTGAGCGCACCGGCGTAGATAGCCTTGCCGTCGCCATTGGCACCGCACATGGCCTCTATACCAAAAAACCAAAGATCGATTTCCAGCGCCTGGCGGAGATTCGTGAAGTGGTGGATATTCCGCTGGTGCTGCATGGCGCAAGTGATGTACCGGATGAATATGTACGCCGCACTATCGAGCTTGGCGTATGTAAGGTTAACGTCGCGACCGAATTGAAAATCGCCTTCGCTGACGCAGTCAAAGCATGGTTTATTGAAAATCCGCAGGGTAACGACCCGCGTTATTACATGCGCGTCGGTATGAATGCCATGAAAGAAGTGGTGCGCAGTAAAATCAATGTATGCGGTTCTTCTCAACGCTTGTTATCTACGCAGCATGATTAATATCCGTTAACAGATTTGCTCATAAAATATATTAATAACAACTTACCTCTCATTTTGAAAAGGTCATGATTAATTTCTCATGACCTTCATATTATACTAATGGAAATAATGGAGTACTCTACATGACACAGGAAAATTCCATAAAGTCACGAGTATGGGAATTTTTTCAAAGCCTCGGCAAAACATTTATGTTCCCCGTCTCTTTATTGGCGTTCATGGGGTTATTATTAGGGGTTGGCAGTTCAATTACCAGCCCTTCAACAATTAAAAGCTTTCCATTTCTGGGAGGTGAACTCACACAATTAACGTTTGGTTTTATCGCTACCGTCGGCGGTTTTGCCTTCACCTATTTACCGGTCATGTTCGCCATCGCGATTCCATTCGGCATGGCAAAAAGAAATAAAGCCGTAGGGGCTTACTCAGGATTTGTCGGCTATATGCTGATGAATATGAGCATTAACTATTATCTGACCGCCACCCACCAGCTTGCTGATGCCGCCACCATGAAGCAGGTAGGACAGTCGGTGGTACTGGGCGTGCAGACGTTAGAAATGGGGGTGTTAGGCGGTATCATTGCCGGGGTTATCACCTATTTTCTGCATGAGCGCTTTCAGGACACCGTATTACATGATGCCTTTGCCTTCTTTGGTGGCATCCGCTTCGTCCCGATCATTACCTCACTGACGCTCTCCATCGTCGGTCTGATACTCCCTATTCTCTGGACTTACGTGGCCATGGGCATTGCCGGTATTGGCCACATCATTCAAAGCACCAGCGTGTTCGGCCCGTTCCTGTACGGTGTAGGGGTGCTACTGCTCAAACCTTTTGGCCTCCACCATATTCTGCTCGCCATGGTACGCTTTACCCCCGCAGGCGGTATTGAAATGGTCAACGGGCACGAAGTGGCTGGCGCATTAAATATCTTCTACGCTGAGCTTAAAGCTGGCCTGCCGTTCAGCCCACATGTTACCGCATTTTTATCACAAGGCTTTATGCCAACCTTTATTTTTGGTTTACCTGCCGTCGCCTATGCTATTTATCGGACAGCGAAACCAGAAAATAGACCTATTATTAAAGGGCTGTTACTTTCCGGCGTATTAGTTTCCGTTATTACCGGCATTTCCGAACCTATTGAATTCTTATTCCTGTTTATCGCACCTGCACTATATGTATTCCATATTATTATGTCGGGCCTGGCATTAATGGTAATGGCGATTCTTGGCGTCACCATTGGTAATACCGATGGCGGTATTCTGGATCTGTTAATTTTTGGAGTGATGCAAGGAACATCGACCAAATGGTACTTACTGTTCCCAGTCGGCGTGGTCTGGTTTGCCGTCTACTTCCTGGTATTCCGTTGGTACATCTTAAAACACGATATTAAAACACCGGGTCGTGAAGATTCATCTGATGGTGCTGCGCAGGCAGTCGCTGCCAACACCAAAGCTCGCGGTAAATCGAAATACGATCACGGCGTGATTTTGAATGCGCTTGGCGGCAAAGAAAATATCAGTTCCCTGGATAACTGTATCACCCGACTGCGTCTGGTCGTGAAGGACATGACAAAGGTCGATCAGCAGACCTTAAAAAATGCTGGCGCACTTTCCGTGGTCGTTCTCGATGCGCATAGCGTACAGGTGATCATCGGCCCTCAGGTACAGAGCGTAAAAACCGGCATTGAAGCCTTAATTTAATCAGGAGTTAGCCATGTTCGATTTCGACAAAATCATCGAGCGTAAAAGCGACAAGTGTCGTAAATGGGATCACCAATTTGTCTGCTCTCGCTTCGGGGAAGTCCCACAGGATTTTATTCCGCTATGGATTGCCGACATGGATTTTACGTCACCTCCTGCGGTTATCGAAGGCTTCCAGCGTATTGTTGAGCACGGGACCTTTGGCTACACCTACAGCTTTGATGAATTTTACGATGCCGTGATCGGGTTCCAGCGCGACCACCATCACGTCAACGTCGAACGCGACTGGATAACGCTCACTTATGGCACCGTCTCGACGCTGCACTATCTGGTGCAGGCCTTTTGCCAGGCGGGCGATAGCGTCATGATGAATACGCCGGTTTACGATCCTTTCGCCATGGCAACGCAGCGCCAGGGCGTGCAGGTTCTGGCGAATCCACTGAAGATTGAAGATAACCGCTATCATCTGGACTTTACGCTTATCGAAACCCAGCTTAAGCAGCACAAGCCTAAACTGTGGTTCCTGTGCTCTCCGCATAATCCGTCCGGGCGTATCTGGACACTGGGTGAAATTCGTCAGGCATCTGATTTATGCCAACGCTATGGCGTTATTCTGGTGGTTGATGAGGTTCACGCTGAGCACCTTCTGGAAGGGGAGTTTACCAGTTGTCTGGCCTCCGGCTGCGCCGCGCAGGATAATCTCATCCTGCTCACCTCACCCAATAAGGCGTTTAACCTGGGTGGGCTAAAAACCTCTTACTCCATCATCCCGGACAAGCATCTGAGAGCGCGCTTCCGTCAGCGCCTGGAACAGAACTCGATTACCTCTCCGAATATTTTTGGCGTATGGGGGATTACGCTTGCCTACCAGCATGGGCTGCCGTGGCTTGATGCGCTCAATGGCTATTTACGGAGTAACGCCCACTATCTTGCCGATGCCATTCAGACGCATTTCCCGGAATGGAAAATGATGACGCCGGAGTCATCTTATCTGGCGTGGATTGATGTTAGCGGCAACGGGCGCACCGCAACTGAAGTAGTGAATCACTATGCTCGGCACGCGGGGGTGATCATTGAAGACGGTAGCCATTATGTTCAGGATGGGGAACGCTTTATTCGCATTAACTTCGGTACACAGCGGTACTGGCTGGAGCGTGCGATAGAAAGGATGCAAAGCTAGTATTACGTAAAAACCACACCCTGAGGGTGTGGTTTTTGCAGAAACTAACATACCCGCCAGACGCCACCTTTAGTGGCGCCAACACGTTGTAGCGCCCCTTTTTGCTGCAATGTCTTAAGGTATCGTTCAATCGTTCTCGTTGAAACGCCACACTCCTGGGCCAGCGTCTTTGCCGAGCTCTCAGGCCTGACAGATAGCATTTGTAAAATCTGTTTTTCGATTGCCGTGAGATCAATGACACTTTCTTCCGACATTTCTTCCGACATTTCTACCGACATTGCCGTCGTTTTTTCCAAACCTTCTTTCAGTGCCGCAGCGATGTTTTCCAGCATAAACGCAATAAACAACGTGCAATCACTCTGGCGATCGCACTGCCCCAGCACGTGATAATAACGATCTTGCTGATAGTGAATGAGCGTTTCGACAGGCAACCAACCAAGCTCACTACGCCACTCGCTGAGAATCAGCGTCTGCCACAGGCGCCCCATCCGTCCGTTACCATCGGCAAAAGGGTGAATAAATTCGAACTCATAGTGGAACACTGCGCTCGTAATTAACGGATGAATATCCGTTGTTTTCAACCACTGCAGCAGTTCATCTATCAAACGTGCAATTTGCGAGGCGGGTGGTGCCATATGGACCAGTTTCTGACCACGATAGACACCGACATCGCCTGCACGTAGCTGACCGGGGGCATCAACCAGCCCCGTCATTAAGATCCGATGCGCTTTAAGCAAATCCGGTAAACGATGGCTTTTCCATTCCGGCATATGGTCATAAGCCAGAAGGGCATTTCTGACTTCCTGGATATCTTTCGCGGGTGCCAGTACTCGCTTTCCCTCCATCAACGCAGTGACCTGCCCGGCGGTGAGGGAGTTGTGCTCAATGGCCAACGAAGCCTGAATAGTACGTATTCGGTTTTCTTTACGCAGCAAAGGAGATGCCCGACCCGCCATCGAAGCCCAATGGCCCATTAACTCGCCAATCTCAACAACCTGGCTGAGTATTCCTGGGCTAATAACAAACGGTGGTTGGTAGGCGCTCACCCTTACTCCCCCTGCTGCTCCAGTGCATACTTATACAGCGCATTCTTCTTCACGCCGTGGATTTCCGCCGCCAGCGCCGCCGCCTTCTTCAGCGGCAGTTCAGCCTGTAACAGCGCCAGGGTGCGCAGCGCATCGGCAGGCAGTTCGTCTTCATGCGCTTTGTGCCCTTCTACAATCAGCACCATCTCGCCTTTACGGCGGTTTTCATCTTCTTTCACCCACGCCAGTAGCTCGCCTACCGGCGCACCGTGAATGGTTTCCCAGGTTTTGGTCAGCTCGCGCGCCAGCACCACGTAGCGGGATTCCCCCCAGACGGCGACCATATCTTCCAGGCTGTCGAGCAGACGGTGGGTGGATTCGTAGTAAATCAGCGTGCGTGGTTCAGTTTCGATAGCCTTCAGCGTATCGCGACGACCTTTTGATTTCGCAGGCAGGAAGCCTTCATAGCAGAAGCGGTCAGATGGCAGGCCGGCAGCACTCAGGGCAGCGATCGCCGCACATGGGCCCGGCAGCGGCACCACGCGGATACCCGCTTCGCGACAGGTACGCACCAGATGGTAGCCAGGGTCGTTGATAAGCGGCGTTCCGGCGTCAGAAACCAGCGCGATGTTCTGCCCTTCCTTCAGTTTCGCCACCAGCGTTTCCGCTTTTTGTTGCTCATTGTGATCGTGTAAGGCAAACAAACGGGCGTTAATGGCGAAGTGTTGCAGCAATAAACCTGTATGACGGGTGTCTTCAGCCGCAATTAAATCAACAGCTTGCAATACTTCGAGCGCTCGTTGGGTAATATCAGCCAAATTTCCGATAGGAGTAGGTACAATAAAGAGTTGGCCTTGAGAATTATCCGCCGATTCGTGTTGTTTCATTGTTTCGTCCGTATTGCCGATTTAATATTGAGCATTGCGTAAAAAATATTACTGGATACAGAATGGTACCCTCAACATTTTCTCGTATGAAAGCCGCGCGCTGTCTGCCGGTCGTCCTGGCAGCGCTGCTGTTTGCAGGCTGTGGCACCCAGGCCCCCGATCAGAGTGCAGCCCAACTTCAGGGCGCGACGCAGGCTGACTCCGGCTTTTATCTGCAGCAGATGCAGCAAAGCTCGAATGATAGCAAGACCAACTGGCAATTACTCGCCATTCGTTCATTGCTGAAGGAAGGCAAGAGCCAGCAGGCGCTGGAGCTGTTCAATCAGCTGCCGCAGCAGCTGAACGCTGCCCAGCGTCAGGAACAGGCGCTGTTAGCGGTTGAACTGAAGCTGGCGCAGAAAGATTACGCTGGCGCACAGGCGCTGCTGCAAAAGCTGAAAGCCGATGATTTCGACACGGCGCTGCAGGCACGTTTCTGGCAGGACGCCATCAGTGCCGAGCAGGGTAAACCGTCCCTGACGCTGCTTCGCGCCCTGATTGCCCAGGCACCGCTGCTGACCACTCAGCCCGAAAGACAGCAAAACAGCGATACCACCTGGCAGGCACTTTCCTCTATGACCCAGGAGCAGGCCAACGCGCTGGTGATCAATGCGGATGAAAACGTGCTGCAAGGCTGGCTCGATCTGCAGCGTGTCTGGTTCGATAACCGTAACGATCCCGATATGCTGAAGGCCGGTATTAAAGACTGGCAGACCCGCTATCCGCAGAACCCTGGCGCGAAAGTGCTGCCGTCGCAGCTGGCGAACGTACAGAACTTTAAGCCAGCGTCGGTCAACAAAATCGCCCTGCTATTGCCGTTAAACGGCCAGGCAGCGGTGTTTGGCCGAACCATCCAGCAAGGCTTTGAAGCGGCGAAGAACGGCACCATGCCGGTAAGCGGCAGCGCGGTACCGGAACAGGTCGCGCAGGCAGCAACCACCGCCGTGGTGAGCCCATCGCAGGCGGAAGTCAGTGACCTGACCACGCCGCAAAGCCAGGCACCGGTTCAGGCGCCAGCAGCGGCCCCAGTTCAGGCCGCGCAGGCCAACAACGCAGCCTCGCCTGCGGCTCAGGCACCAGCGGCCGAGGCGGCTCCTGCTCAAACACCGGCAGTACAGCCCGTCGCAAGCGTGGCAGCAAACCCATCGGCAGAGCTGAAAATCTACGACACCTCTTCCCAACCGCTGAACCAGATCCTGGCGCAGGCCCAGCAGGACGGCGTCAGCCTGGTGGTTGGCCCGCTGCTGAAAAACAACGTTGAAGAGCTGATGAAAAGCAACACCACGCTGAACGTGCTGGCGCTGAACCAGCCGGAAGCGGTAAGCAACCGTGCTAACGTCTGCTACTTTGCGCTGTCGCCAGAAGATGAAGCCCGCGATGCGGCGCGTCATATTCACGATCAGGGCAAACAGTCTCCGCTGCTGCTGATGCCGCGTAGCGCCCTCGGCGATCGCGTCACCCAAGCCTTTGCTGACGAGTGGCACAAAGTCGGTGGTGGAACGGTCTTACAGCAGAAATTTGGTTCACTGTCCGAGCTGAAAGGCGGCGTAAACGGCGGCTCCGGTATCTCGCTGTCCGGCACCCCGGTTATCTCCGCGCAGTCTCAGCCGCAGGGCGTCACCATCGGTAATCTGACCATTCCAGCCGCACCGACCGACGCGCAAATCACCGGCAGCAACAAAGTAGACGCGGCCTATATTCTGGCAACCCCGGAAGAGATCGCCTTTATCAAACCGATGATTGCGATGCGTAACGGCAGCCAGAGCGGCGCGATGCTGTACGCCAGCTCCCGCAGCGCACAGGGTACCGCTGGCCCGGATTTCCGTCTGGAGATGGAAGGCCTGCAGTACAGCGAAATCCCCATGCTTGCTGGCAGCAACCCGGCGCTGATGCAGCAGGCGCTGCGCGCGGTGAACAATGACTATTCCCTGGCGCGTCTGTACGCCATGGGGGCTGATGCCTGGGCGTTGGCTAATCACTTCGCGCAGATGCGCGGCGTGCCAGGCTTTGAGCTGAACGGCAATACCGGCGATCTCAGCGCCACTCAGGACTGCGTGATTAACAGGAAGTTATCATGGCTCAAATACCAGCAGGGGCAGGTAGTTCCCGCCAGTTAACGACAAAACAGGTTGGCGACACCGCGGAACAGCGCGCGCGTCGCTGGCTTGAAGGCCAAGGACTGGCGTTTATCGCCGCCAACGTGCGCGAGCGCTGCGGCGAAATTGATTTGATTATGCGGGAAGGGACGGTCACGGTTTTCGTGGAAGTTCGCTATCGCAGTTCGGGGTTTTACGGCGGTGCTGCCGCCAGCGTAACCCGGAGCAAACAAAACAAACTGCTACAAACTGCCCGCTTGTGGCTTGCCCGCCACAATGGGAGTTTTGACACTGTGGATTGCCGTTTCGATGTGATAGCCTTCACGGGCAATGAAATCGAATGGTTTTCAAACGCTTTTAGCTCATAGAATGTAAAGGGATATCGTGCTCGAAAGAATCAAAGTGTGCTTCACCGAAAGCATTCAAACCCAAATCGCCGCGGCGGAAGCGCTCCCGGACGCTATCTCCCGAGCTGCGATGACCCTGGTACAGTCGCTGCTGAATGGCAACAAAATTCTCTGTTGTGGTAACGGTTCATCTGCTGCCAACGCACAGCATTTTGCTGCCTGCATGATTAACCGTTATGAAACAGAGCGTCCCGGTTTACCTGCGATTGCACTTAATTCCGATAATGTGGTCTTAACGGCAATAGCGAACGATCGCCTGCATGATGAAATCTATGCCAAGCAGGTGCGTGCGCTGGGCCACGCTGGTGATGTTCTGCTGGCTATTTCAACCCGTGGCAACAGTCGCGATATCGTCAAAGCGGTAGAAGCGGCTGTCACGCGTGACATGACTATCGTCGCTCTAACCGGCTATGACGGCGGCGAACTGGCAGGCCTGCTCGGTCAACAGGATGTGGAGATCCGCATTCCGTCGCACCGCAGCGCCCGTATCCAGGAGATGCACATGCTCACGGTAAACTGTCTGTGTGATTTGATTGATAACACCCTTTTCCCACACCAGGACGACTAAGGAGAACAAATGAAGGTGATTTCGACCCTCGCGGTCCTTATTTCCGCACTGCTGCTCCAGGGATGTATTGCAGCCGCCGTTGTCGGCACGGCTGCAGTCGGTACCAAGGCCGCAACTGACCCGCGAACGGTGGGAACTCAGGTGGATGACAGCACGCTGGAAGTTCGCGTGAACAGCGCCCTGTCAAAAGATGCGCAAATTAAGAAAGAGGCGCGCATTAACGTAACCGCCTACCAGGGTAAAGTGCTGCTGACCGGTCAGACGCCGGACCTGAGCCTTGCTACTCGTGCGAAGCAGATCGCCGTTGGCGTTGATGGCGCAACTGAAGTGTTCAACGAAGTGCGTCAGGGCCAGCCGATTAGCCTCGGTACGTCCTCTTCCGACACCTGGATTACCACCAAAGTCCGCTCCCAGCTGCTGGCGAGCGATCAGGTGAAATCCTCTAACGTGAAGGCCACCACCGAAAACGGTGAAGTGTTCCTGATGGGTCTGGTCACCGACCGCGAAGGTAAAGCCGCGGCCGATATTGCCAGCCGCGTGAGCGGCGTGAAGCGCGTCACCACCGCGTTCACCTTCATCCAGTAAGTCCTTACTCTCCGCCCGGCAGGCTCACTGCCGGGCGATTTCCCTTAGTTTACTCGACGACAACACCTTAACCGGTGCCGTGTCAGGGTGTCTGGCTTCTCTCAGCATCGCTTTCGCCACATCGTGTGCTTCAATCGCCTTCCCGTTCCCCGGCAGCAGGCTAAACAGCGGAGCCAGCAGACGCTCGTTCAGGCGTGGCGTACCGCGTTGGCCGAGCAACATTGAAGGCCGAGCAATCACCAGCCGCGGCCAGCCCTGGTCTATCAGCGCCGCTTCCATTTCTCCCTTCACCCGATTGTAGAAAAAGGGGGAGTTCGCGTTTGCGCCCATCGCGCTAACCACCAGCAACTGCTGTCCGCCCAGCCGCAGGCCGGCCCGGGCGGTTTCCAGCACTAAATCGTAGTCGACGTGGCGGAAAGCGGCCTTCGAACCCGCATCGCGGATCGTGGTGCCGAGGCAGCAGAAAACGGTATCGACAGGCGAGGTGACCTTCGTCAGCGCCGCACTGAGATCGGGGTCATGTGGATTGACGATCCCAAAGGCGTGCTCCAGCGGATGACGTGTGGGCGCGACGATGGATTCCACCTGTGATTCCCGGCGAAGCAGGTTAAGTAAGTGCCCACCAACAAGGCCGGTGGCACCGGTAATGAGGACGTGGTGCATGGAGTCTCCGTGTATTCCCGGCGTCGCAAAGCTCGGCCGGGCTACCTTATCGGCTGCGTCGATGGCGATGCAACCATATCAATTTATAGGCCGCCGGAATGATAAACAGTGACAGCAGCGGCGCGGTGATCATGCCACCAATCATCGGCGCGGCAATGCGGCTCATCACTTCGGAACCGGCCCCGGCTCCCCATAGTATGGGCAATAGCCCGGCAATAATCACGGCCACCGTCATCGCTTTTGGCCGCACGCGCAGCACGGCCCCATGATACAGCGCCTCGTCCAGCGCCTGCGGGCTAAAGGTGTCGGCCTTTTGCAGCCGCGGTTCGGCTTCAATCGCATGACGCAGATACATCAGCATCACCACGCCAAACTCCGCCGCCACCCCCGCCAGGGCGATAAACCCGGTTCCCGTTGCCACCGACATATGGAACCCTTGCCAGTAGAGGAACCAGATGCCGCCCACCAGCGCAAACGGCAGGCTCATCAGAATCAGCAATGCTTCATCCACCCGGCGGAAGGCCAGATAGAGCAGGATGAAGATAATCATCACCGTCATCGGCACCATCAGCTTGAGTTTCTTATTGGCATGTTCCAGCAGCTCAAACTGCCCGGAAAACGCCACGCTGATGCCCGGTTTCAGGGTTACACTGCGGCTAATCGCCGTTTGCAGGTCATGCACGACGGAGACCATGTCGCGGTCACGGGCATCAATGTAAATCCAGCTCGCCGGGCGCGCGTTCTCGGTTTTCAGCATCGTCGGGCCGGAAACCACCTTCACGTCAGCCACATCGCCGAGCGTGATTTGCTGCTTCGTCGGCGTGAGAATCGGCAGCTGGCGCAGTGCCGTCGGGCCATCGCGGAAACCTTGTGGATAGCGGATATTGATAGGATAGCGCGCTACGCCTTCCACCGTTTCCCCCACCGTCGCCCCGCCGATTGCCGACGAGACAAACAGCTGCACATCACCCACCGTCATACCGTAACGCGCGGCTTTCTCCCGGTTGATATCAACGTCAATATAGCGCCCGCCCTCCAGCCGTTCAGCCAGTGCGGAGACCACGCCCGGCACGGTTTTGGCCACCGTTTCAATACGCTGGGCGGCTTCATCAATATCCGCCAGCGACGTACCGGAAACCTTGATCCCAATCGGGCTTTTAATCCCGGTGGAGAGCATATCAATACGGTTACGAATCGGCGGCACCCACAGGTTCGCCAGCCCCGGCAGCCGCACGGTGGCATCCAGCTCGTCGATAATCTTGTCGAGCGTCATCCCCGGCCGCCACTGATCTTGAGGCTTGAGCTGGATGGTGGTTTCAATCATCTCCAGCGGCGCGGAGTCGGTGGCGGTTTCCGCTTTCCCGGATTTACCAAACACCGAGGCCACTTCCGGCACCGTCTTAATCAGCTTATCGGTCTGTTGCAGCAGCACCGCTGCCTGCCCCGGTGAAATCCCCGGTAGCGTCGAAGGCATATACAGCAGGTCGCCTTCGTTAATTTTCGGCAGAAACTCACCGCCCACTTTGCTAAGCGGCCACAGCACGGTGAAGATTGACAGCAGTGCCACCAGCAAGGTGAACTTCGGCCACTTCAGCACCTTCAGCAGCAGCGGGTGGTAGATCGCAATCAGGAAGCGGTTCAACGGATTCCGCGATTCCGCTGGGATCTTACCTTTGATCCAAAAGCCCATCAGGATAGGGATCACCACGATTGCCAGCGCCGCCGCCCCCGCCATGGCGTAGGTTTTGGTAAACGCCAGCGGGCCAAACAGGCGCCCTTCCTGCCCTTCGAGGGTGAAGATCGGAATAAACGACAGCGTGATAATCAGCAGGCTGATAAACAGCGCCGGCCCCACCTCCACCGCCGCATCGGTGATCTCTTTCCAGCGGGTAGCGTTATCCATCGGTTCATCGGGATGCGCCTCCTGCCAGTGTTCGAGCCGCTTGTGGGCGTTCTCGATCATCACGATCGCCGCATCCACCATCGCGCCGACGGCAATGGCGATCCCGCCCAGCGACATGATGTTGGCGTTCAGTCCCTGGAAATGCATCACGATAAAGGCGATGCACAGCCCCAGCGGCAGCGAGACGATCGCCACCAGCGCCGAGCGCACGTGCCAGAGGAACAGCGCGCAGACCACCGCCACCACGATAAATTCTTCAATCAGCTTGGAGCGCAGGTTGTCGATGGCCCGGTCAATCAGTTGGCTGCGGTCGTAGGTGGTGACCACCTCAACCCCTTCCGGCAGGCTTTTTTGCAACGAGGCGAGCTTCTCTTTCACCGCCGAAATCACTTCACGGGCGTTCTTGCCCGAGCGCAGCAGCACCACGCCGCCCGCGACTTCACCCTCGCCGTTCATTTCAGCAATACCACGGCGCATTTCCGGGCCGACCTGCACCCGCGCCACGTCTTTCAGGTAGACCGGTACGCCGTTCACTTCGGCCTTCAGGACGATATGGTTAAAGTCTTCCAGGCTTTTGAGATAGCCGGTGGCGCGTACCATATATTCCGCTTCGGCCATCTCCACCGATGAACCGCCCGCCTCCTGGTTGGAGGTGGTCAGCGCCTGCTTCACATCGCTAAGACTGATGCCGTATTGGGCAAGCTTCATCGGGTCGACCTGCACCTGATACTGCTTCACCACGCCGCCAACGGAGGCCACTTCCGCCACGTTAGGAATGGTTTTCAGCTCATATTTGAGGAACCAGTCCTGCAACGAGCGCAGTTCGGCAAGGTCGTGCTTGCCGCTTTTGTCCACCAGCGCATATTCAAAGATCCAGCCCACGCCGGTGGCGTCCGGGCCAATCTCCGAACTGACGCCCTGTGGCAGCTTGCCCTGCACCTGATTGAGGTACTCCAGCACGCGCGAGCGCGCCCAGTAGAGGTCGGTGCCGTCCTCAAAAATCACGTACACGTAGGAGTCGCCAAACTGCGAGAAACCGCGCACCGTTTTCGCTCCCGGCACCGACAGCATGGTGGTGGTGAGCGGGTAGGTCACCTGATTTTCGACAATCTGCGGCGCCTGCCCCGGATAGCTGGTTTTGACGATCACCTGTACATCAGAGAGGTCCGGCAGCGCATCCACCGGCGTATTGACGATAGTCCAGGCGCCCCAGACGCTTAAAAACAGCACGCCCATCATCACCAGAAAACGGTTGGCGACCGAGCGCCGGATAATCCATTCAATCATCACCGTCTCCTTAATGCCCGGCGTGGGCGTCGGCGGTATGCCGCATTCTGTCCAGCGCGCCGCTGATATTGGCTTCGGAATCAATCAGGAACAGGCCGTTCAGCACCACCGATTCCCCTTCCGATAAACCTGCGCCAATGCCGGCCTGATGCTGCGATTCATGCAGCACCTGGATTTTTTTCGGCACAAATTCGCCGTTGCTCGCCACCGTAATCACCCGCTGCTCATCGCCGGTATCAATCACCGCCTGAGACGGGATCAGCAGCATCTCGTCGCTTTGCGCGTTCAGCTTCAGGTAGGCGTTCATCCCCGGCTTCAGCAGTTCATCCGGGTTATTGACCTGCAAACGCACCTGCAGCGTGCGCGTAGTTTGATCGACGCTCGGCAGGATAGACCATTTCTGGATCGGGAAGGTTTTGTCGGGGTAGGCCGGAATCGCCACCGTAAACTGGGTGGAGTCTTTGAGCAGATAAGCGATCGACTCCGGCACGGCGGCGGTGATCCACACCGGGTCCATGCCCTGAATCTGCGCCACCACGCTGTCTTTGGCGATGTTCATGCCGCTTTTCAGGCTAAAGGCTGTCAGCACGCCGTCGATAGGCGCGGTAAGGGTAAAGCGCGTCTGTACGCGGCGTGTGCTACGCATCCGCTGGATATCCGCTTCCGGCATACCCGCCAGCCGCAGACGTTCCAGCACGCCATCAAGCTGGCTTGCCGTGCCGCCTGAGTTCGCCAGCAGCAGGTATTCGCTCTGCGCTTCCACCCACGAAGGAATGGTGACCTCAACCAGCGGCGTGCCCTTACGCACTTTGTCGCCCACCGTCAGCGGGGAGACCTTTTCGATAAACCCTTCGGCGCGCGCCTGGACAATCACAAACTGGTATTCGTTGTAGCTGACGTTCGCGGGAAGAGTCTGACCATAGTTGAGGCGGCCCTTGCTGACTTTCTCCGTACGCAGCCCCAGGTTGTGCACCTGAGTGGGGTCGATACGGACGCCGCTCGACTGCGCATCCCCGCCCTCATCGGCGTATTTCGCCACCAGGTCCATGTCCATAAACGGCGATTTACCCGGCTTATCGAAGCGCACGTCGGGCTTCATCGGATCGTACCAGTACAGCACCTTACGCTCGGTAGGCTGAGATTCAGCCTCGGCGTTCGGCGCCATAAAGCGGCTTATCGCCGCCGTCGCCAGGCCGCCAATAATCAGGCTACAGACAATGGCGGCCGTATATTTTAATTTAGCCATCAGATTGACTTAATATCCTGGAGCAGCGAGATGTTCCCCTGCTGAATAAAGGAGAAGTTCACGTGACTCCCCTCTTTCAGCTGATTAATCGCTTCGGTGGGCGCGGTATAGGTAAAGCGCATGGTCATCGCTGGCCAGCCAATGGCGGGAATCGCTTCGTGGGCGATGGTGATTTTTTTCGCCGCTTTATCCACGGACTGCACCACGCCGGTACCCTGAATAACCGCCTGCTGGGTCTTCATTTCCATCATCTGGCCATGTCCGTCATGCTGCATTTCGGCGGCCTGAACGTTCAGCGTCATCGCCATCAACATTCCGCCAACCAGCATCGTTACGTTACGCATATCGAGAATCTCCTGAATAAAGGGTTACGCTTTCCAGCCGCCACCAAGTGCGGTGAATAGATTAATTTCGTTAACCTGTTGGGAATAAAGTAAATCGAGGATCGCCTGCTGTGTGGTGAAGATAGCGCGCTCGGCATCGAGCACTTCGATATAGCTCACCGCACCGCTGGCATATAATCCGCGGGCGCGCTGCAGAGTAATTTGCAGCGACGCTAAATAACGCTGCTGCGCCACCAGTTGGCCTTCGATGCTCTCGCGTAGCGACAGCGCATCAGCCACCGCTTTAAAGGCTGCCTGAATTTTCTGTTCGTAGTTCACCACCGCCTGACGCTGCTTCACGTTAGCCAGTGCCAGGTTGGCCTCGTTACGCCCAGCGTTGAAGATGGGCAGATCCACCTTCGGCACGAAGTTCCACATGCCGCTGGCCGCATTGAACAGGCTAGAGAGCGACGAACTGCTGCTCGAAATACCGCTAGTTAGCGTTATCGACGGGAAGAAGGCCGCGCGGGCCACGCCGATATTGGCATCCGCCGCGCGCAGCTGGTGCTCGGCCTCCATGATGTCCGGACGCTGAAGCAGAATGGTCGACGGCAGGTTAGCTGGCAGCGGCAGTGGCTTTACCGCCGTGACGTTCTGCGCGTCATCGCTTAGCGGGGTGTTGTAGGTGCCCAACAGCTGCTGCAGCGCATGATTGGCCTGCGCCAGCTCACCTTCCCGCTGGGCAATATCGGCACGGGTGCTTTCAATCACTCCGCGCGCCTGCTCCAGCGCCAGCACGTTGGTGCTGCCGGTAACCAGCTGTTGTTCCACGAACGCGTAGGACTGCTGGTAGTTACGCAGCGTCTCTTTGGCTATTGCCAACTGGGCTGCTAGCCGCCGCTGGTTGAAGTATGCCTGCGAGACGTTCGTCACCACCACAATCTGCGCCGCGCGCTGGGCGGCCTGACTGGCAAAGAAGCTCTGACGGTCCGCTTCGCTCATGTTTTTCAGCTTGCCGAAAAAGTCGAGCTCAAAGCTCAGGTTCAGGCTCGCGCTATAGCTTTTAGTGGTGGCGTTTTTTCCCTGCAGGTCGCCTTCATAGCTTCCGCCCGTCGAGCCATTTAGCTGCGGGTAGCGGCCGGCGTCGGTCACGTTGTACTGCGCGCGTGCGGCTTCGACGTTCAGCACCGCCATGCGTAAATCACGGTTGTTGTGCAGGGCGACATCAATCAGGCGTTTCGCCTGTGGGTCGACGAAAAAGGTCTGCCAGCCGGTCTCCTGCCACTGGCCACCGCTCGGCACCAGCGTCCTCTGAGACAGCGAAAACTGCTGAGGCACTACGTTTTCCGGCTGTCGGTAATCCGGCGCCAGCGAGGTGCATCCGGCCAGAATGAACGCCATCATCAGCGTCAGTTGTTTTACTTTACACATGTCACGTCCTGTTCAGCCGAATCAAAAGGGGCTGGCTATGTGGCTACTTTACGGAGGTGACTCTGTTTGCTCGGTGACAGGTTAATGACAAAGCTGTCATTTACGCGCGGTGGGACGTGATCGGCATGGCGAAAAATAAGCCGCAATCGCGGCGGGAAATAATAATGGGCCAAAAAATCGCTCTTTTTTGCTGCAATATTCATTGGCGATCACGCTTTCACGGAAAAAGGCTAGCGCGCTCACGAATTTATTCTCTTGCTCCCCCCCGTGTTTATTTAGCGCAAAACGACAACGGTAATCTTTTCATACGGTTAAATTCTCGAGAGTAAATATCGCCTGATTTTCCTTGTGAACTCAACCACATAATTATCTGATATTCATGGAATTACATTTTCGAAACATTGTTTCATCCTTGCCACGCTCCTATCATCATTTTCGTTCCTTTTTTCACCAATCCTTACCTCTGTTCAGGGATGGCAAATATCTACCGTAAAAAATCGGAGTCAATATATGCAATTCAAAACCAAAGCGCTGGGTTTGGCCCTGTTAATTAGCCTTTCACATAATGCTTTCAGCGAAGAACTGGATGTCTGGATCCGCGCCAGCAACGATTCAAAAGTGATTTACCAACAGCTTGCGGACCAGTTTAAAAAAGAGACCGGGATATCGATTAAATACTTCAACGCGGTGACCGACTTCGACCAGCGTCTGGCACGGGCGGCCACCGGCAACGCGCTGCCGGATGTGGTGTTCAACGATGCGATTATCGTCGGCCAGATGGTGCAGCTTGGCATCGTCGATGAAATTAAGCCGGGCGAGCTAAAGGGCGGCGGTGATGTCTATGAGGCGGCGTGGAAATCCACCCAGCTGCCGGACGGTAAATATTACGGCGTCCCAACCTCCGCGCATACCTACGCGCTGTTTATTCGTCAGGACTGGCTGAATAAGCTCAACCTAAAAGCCCCTACTACCTGGGAGGAGCTGAAAAACGTGGCGAAGGCGTTTACCCATGACGACCCGGACGGCAACGGTAAAAACGACACCTATGGCTTTACCATGCCGTTAGCCACCACCCGCGGCTATGCCAGCTCGTTCTCGTCCTCCTATCTGTGGCAGGCGGGAGCGAACTACCTGGTAGCAACGCAGCCGGGGAAATTTAAAGCGGCGCTGGACAGCAAAGAGATGGTCACCGCGATGACGTTTATGCGCGGGATGGTGTGCGAAGGGCTGGCGCAGCCGGGGGCGATTAACCACACCACCGCCGATGCCAACACCTCGTTCCGTTCCGGGCAGACCGGGATGTACTCCTCCGGCCCGTACCACATCGCGCTGTTCGATAAAGATCCGGGCAAAGAGACTTACACCGTCGTGCCACCACCGGCAGGCCCCGGCGGTGCCATCTCCATGGCGGAAGGCACCACGGCATTCCTGATGAAAACCAGCCAGCATAAGGCGGCAGCGAAACGGTTCCTTGAGTTCTTGATCTCGCCTGAGGGGCAGAAGATCGGTATGGCGACCGATAGCACTTCAATGCCGATCGTCCGTCTGCCCATTAACAAGACGCTGAACATCAAGGATTATCACGACGATCCGCGCTGGGAAGTGTTCGCGGAAACCTACGCCAAAGAGGGGCGCTACATGCCGCAGATCCCAAACTGGATCCCGGTGCGGCAAATCACCGCCGACGGCTTTAATAAAATCTACGCCAGCTGCGACGGCGATATCCCCACCGTGCTGAAGGAGATCAACGGCAAGGTGAACGAGGAGTTGAAGCGCCAGAACGCCTGGGCGGAATAAATGTAGCCCGGACGAGGCCGTCAGCGCCGACTCCGGGGTAGCTCGGTGCCAAACCCGGCGTCGCATGCGCTCGGCCGGGCTACACGAATATGTGCTTAATCTACAAATGCTGATACGGGGAGGTTAAAGCGTTTTGCCAGCGCGCGCATATGATCGAGCGTCAGGGCCCGCTCTCCATTCAGTATTCGGCTGACTAACGATCTTTGACCTATTTCATGCTCAAAATCTGACTGCTTTAGTCCATGCTGGTCCATCAACACACGCAGTAGCGCTACGCCGTTACATCCGGTTGCAATACGTGTATTAAATGCAGCAAACTCTACGGCACTATCTTCATAGGCCGCTATTTTGCTGGCCAGCATATCAACAAGAGGGCTATCGGGCTCGTTCTCCAACAGATACTCAATCAGCTCCAGCGCCTCTTCATAATCTTTACGAGATGTACTCCCACCCAACAGTGGCACAATGCTGGCGAGATCGTTGGCCGCTTTGATCGCTTCGCTGAAAATCATTCTCTATGCTCCCGATAATATTTTGTTAATCGGTCATACTCCGGATGTGTGGTGATATGTTTAATAAACACCTTTCCCCGTTCGAAATCGGCAAAAAACATCATTCTCAATGTGTTACCGCTAATATCAATAACCCACCATTTATCCCGGTACTTCATACGATCCAGGCTGCTAAAATACTGCCCGAGTTCATCCGGAGTAGCGGCGTTCGCTCGTTTTAAAACCCGATATGTATCATCCAGTGCGGTGGTCTCGTTTGGGTATTTCCTCACCGCCTCATCAAATGGCGCCCTTGATATGACATGCACGACATAACCTCCATGTTTCCATATTGGAACATTTTAGCAAGCTACCATTTTGTTGACAATACGGAAACAATATCCATATCCAGACAGCGCGCTCGCCTTCTCTTCCGTTTAAGGAAACTCCCCATCAGGTATTCCGTCCTCGCCGACTCCTCATTAGAATGGCTCCATCACACAGCGGCGATGGAGGGCAGATGAAAATTCTGGTGGTGGAAGACGAGGTCAAAACGGGCGAATACCTGGCAAAGGGGCTGACGGAAGCGGGCTTTGTGGTGGATCACACCGACAACGGCCTCAACGGTTATCACCTGGCGATGACCGCCGATTACGACCTGATTGTGCTGGATATTATGCTGCCTGACGTCAACGGCTGGGATATTGTGCGCATGCTGCGTGCGGCCAACAAAGGAATGCCGATCCTGCTGCTCACCGCGCTCGGCACCATTGAGCATCGGGTGAAAGGGCTGGAACTGGGCGCCGATGATTATCTGGTGAAACCCTTCGCTTTTGCCGAACTGCTGGCGCGCGTCAGAACGCTATTGCGCCGTGGAGCGGCAGTGATCGTTGAGAGCCAGTTGCAGGTTGCCGATCTCACGCTCGACAGAGTCTCCCGCAAGGTGACCCGCGGCGATACGCGCATCACCTTGACCAGCAAAGAGTTTACGCTGCTGGAGTTCTTCCTGCGCCATCAGGGCGAGGTGCTGCCGCGTTCACTGATCGCCTCCCAGGTCTGGGATATGAATTTCGACAGCGATACCAACGCCATCGACGTCGCCATCAAGCGCCTGCGCGCCAAAATTGATAACGACTTTACCCCGAAGCTGATTCAGACCGTTCGCGGCGTAGGCTACGTACTTGAGGTTCGCGATGAAGGTTAACGCGCGCCGCCGCCCGTTCTCGCTTGCCACCCGCCTGACCTTTTTTATCAGCCTGGCGACCATTCTCGCGTTTGCCGCCTTTACCGGAATGATGCTGCATTCGGTGGAAAAACACTTCGCCGAGCAGGATGTGAATGACCTCAAGCAGGTGAACGCGACGCTAAATGCGCAGCTCACCGCGCCAGATGCCTCAGAGGCCGAGAAGCTCGCCAATATCCAGAGCGCGCTGGCGGGCTATCGCAATATCGTCGTGCTATTGCGCAGCGAAAACAACCCGCTGCTGTATCGCTCCCCCAGCGGACCAGATCTGTCGCCGATCTTTGCCTCTCCCCAGTTTTCCCAGGCGTTGAAATCCCAGCGCATGTTCCGCTGGGTCGGCAGCAGTATGCCGCCGATGGAGGGGCACGACGCCAGCGCCATGCCGACGGCGACCTACCGGGTTATCGCCTCAACGATCCAGAGCGATACCCAGCGCTATACGCTGCTGACCGCGCTATCGATAGACTTCCATCTGCACTATCTCAAAGAGCTCAAGCGCAACCTGATGATGATCGCCGCCGTCATCAGCCTGTTTATCGTGGTGATCGTGCTGATCGCGGTACGTAAAGGCCACCAGCCGCTGCGTGACGTCAGCCTGGAGATCAAAAATATCACCTCGGAAAATCTCGACATGCGGCTGGATCCCACCCGCGTGCCGATCGAGCTGGAGCAGCTGGTTATCTCGTTTAATCAGATGATCGGCCGGATCGAGGATGTGTTCCGACGCCAGGCCAACTTCTCCGCCGATATCGCCCACGAGATGCGCACGCCAATCACCAATCTGGTCACCCAGACCGAGATAGCGCTCAGCCATCCCCGGACGGTCAAAGAGCTGGAAGATGTGCTTTACTCCAGCCTTGAGGAGTACAACCGGATGGCGAAAATGGTCAGCGATATGCTGTTTCTGGCACAGGCGGATGAGAACCTGCTGGTGCCGGAGAGCGTACCACTGGATCTGCAGACGGAAACCATGAAGGTGTTTGAGTTCTTTGAAGCCTGGGCGGAAGAGCGCGACGTGGCGCTGCGCTTTGTCGGGCAACCGTCGCTGGTGATGGGCGATCCGCTGATGATCCGCCGGGTCATTAACAATCTGCTCTCCAACGCCATCCGCTACACCCCGCGCGGGATGTCGGTCACCGTCCAGGTGAGCGCGCATGACGATAGGGTCGTCTACAGCGTGGAAAATCCAGGTACGCCGATTGCCGAGGAGCATTTGCCGCGCCTGTTCGATCGCTTCTACCGGGTCGATCCTTCACGGCAGCGGAAAGGGGAAAACAGCGGAATTGGGCTGGCCATCGTGAAGTCGATCGTCCGGGCGCATCACGGAAAGATTAGCGTGACGTCAGATACCGTCGCCACGCGCTTTATCATTGAATTACCGACGCTTAAGGCTTAGTCGCGCAGCCAGTGCAGCTTCTTGCCGAAGCCGAGCGTGTTGTCGGTGAACTTCAGTTCATCGAGGCGTAGTTCCCACACCGGCGCGGAGAGCATCCGGGCAACGGGGAAACGTTTGACGTAGAGCGCGCGTTTTTCATCGGCTTCGTCACCGCTCAGCAGGCGAATTTCGCCTTTGAACTGCACGCCACGAATCAATGCCACGGTCTTTGGCTGACCATTGATCGTCCCGGCGACCGGCGCCTGTTGTCCCGTCATCTGGCCATGGCGCGTGGTCTCTTCGCTGAGCAGATAAAAGGCGACGCGCTGCGCGTCGTAAACGTAGAACGCGTTCGCGCACCAAAGCTCGCCTTCCTTTGCGACGCACCAGCTGACAACATGCTGTTTTGCCAGCCACTTACTAATGGCAGTGAGGGTTTCCATCCGTTCTCTCCGTTATGCTATGGTGCGTTCACCCACACTGACAGGTTGCCACACGTGCATTGGTTTCTTTATCTCGTCCGTACCGAGGACGACAAATTGTACACCGGTATCACCACCGATGTTGAACGACGGTTCCACCAGCATCAAAGCGGTAAAGGGGCGAAAGCGCTGCGCGGCAAAGGTGAGCTACGGCTGGCGTTTTCCGGTGAGGTTGGCGAGCACTCGCTGGCGCTGCGCCTGGAGTACCGCATTAAGCAGCTAACGAAGCGCCAGAAAGAGCGCCTCGTCGCAGGTGACGGTTCATTCGAAACGTTACTGGGCAGTCTTAAACACGATTGAAGTGGTCGGAATACTCCACCAGCCCGTGAACGCCGTTCAGCGCATCGTCCGCCAGACCGTGAACCATAAACGCCTCTTCGGTGCCAGGCCAGCGACAGCGCAGGTCATACTGTGCCGCGCGCTCAAAGCCAAAACGACCGTAGAGTTCAGGTTCACCCAGCGTCACTACCGCCGCGTAGCCAAATTCATTGAGCGAATCCAGCCCTTCATAGACCAGCTGACGCGCCAGCCCCTGACCACGGTAGGCTTCGTCTACCGCCAGCGGTGCCAGACCCACCCACTGTAACTCTTCGCCTTCAATGCTGACCGGGCTAAACGCGACGTAGCCGACAACGTGGCCTTCATCGTCCGTTGCCACCAGCCCCAGCGTAATCAGACCGTCTTCGCGCAGCTCGCGGACCAGATTGGCTTCGCCGTCACGGTTGAAGGTACGGCGCAGCAGCGCGTCGATACCTGGAGCATCAATTCCAATTTCTACTCGAATCAGCATGGCTCACCTACCGATGTATGTTTAGTTTCTGATGGTGATTTTAGGCCAGCCTCTACGAAATCAGCCAGCTGCATCAGCATCATGCGCAGCGCTTTCGGCATCTGCTCAAGCTCAATGGCATCCATCAGGTTTTTGACATAGAGACCCAGCTCCGTATCCCCTTCAATCACCAGGCGGCGCTGGAAGAAGAGCGTATCCGGGTCCTGTTTGCGCGCGGCGATCATTAACAGATCGCTCGCCTCAGCGCTAAAGCTCACGTCCGCCTGAGCGGCGTCGCTGACGATTAAGCGCCCGTTCTCAACGGAGGTAAACCAGGTGAGGCCAATATCACGCACCTCAATACTCAGCCAGCGGCCGTCAAGAAAATCCAGTTCACCGTCATCCAGCGCCTGGCGGAACTGCCAGCTTAACACCTGCTGAAGGACCTGCCGTTTAAGCGCAAACGGCGTGAATTTCACCGGAACGCTCATCAGAGTCGGTGCAACATGGACCAGACGTGAACGCAGTTTATCCAACACAAGCTTTACTCCCTGAATGCAATAGTTCCGTTATTTTGCCATATCAGTTAAACGACATAGCGGCGTAAATCAACAATTATGTCGTGAGGTAGGCGGATTATTGGCGCCATCAATACGCTTTTGTCTGCCTCAAATCAAAAATGCGTCGCGATAGGTTAACTAAAATCTCCATTCATTAACAATAATGCGCCCTGCTGGGCCTAACTCAGGAATAATTATGGAGTTGCTCTGCCCTGCCGGAAACCTCCCGGCGCTAAAGGCGGCTATCGAAAACGGAGCCGATGCGGTGTACATCGGGCTGAAGGACGATACCAACGCCCGCCATTTCGCCGGTCTTAATTTTACCGAAAAGAAACTGCAGGAAGCCGTTAACTTCGTGCATCAGCATCGCCGTAAGCTGCACATCGCGATTAACACCTTTGCCCACCCGGACGGCTACGTCCGCTGGCAGCGCGCCGTCGATATGGCCGCGCAGCTGGGCGCCGATGCGCTGATCCTCGCCGACCTCGCCATGCTTGAGTATGCCGCAGAGCGCTATCCGCATATTGAGCGCCATGTCTCCGTTCAGGCATCAGCGACCAACGAAGAGGCGATTAATTTCTATCATCGCAACTTTGACGTGGCCCGCGTGGTGCTGCCGCGCGTACTGTCTATTCACCAGGTGAAGCAGCTCGCTCGCGTTACACCGGTGCCGCTGGAGGTATTCGCCTTTGGCAGCCTGTGCATCATGGCCGAAGGTCGCTGCTATCTCTCATCTTACCTGACCGGTGAGTCGCCGAATACCGTTGGCGCGTGTTCACCCGCACGCTACGTGCGCTGGCAGCAAACCCCGCAGGGGCTGGAGTCTCGCCTTAACGAAGTGCTGATCGACCGCTATCAGGATGGCGAAAACGCGGGCTACCCGACGCTGTGCAAAGGCCGCTATCTGGTCGATGGCGAGCGCTATCACGCGCTGGAAGAGCCAACCAGCCTCAACACCCTGGAGCTGCTGCCGGAGCTGCTGGCCGCCAATATCGCCTCGGTGAAAATCGAAGGCCGCCAGCGTAGTCCGGCGTACGTCAGCCAGGTGGCGAAGGTGTGGCGTCAGGCGATTGACCGCTGCATGGCTGACCCGCAGAACTTCGTCCCGCAGGCCGCGTGGATGGAGACGCTTGGCTCGATGTCAGAAGGCACCCAGACCACCCTCGGGGCCTATCACCGTAAATGGCAGTAGGAACAGCAATGAAATATTCATTAGGACCGGTGCTTTACTACTGGTCAAAAGAGACGCTGGAAGATTTTTACCAGCAGGCCGCTAACAGCAGCGCCGATACCATCTACCTCGGTGAAGCAGTGTGCAGCAAACGTCGCGCCACCAAAGTGGGCGACTGGCTGGACATGGCGAAATCTCTCGCCGGTAGCGGCAAACAGGTCGTGCTCTCTACGTTGGCGCTGGTTCAGGCATCATCCGAGCTGGGCGAGCTTAAGCGCTACGTGGAAAACGGTGATTTTCTGGTTGAAGCCAGCGACCTTGGGGTGGTGAATCTGTGCGCCGATCGCAAGCTGCCGTTCGTCGCCGGCCACGCGCTGAACTGCTACAACGCCGTGACCCTGCGCCTGCTACAAAAGCAGGGCATGGTGCGCTGGTGCATGCCGGTTGAGCTGTCCCGCGACTGGCTGGTGAACCTGCTCAATCAGTGTGAAGAGCTGGGCATCCGCGATAAGTTTGAAGTGGAAGTGCTGAGCTACGGCCATCTGCCGCTGGCCTACTCCGCCCGCTGCTTTACCGCACGCTCGGAAGATAAGCCAAAGGATGAGTGCGAGACCTGCTGCATCAAGTACCCGAACGGGCGCAGCATGTTGTCGCAGGAAAATCAGCAGGTGTTCGTGCTGAACGGCATTCAGACCATGAGCGGCTACGTTTATAACCTCGGCAACGAACTGACGTCGATGCACGGATTGGTCGATATGGTACGTCTGTCGCCGATGGGCAATGAGACTTTCGCCATGCTCGACGCCTTCCGCGCTAACGAAAACGGCGCTGCCCCGCTACCGCTGACCGCCAATAGCGACTGTAACGGTTACTGGAAGCGTCTGGCCGGGCTGGAGCTGCAGGCCTAAACATCCCCGGCGTCGCTGCGCTCGGCCGGGCTACCGTTCGTCTGTAGGCCTGATAAGCGCAGCGCCATCAGGCATTTTCTGACCAGTATCCGCTGTATAAAGCTCACTTTGTTAACAACATTCACTATTCTTTAATGCAGTATGAAAAGATTAGCAGCTAGCAAAGTGAGCCTTTATGACTGACAAAACCGTTGCATTCTCGGTGCTCGATCTCGCGCCGATCCCTCAGGGCTCCTCCGCACGAGAAGCCTTCTCCCATTCGCTCGATCTGGCACAGCTCGCTGAAAAGCGTGGCTACCACCGCTATTGGCTGGCAGAACACCACAATATGGTGGGTATCGCCAGTGCAGCAACCTCGGTGCTGATTGGCTACCTCGCCGCCCACACCACCACGCTGCATCTGGGTTCCGGTGGCGTGATGCTGCCTAACCACTCACCGCTGGTGATTGCCGAGCAGTTCGGTACGCTCAACACGCTCTATCCTGGCCGCATCGATCTTGGGCTTGGCCGTGCACCGGGCAGCGATCAGCCAACGATGCGCGCGCTGCGCCGTCATATGAGCGGGGATATCGATAACTTCCCGCGCGACGTCGCGGAGCTGGTGGACTGGTTTGATGCGGTCGACCCTGACCCGCAGGTACGCCCGGTACCGGGCTACGGTGAGAAGATCCCAGTGTGGCTGCTCGGTTCCAGCCTTTATGGCGCGCAGCTTGCCGCGCAGCTCGGCCTGCCGTTTGCTTTCGCCTCACACTTCGCCCCGGACATGCTATTCCAGGCGCTGCATCTCTATCGCACCAACTTCAAGCCGTCGGCGCGGCTGGAAAAACCGTATGCGATGGTGTGCATCAATATCATCGCTGCCGACAGCAACCGCGATGCCGAATTCCTCTTTACCTCCATGCAGCAGGCGTTCACGAAGCTGCGTCGTGGAGAGACCGGGCAACTACCACCGCCGATTCAGCAGATGGAGCACTTCTGGACGCCATCGGAGAAATACGGCGTTGACCAGGCGCTACGGATGTCGCTGGTGGGTGATAAGGCGAAAGTGCGCCACGGTCTGGAGTCAATTCTGCGGGAAACACAGGCGGATGAGATTATGGTTAACGGCCAGATTTTCGATCATCAGGCGCGGCTGCATTCGTTTGGGTTGGCGATGGATGTGAAGCAGGAATTGTTGGGATAGCCCGGAATCAACAGGTAGCCCGGCCGAGCGAAGCGACGCCGGGGGAAAACCCCGGAGTCGGCGTAAACGCCTCGTCCGGGCTACGACAAGTATTGGATTGTTGACCTACTGATAAACCGGCAGCAGATTAAAGCTCGACAGCACGTGCACTAACGCGTTCCCCACACCAAAGACCAGAATCAACGCAATCATCGGCTTACCACCCCAGACGCGGAATTTCGGGCTACCGAAGCGCTTGCGGGATTTGCGTGCCAGCAGCGCCGGGACAATCGCCGCCCAGATGGTCGCCGCCAGCCCTGCATAGCCAATGGCATACAGGAAACCGTTCGGCCACAGCAGGCCACCGATAATCGGCGGCAGGAAGCTCAGCAGCGCAGTTTTGAAACGGCCCAGCGCAGAGTCATCAAATTTGAACAAATCCGCCAGATAGTCAAACAGACCCAGCGTCACGCCAAGGAACGAACTCGCCACCGCAAAGTTCGAGAACACCACCAGCAACAGATCCAGGCTACGGCTATTGAGCACGCCACTCAGCGCCTGTACCAGCACATCAATGTTACCGCCCTTCTGCGCAATGCCGATAAACTCCGGACGTGGGATGTTGCCCATCGTCCCCAGCAACCACACGGTATAGAGCACCAGCGCCAGCAGCGTGCCGTACACCAGGCACTTCGCGATGGTCTTAGGATCTTTGCCGTAATACTTCATCAGGCTCGGTACGTTACCGTGATAGCCAAACGAGGCCAGACAGAACGGCAGCGTCATCAGCAGGTAAGGCGTATAGCTGGCGTGAGACTCAGCCACGTTAAACAGCGTGGCGGGCGTGACGTGGCCCATCAGGCTACCGAAGGTCAGGAAGAAGGTAATCACCTTGGCGCCCAGCACAATAGCGGTCATGCGGCTCACCGCTTTGGTGCTCAACCACACCACGAACGCCACCAGCAGCGCAAAGCCAAAGCCTGCGGCCCGAGGCGGGACGTTCAGCGACATCTCAGCGAAGGTGTGATGCAGAATCGAGCCGCTCGCCGAGATATAGGCGTAGGTCAGAATGTAGAGCACGAAAGCAATGGAGATGCCGTTCACCACGTTCCAGCCCCTGCCCAGCAGATCTTTGGTAATGGTATCGAAGCTCGAACCAATACGGTAGTTGAGGTTCGCTTCGAGGATCATCAACCCTGAGTGCAGCATGCAGAACCAGGTAAACACCAGCGCCGCCATCGACCAGAAGAACCACGCCCCAGACATGACCACCGGCAGAGAGAACATTCCCGCACCAATGATGGTGCCGCCGATGATCACCACGCCGCCAAGCAGCGAAGGTGACGTTTGGGTGGTGGTTAGTGTCGCCATACAGCCTTTTCTCCAGTGTATTATTTTGCTACTGCATTTTAATGTGTCGCACTGTACCAGTACACGAGTACAAATGGAATAAAAAAAGCCCCAATCATGACGATCGGGGCTGTATATATTACTTTACGCTTTTAAACCGTGAGGCTTATGCGTCACCGCCGAAACGACGACGACCAGTAGAGTCATCACGACGTGGAGCAGCGCCTGCATCATCACGGCGCGGCGCACGGTTACCACCGTCACGACGCTCACCGCTGAAACGACGACCATCACCACGGCCGCCTTCACGACGCTCGCCGCCGAAACCACGACCTTCGCCACGACCGCCTTCACGACGTTCACCACCGAAGCTACGACCGCCTTCACGACGTTCGCCGCCGAAGCTACGACCGCTGCGCTCTGGACGAGGCTGCGCGTCGCCGATCAGCTGCATGTTCATCGGTTTGTTCAGGATACGAGTGCGAGTAAAGTGCTGCAGTACTTCGCCCGGCATGCCTTTTGGCAGTTCGATAGTAGAGTGGGTACCGAACAGCTTGATGTTACCGATGTAACGGCTGCTGATGTCGCCTTCGTTCGCGATAGCGCCAACGATGTGACGAACTTCAACGCCGTCATCACGACCCACTTCAATGCGGTACAGTTCCATATCGCCAACGTCACGACGTTCGCGCTTAGGACGATCTTCACCACCGCGTTCTGCACGGTCGCCACGTGGGCCACGGTCATTGCGGTCGTTACGGTCACGACGTTCGAAACGATCGTCACGGTCACGGAACTCACGCTTAGGACGCATTGGCGCATCTGGTGGAACGATCAGAGAACGTTCGCCCTGTGCCATTTTCAGCAGCGCAGCGGCCAGCGTTTCAACGTCCAGCTCTTCGCCTTCAGCCGTCGGCTGGATTTGCGCCAGCAGTGCACGGTACTGATCCAGATCGCTGCTTTCCAGCTGCTGCTGTACTTTCGCGGCGAATTTTTCCAGACGGCGTTTGCCCAGCAGATCTGCGTTTGGCAGCTCAACTTCTGGAATGGTCAGCTTCATAGTACGTTCGATGTTGCGCAGCAGACGACGCTCGCGGTTCTCAACGAACAGCAGCGCACGGCCAGCACGACCCGCACGACCGGTACGACCGATACGGTGAACGTAAGACTCGGAGTCCATTGGGATGTCGTAGTTAACAACCAGGCTGATACGCTCAACGTCCAGACCACGTGCCGCAACGTCGGTTGCGATCAGGATATCCAGACGACCGTCTTTCAGACGATCCAGAGTCTGCTCACGCAGAGACTGGTTCATGTCACCGTTCAGCGCGGCGCTGTTGTAGCCGCTACGTTCCAGGGCTTCAGCCACTTCCAGGGTCGCGTTTTTGGTACGAACGAAGATAATCGCCGCATCAAAATCTTCCGCTTCCAGGAAACGTACCAGCGCTTCGTTTTTGCGCATGCCGTACACAGACCAGTAGCTCTGGCTGATGTCCGGGCGGGTCGTTACGCTGGACTGAATGCGTACTTCCTGTGGATCTTTCATAAAGCGACGGGTAATACGACGGATAGCTTCCGGCATGGTTGCAGAGAACAGAGCGGTCTGATGACCTTCTGGAATCTGAGCCATGATGGTTTCAACGTCTTCGATAAAGCCCATACGCAGCATTTCATCAGCTTCGTCAAGTACCAGACCGCTCAGTTTAGAGAGATCCAGGGTACCGCGCTTCAGGTGGTCAAGCAGACGACCTGGAGTACCGACGACAATCTGTGGCCCTTGACGCAGGGCGCGTAACTGCACGTCATAACGCTGGCCGCCGTACAGGGCAACCACGTTTACGCCGCGCATATGTTTAGAGAACTCAGTCATTGCTTCAGCCACCTGAACCGCCAGTTCGCGGGTCGGGGCCAGCACCAGGATTTGAGGTGCTTTCAGCTCAGGATCAAGATTGTTCAGCAGTGGCAGGGAAAACGCTGCGGTTTTACCACTACCTGTCTGGGCCATACCCAGAACGTCACGACCGCCCAGCAGGTGCGGAATGCACTCAGCCTGGATCGGAGATGGTTTTTCGTAACCCAGATCGGTAAGGGCTTCAAGGATAGGAGCCTTCAGGCCCAGATCTGCAAAAGTGGTTTCGAATTCAGCCATGTAGTACAAGTGCCTCGATATTAATGGCGGCCAGTCTACATAACTCATCATGAAATTGATCTGCAATTTTCATTGAAAAGTGTGAACCGGCTCAAAGTAGGTGTATTAACGAACAACAACGCCCTCACCCGCGAAGGTGATGGCAATCAAAAAAGATTACGGGCTGATGTAGTCGTCAGCTATTGCTGGTCCGATTCTGCCAGGTCATCTTGGTCCTGGCCCAGGAGCGATAATTCCAACAATGCGTATCGGTGCTCAACGTAGTTGTGTACGTTGTTGGCAACCGCCAGTTTGAACAGTGCCGTAGCGCTGTTCTTGTCCCCAAGACTTAGGTAATACTTACCTAAATAGAAGTTGGTTTCACTGAGATGCTCAGCGAGCGAGGTGTTATCCGTTGCGTCCGCCTTCAGGCGTTCCATTAACGTTTTCTCGTCAATGTTGCCTAAGTAGAACTCGACAATGTTCCATCCCCACTGTTCTTTATCCGATTTGTCGAAGCGTTGCTTCAACGCCTCTTTCGCCTGCTTCTCATCGAGCTTCTGCTCAGCGAGATAAAGCCACAGACTGCGGAAAGGATCATTGGGATCGTCTTGATAAAACGCCAGCAGATCATCTTGCGCTAACTTCGCACGGCCACCGTAATAAAGCGCGATGCCGCGGTTCAAGTGCGCATAATTGTAAGTTGGATCAAGCTCAAGTACAGAATCAAACGCTTCATAGGCAGCATCAAAATTGCCTGCCTGCGTTAAATAAATGCCTAAGTAGTTGAATACTTCAGGCATATCAGGTCGGATTGCCAGCGCTTGCGAGAAATCGTTACGCGCTAATGCCCTCAGACCGAGACTATCATACAACACTCCGCGCTCATATAAAAGCTGTGCGCGTTCGTCATCGGTTAAAGCCCGACTGGCAAGAATTTGTTCCATGCGTGCCAGGATCACTTCCTGCTGTAAAGTCGGTTGCAATGGCACTGCGAGGACTTCACTCTTACGCCAGGCAGAGGTGCTGCATCCTGCCAGGGTGAGTGCTGTCGCAACGAAACACCAGCGCAAAAAAGGCTTCATTTCCCACTCCCGAAGACAACAATTGGATGAACGTCCTGTCCCCCGCCTGCAAACAAGGCATCCGGCCAGCTAAATGTGCCCTCCGCAAACGCGGAGGGCAAAGGCAAACCTTACTCGCCCTGCTCTGCTGCCGGAGCTGGTGCTGCGGCGGCTGGCTGAGACTGCTCGGTTGCTTCTTTAATGCTCAGACGGATACGGCCCTGACGGTCAACTTCCAGAACCTTAACCGGTACTTCCTGATTCATCTGCAGGTAGTCAGTCACTTTCTCAACACGCTTGTCAGCGATCTGAGAGATGTGTACCAGACCTTCTTTACCGCCGCCGATGGCAACGAATGCGCCAAAGTCAACGATACGGGTCACTTTACCGTTGTAGATACGACCTACTTCGATTTCTGCAGTGATCTCTTCGATACGACGGATAGCGAATTTCGCTTTTTCACCGTCGGTCGCAGCGATCTTCACGGTACCGTCATCTTCGATTTCGATGGTGGTGCCGGTTTCTTCGGTCAGGGCACGGATAACAGAGCCGCCTTTACCGATAACGTCTTTGATCTTGTCTGGATTGATCTTAATGGTGTGGATACGTGGAGCGAACTGAGAAATATCGCCACGTGGCGCGTTAATCGCCTGTTCCATCACGCCCAGGATGTGCAGACGTGCACCTTTAGCCTGGTTCAGAGCAACCTGCATGATCTCTTTGGTGATACCTTCAATTTTGATATCCATCTGCAGCGCAGAGATACCGTCGCGGGAACCCGCAACTTTGAAGTCCATATCGCCCAGGTGGTCTTCGTCGCCCAGGATGTCAGACAGAACAACAAAGTTGTCGCCTTCTTTCACCAGACCCATCGCGATACCCGCAACGGCAGCTTTGATAGGCACGCCTGCGTCCATCAGCGCCAGGGAAGCACCACATACGGAAGCCATGGAAGAAGAACCGTTAGATTCGGTGATTTCAGAAACCACACGAACGGTGTACGGGAACTTGTCCAGCTCTGGCATCACTGCCAGCACGCCGCGTTTCGCCAGGCGGCCGTGACCAATCTCACGGCGCTTAGGAGAACCGACCATACCGGTTTCGCCTACGCAGTACGGAGGGAAGTTGTAGTGGAACAGGAAGTTGTCAGTACGCTCGCCCATCAGCTCGTCGAGGTTCTGTGCGTCACGGGTGGTGCCCAGGGTCGCAGTAACCAGCGCCTGAGTTTCGCCACGGGTGAACAGCGCGGAACCGTGAGTACGTGGCAGAACGCCAGTACGTACGTCCAGACCACGGATCATGTCTTTTTCACGGCCATCGATACGCGGCTCGCCTGCCAGTACGCGGCTACGAACAACGTTTTTCTCGATAGCGTGCAGGATTTCACCCAGTTCGTTAGCGTCCAGGGTTTCATCTTCTGCAACCAGTTGAGCGATGGTTTCAGATTTGATCACGTCAACCTGAGCATAACGCTCTTGTTTGTCGGTGATGCGGTAAGCGTCGCTCAGGCGAGATTCTGCCAGCGCAGCAACGCGCGCATTCAGCGCTTCGTTGACGGCTTCTGGCTGCCAATCCCAACGTGGTTTGCCCGCTTCTTTAACCAGCTCGTTGATTTCTTTGATAACAACCTGCTGTTGCTCGTGACCGAACACAACGGCACCCAGCATCTGGTCTTCGCTCAGCAGTTCAGCTTCGGATTCAACCATCAGTACGGCAGCTTCGGTACCGGCAACAACCAGATCCAGCTTGCTCTCTTTCAGTTCGTCCTGAGTTGGGTTCAGTACGTACTGGTCGTTGATGTAACCCACGCGAGCAGAACCGATTGGACCGTTGAACGGAATACCGGACAGGGACAGGGCAGCAGATGCGCCAATCATCGCAACGATGTCTGGGTTAATCTGTGGGTTAACGGAAACTACGGTCGCGATAACCTGAACTTCGTTAACGAAGCCTTCTGGGAACAGCGGGCGAACCGGGCGGTCAATCAGACGCGCAATCAGGGTTTCGCCTTCGCTTGGACGGCCTTCACGACGGAAGAAGCTACCAGGGATACGACCAGCAGCGTAAGTACGCTCCTGATAGTTAACGGTCAGCGGGAAGAAATCCTGGCCTGGCTTGGTTTTTTTCTGGCCGACAACGGTAACGAATACCGCGGTGTCGTCCATGCTAACCATCACAGCAGCAGTCGCCTGACGCGCCATCATGCCGGTTTCCAGCGTGACAGTGTGTTGGCCGTACTGGAACTTACGAACGATCGGATTAAGCAAAATTCTATCCTTTCTTATTAAATGGCGGCACACCCTCTGGCGTACCGACCGATGAAACCGATCTTCTTTGCATCCTCGCGACTAATGACAACCCTAACCCGATGCGGGTAAAGCCTCTCATTAGCCGCGCGAACCTCTGCAACGAAGAATATGCACAACAACAATACATTATACCCGTTATCTTTCAAAATACTGCTGTGTCGGTAATTTCAGCTCAATTTTGTCTAAACGAGACGTAGACAGGGAGGATTTACCGGGACGCAGACAGCGTTTTTACGGGCACTAAAATTCTTTTAAATTGCCGTCGCCTGGTGGAAAAAAGGGGCCATAAAGGCCCCTCTTTCTGAAACTCGCTAGAATTAGCGACGCAGACCCAGACGCTCGATCAGCGCGGTGTAGCGTGCAACATCTTTACGTTTCAGGTAGTCGAGCAGTTTACGACGCTGAGAAACCATGCGCAGCAGACCACGACGGCTGTGGTGATCTTTTTTGTGCTCTGCAAAGTGACCCTGCAGGTGGTTGATCTGTGCAGTCAGCAGTGCAACCTGAACTTCGGTAGAACCACTGTCGTTCGCGCCACGACCGAACTCAGAAACGATTTGTGCTTTAGCTTCAACGCTTAGAGACATTTTGAACTCCAAATTTAAAAGAAAGAAAGGGTGCCGATCTCTAATTCAGCAACCCCTGATATAACGCTTGCCGATTGTTAAACAATTAAGCAGGCGTTAAGCCGCGACATTCTACTCGCAGCGCTCTGTTATCGCAAGCCACACAATCTGGCTTACTCGGTGTATTCGACCACCAGGCGGCGTGGTGCCACACGGCCTTCATCGTCGATTTCACCCATGCCGAGGAATTTGCCCTCTTCACCTTCCGTCACGCGAACCAGACCTTCCAGCGGCGCACCTGACGTCCGCACCGGGTTACCATTTTTAAAGTAGACCGATGAGGTTAAAGGGAGATTGACTATCGGGTAGTCTGAAGCCGGACTGTCCATTGGCATTAATAGCGGATCGAGCAGTTCCGCTGCCGGAACGCCCTGCTGCTCGGCCTGTTCGACCAGCGCATACAACTGTTCCAACGTCACCATACGGTCGACCGGGTATTTGCTGACCGCCAGACGACGCAGGAAAATCACGTGCGCGCCGCAGCCGAGCTTTTCACCCAGATCGTCGATAATGGTTCGAATATAGGTGCCTTTTGAGCAGTGAATTTCCAGCTCCAGCTCGTTGCCTTCGTGACGAATAAACAGCAGCTCATAGACGGTAATCGGACGCGCTTCACGCGGTACGTCAATGCCTTGACGCGCATATTCGTACAACTTCTTGCCCTGATACTTCAGCGCCGAATACATGGATGGCACCTGTTGGGTGTCTCCACGGAAGCTCTCCAGCGCTTCAGCCAGCTGCGCATCGCTGAAGGCCACCGGACGTTCTTCCACAATTTGTCCGTCGGCGTCCGAGGTATCGGTGCGCTGGCCCAGGCGGGCAATCACACGATAACGCTTGTCGGAATCCAGCAGGTACTGGGAAAATTTGGTGGCTTCACCGAGGCAAATCGGCAGCATACCGGTAGCCAGCGGGTCCAGCGCGCCGGTATGCCCGGCACGGTTGGCGTTATAAATACGCTTTACCTTCTGCAGCACATCGTTGCTGGACGCACCCTGCGGTTTGTCCAGCAACAATACGCCGTGAATATCACGGCCGCGACGACGAGGACGACTCATCAGTCCTCCTTGCTGTCGTCCGCAGGATTCACACGACGTTCGTCGTCATGTTTCACCACGCTGGTCACCAGGTTGGACATACGCATACCTTCAACCAGTGAGTTGTCGTAGAAGAAGGTCAATTCTGGCACGATACGCAGACGCATCGCTTTGCCCAGCAGGGAACGGATGAAGCCAGATGCTTCCTGTAACGCTTTGATGCCAGCTTTGATAGCCGCTTCATCTTTGTCGTTCAGGAAGGTCACAAACACTTTGGCATAGGCCAGGTCACGAGACATTTCAACACCAGAAACGGTGGTCATCATGCCCAGACGAGGATCTTTAATTTCGCGCTGCAGGATGATTGCGATCTCTTTTTGCATCTCCTGGGCCACGCGCTGCGGGCGACCAAATTCTTTCGCCATAATAAATTCTCCAGACAAAAAAGGGGCCTATCAGCCCCTTTTGAAATAATTGCCGGGTTGCGCGAGGCGATCCCGGCCTACAATCGACAATCTTAACGAAGATTAAGCGATGGTACGTTGGATCTCGATGATTTCGAACACTTCGATCATATCGCCAACGCGAACGTCGTTGTAGTTCTTAACGCCGATACCACATTCCATGCCGTTACGGACTTCGTTAACGTCATCTTTGAAGCGGCGCAGGGATTCCAGCTCGCCTTCATAGATAACCACGTTGTCGCGCAGAACGCGGATTGGGTTGTGACGCTTGATGGTACCTTCGGTAACCATACAGCCCGCGATCGCACCGAATTTCGGTGATTTGAACACGTCACGAACTTCAGCCAGACCAATGATCTGCTGTTTCAGTTCTGGGGACAGCATGCCGCTCATTGCCGCTTTCACTTCGTCGATCAGGTTATAGATGACGGAGTAGTAGCGCAGATCCAGGCTTTCTGACTCAATAACTTTACGCGCAGAGGCATCAGCACGTACGTTGAAGCCAACCAGGATAGCATTGGATGCTGCAGCCAGGGTTGCGTCGGTTTCGGTGATACCACCTACGCCAGAACCGATGATCTTCACTTTCACTTCGTCGGTAGACAGTTTCAGCAAGGAGTCGGAGATCGCTTCCACAGAACCCTGTACGTCGGCCTTCAGTACGATGTTCACTTCGTGAACTTCGCCTTCGGTCATGTTGGCGAACATGTTCTCGAGTTTAGATTTCTGCTGACGAGCCAGTTTAACTTCACGGAATTTACCCTGACGATACAGAGCAACTTCACGCGCTTTCTTCTCGTCACGAACGACGGTCACTTCGTCACCGGCAGCCGGAACACCGGACAGACCCAGGATTTCCACTGGAATGGATGGACCCGCTTCCAGCACTTCCTGACCCAGTTCGTTACGCATCGCACGAACGCGACCGTATTCGAAGCCGCACAGCACGATATCGCCCTTGTTCAGGGTACCTTCACGAACCAGGACGGTAGCGACTGGGCCACGACCTTTATCCAGGAAGGATTCGATAACCGCACCGCTTGCCATACCTTTACGAACCGCTTTCAGCTCCAGAACTTCAGCCTGCAGCAGGATAGCGTTCAGCAGGTCATCGATACCGGTACCTGCTTTTGCAGATACTGGGATGAACTGCGATTCGCCGCCCCACTCTTCCGGCATAACGCCGTACTGAGACAGTTCGTTCTTCACGCGGTCCATATCAGCTTCTGGCTTATCGATTTTGTTCACAGCAACAACCAGAGGCACCTGCGCCGCTTTCGCGTGCTGGATTGCTTCGATGGTCTGCGGCATCACGCCGTCGTCTGCTGCAACAACCAGAACAACGATATCCGTTGCCTGAGCACCACGAGCACGCATGGAGGTAAACGCAGCGTGACCCGGGGTATCCAGGAAGGTGATCATCCCGTTTTCAGTTTCAACGTGATATGCACCGATGTGCTGGGTAATGCCGCCCGCTTCGCCAGAGGCCACTTTCGTAGAACGAATGTAGTCCAGCAGAGAGGTTTTACCGTGGTCAACGTGACCCATGATGGTCACAACTGGTGCGCGCGGTTCAGCCGCTGCACCGGTGTCACGGTCGCTCATTACCGCTTCTTCCAGCTCGTTTTCACGACGCAGGATAACTTTGTGGCCCATCTCTTCGGCAACCAGCTGTGCGGTTTCCTGGTCGATGACCTGGTTGATGGTGGCCATGGCGCCCAGCTTCATCATCGCTTTGATGACCTGAGAGCCTTTCACCGCCATCTTGTTAGCCAGATCGCCAACGGTGATGGTTTCGCCAATCACAACGTCACGGTTAACGGCCTGAACCGGCTTCTGGAAGCCCTGCTGCAGTGCGGAACCTTTACGCTTGCCACCTTTACCACCGCGACCAGCAGCACGTGCTTCTTCGCGATCGGCTTTAGATTCAGCGTGTTTGTTGCCTTTCTTCTGAGGACGAGCTGCTTTCGCCGCAGTGCGGGTACGGCCACGGCCACCTTCAACTTCGCGGTCATTTTCGTCTTCAGCCTGTCGAGCGTGCTGAGAGGTAGTGACGTGATAATCGCTAGCATCTTCAATCGGTTCAGCGGTATTCACACCATTCTTCTCGTTTTCTTCTGCCATACGGCGAGCTTCTTCCGCTACGCGGCGCGCTTCTTCTTCAAGCTTGCGACGTGCTTCTTCTTCCGCTTTGCGCTTCAGCTCGGCAGCTTCATTTTCACGGCGGGCTTTTTCGGCCTGGGCAGTTTTGGTCATATCGTCGGTCTGTTGATTGCTCACTTTGTCTTTTTCCGCAGCTTCACGTTTCGCTTTATCAGCGGCTTCACGATTAGCTTTTTCTGCGGCCTCACGTTCAGCTTTTTGTTGCGCCTCGCGTTTAGCTGCTTCTTCAGCTTCACGACGGGCTTGCTCTTCCGCTTCACGCTGCGCCTGCTCTTCCGCGGCCAGGCGTTCAGCCTCTTGCGGATCGCGTTTCACAAAGGTGCGTGTCTTGCGGACTTCGATTTGTACCGATTTGCTTTTTCCACCGGTACCTGGAATGTTGAGAGTACTGCGCGTTTTGCGCTGCAAAGTCAACTTATCTGGAGCAGAACCATTTTCACGGTTCAGATGCGCCAGTAAGGTTTGCTTCTCTTGTGCGGACACAGAGTCATCAGCGCCCTTCGGGATGCCCGCATCAGCAAATTGCTGTACCAGGCGATCCACGGAGGTCTGTATTTCTGCAGCCAGCGTTTTTACGGTTACATCTGTCATACTGTTCCTTCCTGCTACAGTTTATTACGCTTCGTCACCGAACCAGCAGATATTACGGGCAGCCATAATCAGCTCACCGGCTTTCTCGTCGGTTAAGCCTTCGATATCCACCAGATCATCAATACCTTGTTCGGCGAGATCTTCCAGCGTACAAACACCACGGGCAGCCAGTTTGAAGGCCATCTCACGATCTAATCCTTCCAGATTCAGCAGATCGTCAGCCGGTTTATTATCACCGAGGCTCTCTTCCTGGGCCAGTGCCAGAGTGGTCAGTGCGTTTTTAGCACGCTCGCGCAGTGCTTCAACGGTATCTTCATCCAGGCCATCAATAGCCAGCAGTTCTTTCATTGGCACGTAGGCCAGTTCTTCCAGCGTGGAGAAGCCTTCTTCAACCAGCACGGTAGCGAAATCTTCATCAATATCGAGATATTTAGTGAAGGTATCGATAGCCGCGTGTGCTTCAGCCTGGTGCTTCGCCTGCAGGTCATCAACGGTCATGACGTTGAGTTCCCAGCCGCTCAGCTGAGACGCCAGACGGACGTTCTGACCGTTACGGCCAATCGCCTGCGCCAGGTTACCCGCTTCAACCGCGATATCCATGGTGTGCTTGTCTTCGTCAACCACAATGGATGCAACGTCAGCCGGAGCCATCGCGTTGATCACGAACTGCGCCGGGTTGTCGTCCCACAGCACGATATCGATACGTTCGCCGCCCAGCTCGGTAGAGACCGCCTGAACACGCGCGCCGCGCATACCAACGCAAGCACCGACTGGGTCGATACGTTTGTCGTTAGTCTTCACAGCGATTTTGGCACGAGAACCCGGGTCGCGAGCAGCGGCTTTGATTTCGATAACTTCTTCGCCGATTTCTGGCACTTCAATGCGGAACAGTTCGATCAGCATTTCTGGCTTAGAACGGGTGACGAAGAGCTGCGCGCCGCGCGCTTCCGGACGTACGGAGTACAGAACGCCGCGAATACGGTCACCTGGACGGAAGTTTTCACGCGGCAGCATGTCTTCACGCAGGATAACCGCCTCAGCGTTGCTACCGAGGTCCAGAGAGATGTTGTCGCGGTTAACTTTCTTCACCACGCCGGTGATGATCTCACCTTCATGCTCACGGAACTGGTCAACAACCATTGCGCGTTCAGCTTCACGTACTTTCTGTACGATAACCTGTTTTGCCGTCTGGGTCGTGATACGGTCGAAGGTGACAGATTCGATCTGATCTTCAACGTATTCGCCCACGTTCAGGCTTTCGTCTTCGAAGCGTGCCGCTTCGAGGGTGATTTCTTTAGTCGGTTGGGTCACTTCTTCGACAATAACCCAACGACGGAAGGTGTCGAAATCACCGCTACGGCGGTCAATTTCAACGCGAACGTCGATCTCTTGTTCGTATTTTTTCTTCGTTGCTGTAGCCAGCGCACTTTCCAGCGCTTCAAAAATTTTCTCGCGTGGCAGTGATTTTTCGTTGGAAACGGCTTCAACAACGGCCAAAATTTCTTTGTTCATCGCGGGCTTTTCACCTCAATCCAGACTGTTAAAAGTGGGGAACCAGGTTCGCCTTCTGGATGTTACTCAGCGCGAACACTTCATCTTTACCGTCGACTGTCACGGTGATCATCTCACCGTCTACCGCTTTAATAACGCCCTGCCACTTACGACGGTTCTGAACCGCCATACGCAGGACCAGCGCAACCTCTTCACCCATGAAACGCACATAGTGTTCAGCAGTGAACATAGGACGGTCGAGGCCCGGAGAGGAAACTTCCAGGTTGTAAGCCACAGTAATAGGATCTTCAACGTCCATCACCGCGCTTACCTGGTGGCTCACATCAGCACAATCATCAACATTGATGCCATCTTCACTATCAATATAGATGCGCAGTGTGGATGTGCGACCGCGAATAAATTCGATGCCGACCAGTTCGTAGCCTAAGGCTTCAACCGGCGCTGTAATCATCTCTGTTAATTTTTGCTCTAATGTGGACAAACCCACCCCCAAGACATAAAAAAAGGGCCTAAAGCCCAGTTATTCTGTAGTCAGATAACAAAAAACCCCGATAAATCGGGGCTTTAGATAACTGAACCCTATAGCCGCAACTGCGGCCTGGAGAACCTTCCGAAAGAATTTTTTTTCAAATCCAGCTACGAAGGCCTAAGTCTCCACAGTATATTTGAAAATGAACTCTAAGGGAAAGTGGTTGCGGGGGCCGGATTTGAACCGACGACCTTCGGGTTATGAGCCCGACGAGCTACCAGGCTGCTCCACCCCGCGCCTGAAACGTGGCAAATTTTACTCGTTTTGAGCAAAAAGTGCAAATAATGCTGGGATTTGGTACCGAGGACGGGACGTAAAATCGGCCTACAGTATAGTGACCTTGATCACAGCTTGTCAACCTCACATTCTATGCAGAAGAAATGCGTACGCCATCGCGGTATGGTAACCATGGCAACCGGCGCTGACGGCGCGGATTTTTTGAATAAAAATGCATGAATCCCTTCCGATGCCAGCCAAAACATGATTAAATGAAAACTCATTTATTTTGCATAAAAATTCACTGACAGCGAAAGCGATTTATCCTTCAGTCAATCAAGCAGGGTTTTACTTTATGACGACGATTCTCAAGCATCTTCCAGCAGGTCAACGTATTGGTATCGCCTTCTCTGGCGGTCTCGACACCAGCGCAGCGCTGCTGTGGATGCGACAAAAAGGAGCTGTCCCTTATGCATATACTGCAAACCTGGGCCAGCCTGACGAAGAAGATTATGATGCGATCCCTCGTCGTGCTATGGAATATGGCGCAGAGAATGCTCGCCTGATCGATTGCCGTAAGCAACTGGTTGCTGAAGGTATCGCCGCCATTCAATGTGGCGCCTTCCACAACACCACCGGTGGTCTGACCTATTTTAACACCACCCCGCTGGGCCGTGCCGTGACCGGTACCATGCTGGTTGCCGCCATGAAAGAAGATGGCGTTAACATCTGGGGTGATGGCAGTACTTATAAAGGCAACGATATCGAACGTTTCTATCGTTACGGCCTGCTGACCAACGCTGAGCTGCAAATCTATAAGCCGTGGCTTGATACCGACTTTATCGACGAACTTGGCGGCCGTCATGAAATGTCTGAATTCATGATTGCCTGCGGCTTCGACTACAAGATGTCCGTTGAGAAAGCCTACTCCACCGACTCCAACATGCTGGGCGCCACTCACGAAGCGAAGGACCTTGAGTTCCTGAACTCCAGCGTGAAGATTGTTAACCCAATCATGGGCGTGAAGTTCTGGGATGAGAACGTGAAGATCCCAGCAGAAGAAGTCACGGTGCGTTTTGAGCAAGGTCATCCGGTCGCGCTGAACGGTAAAACCTTCAGCGACGACGTCGAAATGATGCTGGAGGCGAACCGCATCGGTGGCCGTCACGGTCTGGGTATGAGCGACCAGATTGAAAACCGTATCATCGAAGCGAAGAGCCGTGGCATCTACGAAGCCCCGGGGATGGCGCTGCTGCACATTGCCTACGAGCGTCTGCTTACCGGTATCCACAACGAAGATACCATCGAACAGTATCATGCTCACGGCCGCCAGCTGGGTCGTCTGCTGTATCAGGGCCGCTGGTTCGATTCTCAGGCACTGATGCTGCGCGATTCCCTGCAACGTTGGGTTGCTAGCCAGATTACCGGTGAAGTGACCCTGGAGCTGCGTCGCGGTAACGACTACACCATCCTGAACACCGTGTCTGACAACCTGACCTACAAGGCTGAGCGTCTGACGATGGAAAAAGGCGAGTCCGTGTTCTCTCCAGACGATCGTATCGGTCAGTTGACCATGCGTAACCTGGATATCACCGATACCCGCGAGAAGCTGTTCGGCTATGCGAAGACAGGTCTGCTGACCGCCTCTTCCGCTACCGGCCTACCGCAGGTAGAGAACCTGGAAAACAAAGGTAAATAAGCCTGCGTTGAGAAGGTAAAAGGCCGCATGAGCGGCCTTTTTTGCATCTGGGGATTGCTTGGGTTCACTGAGATCCCGGCGTCACTGCGTTCGGCCGGGCTACTAAAAGTGCCCTATCGGCGCCGCCATTCTCCTGGCGTCTGGCCATAGTGCTTTTTGAAGGTTTTTGAAAACGATGCCAGCGACTGGAATCCGCAGCGTTCAGCAATGACATCAAGCCGGGCCTGTCGGTCCTGATGCAGCAATCGGGCGGCCATCGCCATGCGTAATTGGGTAAGCCAGGCCTGCGGCGTCAGGTGGTAAGCGCGGGCAAAGTGACGAGCAAAGGTCGCGCGCGATAAAAAGGCGCGGGCGGCCATACTTTCCATCGTCCAGGGCTGTTCCGGCATGGCCAGAACGGCCAGCACTGCGGGCATCAATCGTTCATCACGCATCAGGCGTAGTAAACCACCGGGCGGTTCCTCTGCTCCCAGCAGCGTTCGTAGCAGCAGAACCAGCAGCGTATCACCGAGGCTTCGCACAATCGCACTGCCTCCGGGATGCTCGGCCAGGCTTTCACGCACCAGAACGTTGAGCAGAATCTCCAGCTCCGGGCAATCTTCCCGCTCGTCGGTGTGCAGATGAATAAGCTCCGACTCTTCGGCGAACAGCCAGCTAACGTGCGGGCCAAAATAGAACTCGCCGCACAGCATCTCCAGCGCATCGCTCTCGCTGCCGGTACGCATTTCGGTCAGCGTACCGTTAAAGCGATGAGCCACTGGCAAAACCTGCCCCCACTCCACCAGGCTCTCCATCAGATGCGGCGAGCCGTGAGGCAACAGGATAACATCTCCCGCGCGCATATGCCGGGTTTGATTCCCCACGGTAAGACGCCCTTCCCCCCGCAGCACAAAATGCCAGGGCACGATGCCAGCACGCATCTGGTCGTGCCCCGCCTGCCAGCGCCCGCCGAAGCGACAGTGAAGATTCACTTCGCAGCGTGGGGCCAACAGCGTCAAGAGATGGCTAAGGCTATCCATAACACTCCTGAGACGATAAGACAAAAAGATGAGACGAAGAACGCCAGTCTAGCACGCCTCGTTCCACTAAGATGACGTCATTGCCACTACAAACCCTCTAGTAACAGGAGTATGTCATGAGCCGTTTAGCAGAAATTCGCGAACAAGATGCAACAGGTAAAGCCGCAGAGATCTTTAGCGGGATTAAAAAAGCGATGGGGAAAGTGCCAAATGCCTACCTGACCATCGGCGGGCATTCACCGGAGTCGCTGCAACAAGCATTGGCGCACAACGCCATGCTGCATAAAGGGAGCCTGAACGCGAAGGAATTGGAGGCGATCAACCTGGCGGTGAGCGAAGCCACCGGCTGCGATTACTGCCTGGCAGCCCACAGCATGATGGCGAAAAAAGCCGGCTTCAGCAGCGAACAGATTCGCGAGCTACGTCATGCAGAGTATGCTGAAGATGCTCACCTCGATGCGCTGGCTAAATTCTCACAAACGCTGGTGACCACCACGGGTACGCTGCCGGAAGCCGATGTTGCCGCACTGCGCGACGCCGGGTTCAGCGACCGTCAGGTGATTGAAGCCATCAGCGCCATCAGCGCTATTCTGTTTACCAATATGGTGAACCGGGTGAACGACACCGTAGTTGACTTCCCAAAGGCTGACTAGTCCGCAGAGTGCCGGATGGCGGCGTTGCCTTATCCGGCCTACGAAACCACGGTGGTTTTCTATAGACGAAAAAAAAGACGCTTTTCAGCGTCTTTCTTTCGGAATATTGGTACTGAGGATGGGACTCGAACCCACAAGCCCGTTAGGGCACTACCACCTCAAGGTAGCGTGTCTACCAATTCCACCACCTCAGCACGGATACTACTATTAATGCGGGATATCGCTGGCCGGCTGTGCCGGTGCCGCTGGCTGAGTCGTTTGCTCAGTCTTAGGCGCAGTCAGATTTTCCCACTCGCTTCCTTTATTGGTCTTGTTACTGTTGATGTTGCCCAGTACCAGACTGATAATGAAGAACAGCGTCGCAAACACAGCGGTCATACGGGTCATGAAGTTACCAGAACCGCTTGAACCAAACAACGTGCCGGAAGCGCCTGCTCCAAAGGAGGCTCCCATATCAGCGCCTTTACCTTGCTGCAGCATAACGAGGACCACAAGGCCAATCGCTACAATAAGGAAAACAACTAAAAGAGCTTCGTACATAATCAACCTGTTCCTTGCGGGGACACCGCGTACCAAGTGCTTCTACCAATAAAGCGGGATGTTTATGTTTCCCACTGAAGCGGGTGTGAATACTAACCAAAGCGAATGACCTTCGCAAGGGCAATTTCGACACATTGTATCAACTGCGGAAAAAAACAGCAAAACAACGCATAATCAGCAATAAAAAGGCGGCAAGCGCCACCTTTTTAATCACTTACATCACGGTTATACCGCTTTTACCGCATCGGCAATACGGTGAGCAAACGCAGTGACCTGCGTTTCTTCTTCACCTTCCACCATGACGCGAATCAGCGGCTCGGTGCCAGATTTACGCAACAGCACACGACCACGGTTACCCAGCGTCGCTTCGACTTCCGCCGCTGTCGCCTTCACAACCTCATTTTCCAGCGGGTTGGATTTACCGTCGGTGTAACGCACATTAACCAGCACCTGCGGGAACATCTTCATACCACTGCACAGATCGTGCAGGCTCATATGATTACGTACTATCGCCGCAATCACCTGCAGGCCAGCTACGATGCCATCACCGGTGGTGGTTTTATCCAGCAGGATAACGTGACCGGAGTTTTCCGCTCCAATGCGCCAGCCTTTCTCCTGCATTTTTTCCAGTACATAGCGGTCGCCGACCTTCGCACGAGTAAACGGAATACCCAACTGCTTCAGCGCCACTTCCAGACCCATGTTGCTCATCAGCGTACCTACCGCGCCACCGCGCAGTTGGCCCTGACGCAACGCTTCGCGTGCGATGATGTACATGATCTGATCGCCATCGACTTTGTTACCTTCGTGGTCAACCATGATGACGCGGTCGCCGTCGCCATCCAGCGCAATCCCCAGATCGGCTTTTTCCGCCAGCACGCGCGCCTGCAGCGCACGCACGTCGGTAGCGCCCACTTCTTCGTTGATATTCACACCGTTTGGCTCACAGCCGATAGCAATCACGTTCGCCCCCAGCTCGCGCAGTACGTTCGGCGCAATGTGGTAGGTGGCGCCGTTCGCGCAGTCAACGACGATTTTCAGATGGTTGAGGCTCAGTTCGTTCGGGAAGGTCCCTTTGCAGAACTCAATGTAGCGGCCCGCAGCATCGACGATACGGCTGGCTTTACCCAGCTCGGCTGAGTCCACACAGGTGATCTCTTTTTCCATTTCGGCTTCAATCGCTTCTTCCACCTCATCCGGCAGTTTGGTGCCGTCGATGGAGAAGAACTTGATACCGTTGTCATAGAATGGGTTATGCGATGCAGAGATAACGATGCCAGCTTCCGCGCGGAAAGTACGGGTCAGATAAGCGACCGCAGGCGTTGGCATTGGGCCGGTGAAGGAGGCAGACAGCCCCGCCGCCGCCAGACCCGCTTCCAGCGCTGACTCCAGCATATAGCCAGAAATGCGGGTATCTTTACCGATAATGATTTTACGCGAGCCGTGACTTGCCAGCACTTTACCCGCCGCCCAGCCGAGCTTCAGCACAAAATCAGGAGTGATTGGCGCATCGCCTACGCGGCCACGGATCCCATCGGTACCAAAATACTTGCGATTACTCATAACGTTTTTTTCCCTTCGCAGACAGCGTGGCTTCAACCACACGCATCGCCTCAACAGTTTCTTTGACATCGTGGACGCGAACGATATGCGCGCCCTGCATAGCTGCAATCACCGCACACGCCAGGCTGCCGCTAAGGCGTTCTGATGGCCCCACATTCAGCAGTTGGCCAATCATCGATTTCCGCGACATACCGACGAATAGCGGCAGGCCGAAATGATGGAATTCTGACAGGCGAGCAAGTAATGCGTAATTGTGGGAGAGATTTTTACCGAAACCGAACCCCGGGTCGAGCAACAATTTCTCTTTTCCGATCCCCGCACGTTCACAGCGCGCAATCTGCTCAACAAAATACTGATTGACCTCGGCAAAAACATCGTCGTATTTCGGCGCTTCCTGCATCGTTTTTGGATTGCCTTGCATATGCATTAGCGACACCGGCAGCCCGGTTTCCGCTGCAGCTTCCAATGCTCCCGGTTCGCTCAGCGAGCGGATATCGTTGATGATATGCGCACCCGCGCGGGCGGACTCACGGATCACCTCAGGTTTGGAGGTATCTACCGAAATCCACACTTCGAAGCGCTGGGCAATCGCTTCGACCACCGGGATCACGCGTGCCAGTTCTTCTTCCACGCTGACGTCCAATGCACCAGGGCGCGTCGATTCGCCGCCGACATCGATAATCGTCGCGCCAGCGTTAATCATCAGGTTCGCATGTTTCACCGCCTCAACCAGCGTATTGTGCGTGCCGCCGTCGGAGAACGAGTCCGGCGTAACGTTGAGGATCCCCATCACGTGTGGATGGGAAAGATCCAGGATGGAGCCCTGGGCGGTGAGTTTCATAGCGAATCCTTCTGAGTTCTTATTGGTGGCATAAAAAAACCCTGGAGCAAGCCCCAGGGTTTCAGGTGAAGCACAGTCATCAACGATGGGATAACTTATTTGTCGCCCAGCTGCTCTGACATGGTGCCAGAGTCCGGAGCACGTGGTTCATCAACAGGACGTGGCGCACTTGGTTTACCCGTATTGCCAGAGTTGTTGGATGAACCAGGTTCTTCCCAGCCCGCTGGCGGACGCACATCACGGCGAGCCATCAGGTCGTCAATCTGCGGTGCATCGATGGTCTCATATTTCATGAGCGCATCTTTCATTGAATGCAGAATATCCATGTTGTCGTTCAGGAGCTGGCGAGCACGAGCGTAGTTACGTTCGATAAGCGCTTTAACTTCCTGGTCGATGATACGTGCAGTTTCATCGGACATGTGTTTCGCTTTGGCGACGGAACGGCCCAGGAATACTTCGCCCTCTTCTTCCGCGTACAGCAGCGGACCGAGTTTGTCGGAGAAGCCCCATTGGGTCACCATGTTACGCGCCAGATTAGTCGCGACTTTAATGTCGTTCGACGCACCGGTAGAAACATGTTCTACGCCGTAAATAATTTCTTCTGCCAGACGACCGCCGTACAGGGTGGAGATCTGACTTTCCAGTTTCTGACGGCTGGCGCTGATAGCGTCGCCTTCAGGCAGGAAGAAGGTCACACCCAGCGCACGACCGCGTGGGATAATCGTCACTTTGTGCACCGGATCGTGCTCCGGTACCAGGCGACCGATAATCGCGTGGCCTGCTTCGTGATAAGCGGTAGATTCTTTCTGCGCTTCCGTCATCACCATGGAGCGACGTTCCGCACCCATCATGATTTTGTCTTTCGCTTTTTCGAACTCAACCATCGATACCACGCGCTTGTTGCCGCGCGCTGCAAACAGTGCTGCTTCGTTCACCAGGTTCGCCAGATCTGCACCGGAGAAGCCAGGGGTACCACGAGCAATGATTGCTGCATCAATATCAGGTGCCAGCGGCACGCGACGCATATGCACTTTCAGAATCTGTTCACGACCGCGAACGTCCGGCAGACCGACCACAACCTGACGGTCGAAACGACCTGGACGCAGCAGGGCTGGGTCAAGTACGTCTGGACGGTTAGTCGCCGCGATAACGATGATACCTTCGTTACCTTCGAAGCCATCCATTTCAACCAGCATCTGGTTCAGCGTCTGCTCACGTTCATCGTGACCACCGCCCAGACCTGCGCCACGCTGGCGGCCTACGGCGTCGATTTCATCGATGAAGATGATGCACGGTGCCGCTTTCTTAGCCTGCTCGAACATGTCACGCACACGAGATGCACCGACACCCACGAACATTTCTACGAAGTCAGAACCGGAAATGGTGAAGAACGGTACTTTCGCTTCGCCAGCAATCGCTTTTGCCAGCAACGTTTTACCGGTACCCGGAGGGCCAACCATCAGCACGCCTTTCGGGATTTTACCGCCCAGCTTCTGGAAGCGGCTCGGCTCACGCAGGTACTCAACCAGCTCACCCACCTCTTCTTTCGCTTCGTCGCAGCCTGCAACGTCGGCAAAGGTGGTTTTAATCTGGTCTTCCGTCAGCATGCGCGCCTTGCTCTTACCGAACGACATGGCACCTTTGCCACCGCCGCCCTGCATTTGGCGCATGAAGAAGATCCAGACGCCGATCAGCAGCAGCATCGGGAACCAGGAGATGAAGATAGAAGCCAGCAGGCTTGGTTCTTCAGGCGGCTCACCAACCACTTTGACGTTTTTCGTCAGCAGGTTGTCAAGCAGCTTCGGATCGTTAACCGGGATGTAAGTCGTGTAACGGTTACTATCTTTCTTGGTAACGTTGATCTCACGTCCGTTGATACGCGCTTCGCGAACCTGGTCGTTATTGACCTCTTGCAGGAAGGTAGAATAATCCACCTTATGGCCGTTCGATTCGCTGGGCCCAAAGCTCTGGAATACTGACATCAGCACAACGGCAATGACCAGCCAGAGTATTAGGTTTTTCGCCATGTCACTCAAGGGATTAACCTCATATTACAACTGTGTTAAAAACAGCGTCAGGATACTCTATATCCAGTTTCTTTCAAACTTTCGTTTGAAAAACCACCGTCTATCACTTTCGCCCGGTCGCTACAATGTACACTTCACGTGAACGCGCACGAGAAGAGTCCGGCTTACGAACTTTAACCTTCGTAAACAGGGAGCGAATTTCCCTTAGATACTCATCGAAGCCTTCGCCCTGGAACACTTTCACTACAAAATTTCCGCCCGGCGCTAGCACATCACGAGCCATTTCAAGCGCCAGTTCCACCAGATACATGGCCCGGGGGATGTCAACCGCCGGCGTTCCGCTCATGTTTGGTGCCATATCTGACATGACAACTTGTACTTTACTGTCACCCACGCGTTCCAGTAATGCCTTCATCACGAGTTCATCACGAAAATCGCCCTGAAGGAAGTCCACACCAACGATTGGATCCATAGGTAGAAGATCGCAAGCGATAATGCGGCCTTTGCCGCCAATCTGCGTGACCACGTACTGTGACCAGCCTCCCGGTGCGGCACCGAGGTCGACAACCGTCATCCCCGGTTTAAAAAGTTTGTCACTTTGCTGTATTTCATCAAGTTTAAACCAGGCACGGGAACGTAACCCCTTTTTCTGTGCCTCTTGAACATATTTATCGCTAAAGTGTTCCTGAAGCCAGCGGCTTGAACTGGCAGAACGCTTTTTACCTGTCATTTAACATTCCCATCGGGGCAGTTCATCGTAGCCTTTCGGCGTAAATTTCTACGCATCGTTTGGCGATATATGGGAGATGGCGGTAGAATGACCCGTTTTCAATCCCAACGTAAGCAAAAATATACGATGAATCTGAGTACTAAACAAAAACAGCACCTGAAAGGTCTCGCACATTCGCTCAAGCCTGTAGTTATGCTTGGCAACAATGGTTTGACCGAAGGGGTACTGGCCGAGATTGAACTAGCGTTAGAGCACCATGAACTTATCAAGGTGAAAGTCGCCTCGGAAGACAGAGAGACCAAAACTTTGATTGTGGACGCTATCGTTCGCGAAACCGGCGCCTGTAATGTACAGGTCATCGGTAAGATACTGGTGCTTTATCGCCCTGGTAAAGAACGCAAAATCTCGTTGCCACGTTAAGAATATCCTAATTTCTGACACAACATTGTGTTAAATGAGGGATTTTCTCTACGAGGGCTAGCAACATGCCACGCTCTTATGCTTGATAAAAGGCCGCTATGCGGCCTTTTTCTTATCTTTACACTTGCTCAATAATTTCAGTGTTGAACAAATTTTACAGATAATCCACGTTGATGATTTCGAATTCAACTTCGCCACCCGGGGTACGGATGGTCACCACGTCGTCCTGCTCTTTGCCGATCAGCCCACGCGCAATCGGTGAGTTGACGGAAATCAGGTTCTGTTTGAAGTCAGCTTCGTCATCACCCACGATGCGATAAGTCTGCTCTTCGTCGTTATCCAGGTTCAGCACCTTCACGGTGGCACCGAAGATCACACGGCCATTGTTCGGGATCTTGGTGATGTCGATAACCTGCGCATTGGACAGCTTCGCTTCGATATCTTTGATACGACCTTCGCAGAAGCCCTGCTGCTCACGGGCAGCGTGATACTCTGCGTTTTCTTTCAGGTCGCCGTGCTCGCGCGCTTCAGCGATAGACGCAATGATTTCTGGGCGGCGAACTGACTTCAGAAAGTCCAGCTCTTCACGCAGTTTTTCTGCACCACGAAGGGTCATCGGAATAGCTTGCATTGTTATACCTCTTAAACATTCCTGTAGGGAGCGGTTCGCCCCGCTCCGGCTGCTAAGCCCGCCTGGGTCGCTATTAACACCAGGCCAGAAGCAAAAGAAAACCGACCCGGGTACGAAGCCCCAGGTCAGCAGCAATTTTTAATTTGATACGTATTTTACCCCGAAGTTCACTACGGGTCATCGTTTACTTTACAGGGCGTTGCGCCGTAGTATGACGGCTTGTTTCCAGGTTGTTAGCGCGAGAATATGCGATTTCCTAGATTTATCATCGGATTGACTACCAGTATAGCGTTTAGCGTTCAGGCCGCGAATGTTGATGAATATATCAATCAGCTTCCCGACGGGGCCAACCTCGCGCTTCTGGTACAGAAAGTGGGCGCACCCGCGCCGCTGATTGATTATCACGGCCAGCAGATGGCGCTGCCGGCCAGTACCCAAAAGGTGCTCACCGCGCTGGCCGCCCTGCTCCAGCTTGGCCCGGATTTCCGCTTTACCACCACGCTTGAGAGCAAAGGCAGCGTGGACAATGGCACCCTGAAGGGCGACTTAATTGCGCGATTTGGCGGCGATCCTACGTTAAAACGTCAGGATATTCGCAATATGGTCGCTACCTTGAAAAAGTCGGGCGTACAGAATATTGACGGTAACGTGCTAATCGATACCTCCATCTTCGCCAGCCACGATAAAGCCCCAGGCTGGCCGTGGAACGATATGACCCAGTGCTTTAGTGCACCGCCTGCGGCCGCTATTATCGACCGCAACTGCTTCTCGATTTCACTTTATAGCGCCCAGAAAGCTAACGATTTGGCGTTTATTCGTATTGCCTCTTACTACCCGGTGACCATGTTCAGTCAGGTACGTACGCTGGCCAAAGGCTCGCCGGAAGCACAGTACTGCGAGTTGGACGTCGTGCCAGGCGACCTGAACCGCTATACGCTCACCGGCTGCCTGCCGCAGCGCACGGACCCACTGCCGCTGGCATTCGCCATTCAGGATGGAGCCAGCTACGCCGGGGCGATTATCAAAGACGAGCTGAAGCAGGCCGGGATTACCTATACCGGAACCCTTCTGCGCCAGACGCTGGTCAACGAGCCGGGGACGGTCATCGCCAGCAAGCAGTCGGCACCGTTGCACGACCTGCTGAAAATCATGCTGAAGAAATCAGACAACATGATTGCTGATACCGTATTTCGCATGATTGGCCATTCGCGCTTTGGCGTGCCTGGCACCTGGCGCGCGGGTTCCGACGCGGTTCGCCAGATTCTGCGTCAGCAGGCTGGCGTGGATTTAGGCAACACGATTATCGCTGACGGCTCCGGCCTGTCGCGCCATAACCTGCTGGCGCCAGCGACCATGATGCAGGCGCTGCAGTACATCGCCCAGCATGATAACGAGCTGGACTTCATCTCAATGCTACCGCTTGCCGGACACGATGGTTCGCTACAGTACCGCGCGGGTCTGCATCAGGCTGGCGTAGATGGCAAGGTTTCGGCAAAAACCGGCTCACTGCAGGGCGTATACAACCTGGCGGGCTTTATTACCACCGCGAGCGGGCAACGCATGGCGTTTGTACAGTATCTGTCGGGGTACGCGGTGCCGCCGGCGGATCAGCGTAATCGACGCATTCCGCTGGTACGCTTTGAGAGCCGGTTGTACAAGGATATTTATCAGAACAACTGATAAAAAAGGGCCGCAAACGCGGCCCTTTTTATTTGATATTTGTAGCCCGGACGAAGTGTGATAACACCGACTCCGGGGGATCCCGGCGTCACTTCGTTCGGCCGGGCTACAGTGGACGTTGAATTAACGTTTGTAGATGAACTCAACGCCTTCTTCGTCGTCTTCATCCCAATCGTCATCCCACTCTTCGTCTTCAGCTTCTGCGGCGACTTCGTCCAGCTGCTGACGATGGTAGTCATCCCACATGAACTCGACTTTCTCTGGCTGTTTCGCTTCTTCAGCCTGAGCAATTGGGTTCTCGATGATGAAGTTCATCACATCCCAACACAGGTCTTTCACGCCAACCTGGCTTGCTGCGGAGATCAGGTAGTACTTATCTTCCCAACCCATCGCTTCGGCAATCGCTTTAGCTTTAGCTTCAGCTTCCGCTTTATCCATGGTGTCGATCTTGTTGAAAAGCAGCCAGCGTGGCTTACTCGCCAGCTTCTCGCTGTATTTCTCAAGCTCACCAATGATGATTTTTGCGTTTTCAGCCGGATCGGAGCCGTCGATCGGATCGATATCGATGATATGCAGCAGTACACGGCAGCGCTCAAGGTGCTTCAGGAAGCGGATACCGAGGCCAGCGCCTTCGGATGCGCCTTCAATCAGCCCAGGAATATCGGCGATCACAAAGCTCTTCTCGTTGTCTACGCGCACCACGCCAAGGCTTGGCACCAGCGTAGTAAACGGATAGTCAGCCACTTTCGGTTTAGCCGCGGAAACCGCACGGATAAAGGTCGACTTACCGGCGTTCGGCATACCCAGCATGCCCACGTCCGCCAGCAGCATCAGTTCGAGCTGCAGGTCGCGCTTATCGCCTGGCGTACCCATGGTTTTTTGACGCGGCGTACGGTTAACGGACGATTTAAAACGGGTGTTACCCAGACCGTGCCAGCCACCTTTAGCGACCATCAGACGCTGACCGTGTTTGGTCATGTCGCCCATGGTTTCGCCGGTGCCCTGATCGATAACACGCGTACCGACCGGCACCTTGATAGTGACATCTTTACCACGTTTACCGGTACAGTCACGGCTTGCACCGTTCTGACCACGCTCGGCGCGGAAAGATTTTTCGAAACGGTAGTCGATCAAGGTGTTCAGGTTCTCGTCGGCTTCCATCCAGACGTCGCCGCCATCACCGCCATCGCCACCGTCAGGGCCGCCACGTGGAATATATTTTTCACGGCGGAAGCTTACGCAACCATTACCGCCATCACCTGCTACGACCAGGATCGTTGCTTCATCAACAAACTTCATTTTACTCTCCGTAAATCATTCGCCTGCGCGGGGTAACGGAACAACCGCTTCACGCTTACGCCACCGCCCCCAAAGACGATGACCAATGGCGGAATACATCGCGCCCGCAACCACGACAAACGCACCGAGGTAACCAATAAGGTTCAACATCGGTCTGGCGAAGAAATCGGGCCAGGCCATTGATAACAAATCTGAAAATAACAGGGTAAACAGAGGAGTCAGCGTGATTAACGCGCTCACCTGTGCCGCCTGCCAGCGCGCCATGGCTTCCGCCAGCGCCCCATAACCGACCAGTGTGTTCAGACCACAGAAGATCAGACAGGCTAGCTGCCAGTCGCTCAGTTGCCCGATAACCTCAGGCTTGGCTAATGGCAGCAATGAAATTGTACATAAAGTGTACAATAAAAAGAGGATCTGCTGTGAGGCCAGACGCCGCAATAACACCTTTTGCGCGACACCGTAGCTCACCCAGACCATCGCCGCGCTAACCCCAAAAATGACACCCCAGGTGTAATCGGTCAGGCGGGTAAAAATTTCAATCAGACTGGTGTTAAAGAACATCACCAGCCCGCAGATAAGCATGATTGCGCCAACTATCTGCGTACCGCGCATCTTCTCTTTAAGAATAAAGACGCTGGCGACCATCATCCCGACGGGCGAGAGTTGGCCAATAACCTGAGATGCCGTCGGACTCACATACTGCAGCGATGAGCTAAACAGCACGAAGTTACCGAACAGCCCGCCGGTAGCGATAAGTAGCAGCACAAGCCAGCGTGGGTCGCGAAACAACCGCAAAGAGGGCAGCTTGCGCTTCCAGGACAAAATGAGGCCAAGACCACAGCTTGCCATCAGAAAGCGATAGAAGACGATTGTGGGCGGCTCCATGACCTCCAGAACCTGCTTCATGGCAATCGGAAGTGCGCCCCAGCATACTGCTGTGGTGAGCGCCAATAGAATGCCAATGCCCGCCTGCTGCTTCATACCGGATTCCCTGCCCTGAAACGGTGGTACAACCCATCATTTTTCTGGCGTCGAATGTAAAAAGCCCCGCAACACGTTGCGGGGCTTTCATCCGTTACCGGGACGCGAAAAACTTATTCAGCAACGATGCTGATATAACGACGGTTTTTCGGGCCTTTCACTTCGAATTTCACTTTACCGTCTGCTTTAGCAAACAGAGTGTGGTCTTTGCCGCAGCCTACGTTAGAGCCAGCGTGGAACTGAGTACCACGTTGACGAACGATGATGCTACCAGCCAGAACGGATTCGCCGCCAAAGCGTTTTACGCCAAGACGTTTAGCTTCTGAGTCGCGACCGTTACGAGTCGAGCCACCAGCCTTTTTATGTGCCATTTAATCTGCTCCCCTTAACTTAAGCGCTGATGCCAGTAATTTTCACATCAGTGAACCACTGACGATGGCCCTGCTGCTTACGGTAGTGTTTACGACGACGAAACTTAACGATTTTAACTTTCTCGCCACGACCGTGAGCAACAACTTCAGCTTTGATAACGCCGCCATCAACGAAAGGAACGCCGATTTTGACTTCTTCACCGTTTGCGATCATCAGAACTTCAGCGAATTCAACAGATTCGCCAGTTGCGATGTCCAGCTTTTCCAGGCGAACGGTCTGACCTTCGCTAACTCGGTGTTGTTTACCACCACTTTGGAAAACCGCGTACATATAAACTCCGCTTCCGCGCACAACTTTATGTGATTCAGAGTGCGCTATAAATATTCACAATAGGGCGCGAATATTACGCAAAACGCGAGCCTTTGACAAGTGCTACCATCAATACATGCAGAAAAAAAATACAACCTGCACGGCAGCGTTTATCTGAGGCGTTTTTTCAGTACAATCGTCCCTACAACTCTAACGTAAAACCTTCGTTATCCCCTATGGATAAGTGGTAAACAGGACACTAAGCCCGGCTTTTGAGATGAATCTACAACAAATCAATGAGTTAACCGCGCAGGATATGGCGGGTGTCAATGCGACGATTCTTGAGCAGCTCAACTCGGACGTCCAATTGATCAATCAGCTTGGCTATTACATCGTCAGCGGCGGCGGGAAACGGATTCGTCCGATGATCGCCGTACTGGCTGCTCGTGCCGTTGGCTATCAGGGAAATGCCCACGTCACTATCGCTGCGCTGATCGAATTTATTCATACCGCGACACTGCTGCACGACGACGTTGTCGATGAGTCCGATATGCGTCGCGGCAAGGCGACAGCAAACGCGGCCTTTGGTAACGCAGCCAGCGTGCTGGTTGGCGACTTTATCTATACGCGCGCCTTCCAGATGATGACCAGCCTCGGTTCGCTGAAGGTGCTGGAAGTCATGTCTGAAGCGGTAAACGTCATCGCGGAAGGCGAAGTCCTTCAGTTGATGAACGTCAACGACCCGGACATCACCGAAGAGAACTACATGCGCGTCATCTACAGCAAAACGGCGCGTCTGTTCGAAGCGGCGGCGCAGTGTTCAGGTCTGCTTGCGGACTGTACGCCTGAGCAAGAGAAAGGGCTGCAGGACTACGGCCGCTATCTCGGCACCGCTTTCCAGTTGATTGACGATCTGCTCGACTACAGCGCCGATGGTGAAACGCTGGGTAAAAACGTGGGCGATGACCTCAACGAGGGAAAACCGACGCTGCCGCTGCTGCACGCTATGCGTAACGGCACTCCGGAGCAGGCTCTGCTGATTCGTGGCGCTATTGAGCAGGGCAACGGTCGCCATCTGCTTGAGCCGGTGCTGGACGCGATGGCCGCCTGCGGTTCACTGGAGTGGACGCGCCAGCGCGCTGAGGAAGAAGCAGACAAAGCGATTGCTTCCCTGACATCGCTGCCGGATACCCCATGGCGCGATGCGCTTATCGGGCTTGCCCATATCGCCGTTCAGCGCGATCGCTAATCCCTGCTCACTGAGCTAAAAAGTTTCACAAAGCGCCGAAAGGCGCTTTTTCTTACCCAAAATTTGATGTTTTCCTAATTTAATCAAACTTACTAGAACTCTTTATGAACTTACCGAAAAGAGCGATACAGTATATTCCTCACTCAACGTATCGAGTTAACAACCGTTTTCAGGGAGGAAGTATGGAGCAGTTTAACGACTGGCATCCCGCCGATATTATCGCGGGGTTACGTAAAAAAGGGACATCAATGGCGGCAGAATCACGTAAGCACGGCCTAAGTTCATCCACGTTAGCCAACGTGCTTTCACGTCCATGGCCGAAAGGTGAGATGATCATTGCCAGCGTACTGGAGACGGACCCTTGGGTCATCTGGCCGTCACGTTATCACGATCCGATCACCCACGCATTTGTCGACAGAACGCAGTCTATTCGCGGACGTAAGCGGAAGAATTAGCGGAATAAGAGGAAAAAAGCGCCCATTGGTGTCCATGGGCGCTTGAATAGCAGCGGCGATTATTCGCCTTTGATACGTTCGATATTGGCGCCTAAAGCACTCAGTTTATCTTCAATGCGCTCGTAGCCGCGATCGATGTGATAGATACGATCGACGATCGTAGTGCCCTGAGCAATACAGCCAGCTAACACGAGGCTTGCAGAGGCTCGCAGGTCAGTTGCCATCACCTGTGCGCCGGAGAGCTGCTCAACGCCGTGGCAAATCGCGGTGTTGCTTTCGATTTCTGCACGAGCGCCCATACGGATAAGTTCAGGAATGTGCATGAAGCGGTTTTCGAAGACCGTTTCAGTGATCACGCCAGTGCCTTCCGCAACCATGTTCAGCAGCGTGAACTGAGCCTGCATGTCCGTCGGGAATGCCGGATGTGGCGCGGTACGCACGTTTACCGCTTTCGGGCGCTTGCCGTGCATGTCCAGGCTTATCCAGTCTTCACCGACTTCAACATCCGCACCGGCTTCACGCAGCTTCGCCAGAACGGCATCCAGCGTATCCGGCTGCGCGTTGCGGCAGACAATTTTCCCGCCGGAGATCGCTGCCGCCACCAGGAAGGTGCCGGTTTCAATGCGGTCAGGCAGAACGCGGTAGACGCCGCCACCCAGACGCTTCACGCCTTCGATGGTGATGCGATCGGTACCCTGGCCCGTTACCTTAGCGCCCATGGCGTTGAGGAAGTTCGCCGTATCGACGATTTCCGGCTCACGCGCGGCGTTTTCGATGATGGTGGTGCCTTCCGCCAGCGTCGCGGCGGACATGATGGTGACGGTCGCGCCAACGCTGACCATGTCCATCACGATATGCGCACCTTTCAGACGACCGTTAACGGTCGCTTTGACGTAACCTTCTTCCAGCTTAATTTCTGCACCCAGTTGCTCAAGACCAGAGATATGCAGGTCGACCGGACGCGCACCGATGGTGCAGCCACCCGGCAGAGAAACCTGACCCTGACCAAAACGCGCTACCAGCGGCCCCAGCGCCCAGATAGAAGCGCGCATGGTTTTCACCAGGTCGTACGGCGCACAGAAGACGTTTACTGAGCCCGCGTCGATCCACACGGAGCCATTACGCTCAACTTTTGCACCCAGCTGAGTCAGCAGCTTCATGGACGTATCAACGTCTTTCAGCTTCGGTACGTTCTGGATTTCTACCGGGTCTTCTGCCAGCAAAGCGGCAAATAGAATCGGCAGGGCAGCGTTTTTAGCACCGCTAATGGTGACCTCGCCCTGAAGGCGGGTTGGCCCCTGCACACGAAATTTATCCATCAAATCTAATCTCTGTTAAGTATTCACGTTCGCCACCGGAAAAGTGCGCACACTTTTCCCCTGGCTCAAAAACCGTTGAGTTTGCGATCGCGTGCCCACTCTTGTGGGGTATACGCCTTGATCGACAGGGCATGAATGCGGTTATCCGCAAGGTACTCCATCAGCGGGCCGTAGATCGTCTGCTGCTTCTTGACCCGGCTCATGCCATCAAACATCTCACCCACGGCAATAACCTGGAAGTGGCTGCCATCGCCAGAAACGAGAACTTCCTGAAGGGAGAGTGCGTTCATCAGCACGGTCTGAATTTCATTATTTTCCATAGGTTCGCATTTCATTTGAGAGTGAAAACAAGCCCCACATCTTAGAGGAAAGTGGCGCGGTCTTAAACAAGCAAAAAGCCCCATCGTTGAGATTGATGGGGCTTTGTCAGAAACCACAACAGTAACGTGCTGAAACTGTTAGGGGATCATGCCTTCTGGCAGGTTGTACAAGCTTTTCAGGGTCACCAGCTTTTCGCTGACCCCTTCCAGGCTCGGCGTACGACCCTGCGCGCGGATAAGCTCAACCAGGTGCACCAGCAGCGCCAGGCCCGCCGTATCGACGCGGCTCAGGCCGCTGAGGTCGAGAACCGATACCTCCTGCGTGGCTTCGTTTCTGGCATCCCAAAGGGACACCAGAAAGTCCTGATCCAGTTCACCGTGCAGCGCCAGGCGTTCGCCGTCGCGCTTCCAGCTTAGCTGTTCAGCCATTATTTTTTCTGTTCCATGGTGATTGGCTGAGCAGAAATGGATTTCAGCTGTGCGGTCAGGCCATCAATGCCCTTCGTGCGCAACAGGTCGCTCCATTCGTTCTGCTTGGTGGTGATCATGCTCACCCCTTCCGCAATCATGTCATACGCCTGCCAGTTACCCGTCTGGGTATTTTTACGCCACTGGAAGTCCAGGCGCACCGGAGGACGGCCGTTAGGGTCAATGATGGTTACGCGGATAGGCACGATGGTCGCATCGCCCAGCGGTTGTTCTGGTGCAATCTGGTAGGTCTGACCGTGGTACATCGCCAGCGCCTGACCGTACGCCTGCTTCAGGTATTCACGAAACGCGGTGAAGTAAGCTTCACGCTGCGCAGGCGTCGCGTCTTTATAGTAACGGCCCAGCACCAGCGCACCGGCGTATTTCACCTGCACGTACGGCAGCAGTTCCTGATCGACCACGTCGCGGAGGTAGTTCGGGTTAGAACGAATCTTCGGTTGTTCATTCTTCAGGCGATCGAACGTCTTCTGCGCCGCTTCATTCATCAGCTTATAAGGGTTAGTTTGGTCTGCCGCAGTGGCCGCCGTTAACGGCGCAATCACCAGCATGGCGACCATCAGTAAACGTTTAAACATGTCGAGTATCTCCTGAGATTAATTCGTCGCGCCAGTGGCAGGCGTCGCCGTACCAGTATGTCCGTCTGTAGAACCCTGCGCATCGCCTGAATTCTGATTGTCGCTGCCTTTACTGTTGTAAAGGAACTGGCCAATCAGGTCTTCCAGTACCATCGCTGATTTAGTGTCCTGGATGGTACCGCCATCTTTAAGAATAGACGTTCCCAGGTCAGGATCTTCAAAGCCGACGTTCAGCGCCAGATACTGTTCACCCAGCAGACCTGAAGTACGAATGGCCAGCGAGCTGGTATCAGGAATATGGTTATAGCGATCTTCGATGTCGATTGCGACGCGCGGTAAGTAGGTTTTCGGATCCAGTTCAATGTCCGCAACGCGACCAATCACCACACCGCCAATCCGCACCGGTGAACGGTTTTTCAGGCCGCCGATGTTATCGAAGGTGGCGTAAATGCGGTAGGTTGGTTCTGATTTCATTGACGAAACGTCCGCCGCCTTCAGGCAGATAAACAGCGCCGCCAGCAGGGCAACCAACAGAAAAATACCAACCCAGATTTCACTCTTTTTCGTTTGCATTCACTCAATTCCCAAACATCAGTGCCGTCAGCACAAAGTCCAGCCCAAGAACCGCCAGCGAGGAGTGCACCACGGTGCGCGTCGTCGCCCGGCTAATTCCGGCAGAAGTGGGGATCGCATCGTAACCGTTAAATAACGCAATCCATGTCACCGTAATGGCGAAAACAACGCTCTTGATCAGGCAGTTCACCAGATCCAGACGCCAGTCCACCGCATTTTGCATTGCCGACCAGAAGAACCCGGCATCAATACCCTTCCAGCTCACGCCGACCAGCGAACCGCCCCAGATGCCAACCGCCACGAAGATAATGGTCAGCAACGGCAGCGAGATAACTCCTGCCCACAAGCGAGGGGAGATAACGCGACGCAGCGGATCCACCGCCATCATCTCCATGCTGGAGAGCTGCTCGGTAGCGCGCATCAGGCCAATTTCCGCCGTCAGCGCAGAACCCGCGCGTCCGGCAAACAGCAGCGCGGCAACCACCGGCCCCAGTTCGCGCAGCAGCGACAGCGCCACCAGCATGCCAAGACTGGTCTCAGCGCTATAGGTGGTCAGCACCAGGTAACCCTGCAGCCCCAGCACCATGCCGATAAACACGCCCGACACGATGATGATAACCAGGGAGAGCACGCCGACGTTATACAGCTGGCGAACCAGCAACGGCGCGTGTTTGCGGAACTCCGGCTTGCCGACAACGGCATTGAATAACATTAACCCAGCGCGCCCAAACGTCGCGACGGTCTTAATCCCGCGATGTCCAAGCGCTGCCAGTGCATTTAACAGCATGAGTAGATTAGCTCCCTGTGCCGATGAGATCGCGGCGATAGTCGCCCGCAGGATAACGGAACGGCACCGGGCCGTCGGCAATACCGTCGAGGAACTGACGCACTCGAGGATCGCTATTTTCCTGCAATGAAGAGGCGCTGCCGTGCGCGACAATTTTCTGGTCCGCCACGATATACGCGTAATCCGCAATGCTCAGCACTTCCGGCACATCGTGAGAAACCACAATACAGGTGACACCCAGCGCACTGTTGAGTTCAGAAATCAGCTTCACCAGCACGCCCATGGTGATAGGGTCCTGACCGACGAAAGGCTCGTCGAACATGATGAGATCCGGCTCCAGCGCAATAGCGCGCGCCAGCGCGGCACGACGGGCCATACCGCCGGACAACTCCGATGGCATCAGCATTGCAGCCCCGCGCAGGCCAACGGCCTCCAGCTTCATCATCACCGTGCTTTTCAGCAGCGGCGCCGGTAGACGGGTGTGCTCGCGAATCGGATACGCCACATTGTCGAACACGTTCATGTCGGTAAACAGCGCACCGGACTGAAACAGCATGCTCATACGCTTGCGCACGGTATAGAGGCGGGAGCGTGACATCTTCGGCACGTTCTCACCATCAAAGAGGATCTCTCCGCTATCTGGGGGGATCTGCCCGCCAATCAGGCGCAGCAGCGTGGTCTTGCCAATCCCCGACGGGCCCATAATCGCGGTGATTTTTCCGCGCGGCACCGAGAGCGAGATATTGTCGAAAATGACCCGACTACCACGTGAAAACGTGACGTCTCGCACCTCGACCAGATTCTCGATATTTTGGCTCATAGGCTTACCTTTCCAGGTCCTTAAGTAGAGCAAACTCCTGCTTGCCCCCGCATTCTTACAGAATCCTAACCGCTCTGGTTAACGAAATCTGGCATTTGTTTTACTTTTCCAGCGCATAAAGTCAAAATTAGGAATTCGTTACGTCCAGACGTGCGGACCGACGATTATACCCGAATAAAGGACTTTAGATGCTTTTAGCTACGGCTCTGTTAATAATTGGTTTACTTCTGGTGGTCTACAGCGCCGACCGCCTCGTGTACTCCGCCTCGATTCTGTGCCGTGCTTTAGGTGTCCCTCCTCTGATTATAGGTATAACCGTTGTCAGCATCGGTACCTCGCTGCCGGAAATCATCGTCTCTGCCGCCGCCTCCCTGCACGGGCAGGTCGATCTGGCCATCGGCACCGCCGTCGGATCCAACATCGTCAACATTTTGCTGATCCTCGGACTGACCGCCCTGTTCCACCCATTTACCGTGCATTCTGATATTCTGCGCCGCGAATTACCGCTAATGTTGGTAGTGAGCCTGGTCGCAGGCTATGTGTTGTATGATGGCGAACTGTCATGGTTTGACGGTGTCTTCTTATTTATTCTGGCCGGGCTCTGGCTGTTGTTTATCATTAAAATAGCCCGCCTTGCCGAGCGCGAGGGTAACGACAAATTTACCCAGGAGCAGTTGGCCGAACTGCCGCGCGATGGGTCGCTGCCCGTAGCCTGCCTCTGGCTCGGCGTAGCGCTGATTATCATGCCGATGGCGACCCAGATGGTGATTGATAACGCCACCGTGCTGGCCAACTACTTCGCAATGAGCGAACTGACCATTGGCCTGACGATTATCGCGCTGGGTACCAGCCTGCCGGAGCTGGCGACCGCCATTGCGGGTGTACGTAAAGGTGAAAACGATATTGCGGTCGGCAATATCATCGGCTCGAATTTCTTTAATATTGCTATCGTGCTGGGGCTTCCCGCCCTTATCGCGCCGGGGGCGTTTAACCCTCTCGCGTTTACCCGGGACTACGGCGTGATGATGCTAGTCAGCGTGGTCTTCGCCCTGCTGTGCTGGCGCCGCCGCCAGGTTGGCCGCGTCGCGGGCGTGTTGTTGATCGGCGGGTTTGTGGTATGGCTGGCGCTGCTCTACTGGGGCACGCCGCTTTTCATCGAATGAACTGGGATAACACTATGTCGCAAATAGATTTGCCGTCAGATTTCGACTTCCAGCAGGCAGGAAGGGACGTTCTGGCGATTGAACGGGAAGGGCTGGAACAGCTAGATCAATACATTAACCAGGATTTCAGCGCCGCCTGCGAGAAGATCTTCTACTGCACCGGCAAAGTCGTGGTCATGGGGATGGGTAAGTCCGGGCACATTGGTCGCAAGATGGCGGCCACCTTCGCCAGCACCGGAACCTCCGCCTTCTTCGTTCACCCAGGCGAAGCAGCGCACGGCGATTTAGGCATGGTCACGCCGCAGGACGTCGTCATCGCCTTATCCAACTCCGGCGAGTCCAATGAAATTCTGGCGCTCATTCCAGTATTAAAACGTCTTCGCGTGCCGCTTATCTGCATGACCAGTCGTCCGGACAGCAGCATGGGCCGCGCAGCGGATATTCATTTATGCGTCAAGGTTCCGCGAGAAGCCTGCCCGCTCGGGCTGGCCCCAACCTCCAGTACCACAGCAGCACTGGTGATGGGCGATGCGTTGGCGGTGGCATTACTGAAAGCACGCGGCTTTACCGCTGAAGATTTTGCCCTTTCGCACCCCGGCGGCGCACTGGGTCGTAAGCTTCTGCTGCGCGTTAACGATATTATGCATACGGGCGATGAGATTCCGCACGTCAGCGTCGACGCGTCGCTGCGCGATGCCCTGCTGGAGATCACCCGCAAAAATCTGGGCATGACCGCCATCTGCGATGACAATATGCAGATCAAAGGTATTTTCACCGACGGTGACCTGCGACGCATCTTCGATACCGGCGCCGATGTGCGCAGTCTCGGCATCGCTGACGTGATGACGCCGGGCGGTATTCGCATTCGCCCTGGTATGCTGGCGGTCGATGCGCTGAACCTGATGCAATCCCGTCATATCACCTGCGTGCTGGTTGCCGATGGCGACCATCTGCTAGGTGTGATACATATGCACGACCTACTGCGCGCAGGCGTAGTGTAATCAAGGATATATAGAATGAGTAATGCTGTCGCATCGGTCGCCACCTGTTATGGCCCGGTGAGTCCACAATTTATGGCGAAGGCGGAGAAAATCCGCCTGCTGATCCTCGACGTTGACGGGGTGCTTTCTGACGGCCTTATCTACATGGGCAATAGCGGTGAAGAGCTAAAAGCTTTTAACGTCCGCGATGGCTACGGCGTGCGTTGCGCCCTCACCTCTGATATCGACGTGGCGATTATTACCGGGCGAAAGGCTAAACTGTTAGAAGACCGCTGCGCCACGCTCGGCATCACCCATCTTTACCAGGGGCAGTCGGATAAACTGATCGCCTACCGCGAGCTGATAGCAAAACTGCATCTCCAGCCGGATGAAGTTGCCTACGTGGGTGATGACCTGATCGACTGGCCGGTGATGGCAGAAATTGGTCTTAGCGTGGCCGTCGCAGATGCACACCCCCTGCTGCTGCCGAAAGCCGATTACGTGACGCGTATTGCGGGCGGCCGCGGCGCGGTTCGTGAAGTCTGCGACCTGCTGCTAATGGCACAAGGGAAGCTGGAAGAAGCCAAAGGGCAATCGATATGAGTAAAACCAGACGTTGGGTTATCATTGTGCTATCGCTGGTTGCGCTTGTCCTGATCGGCCTGAATCTTGCCGATAAAGACGACAGCGCCCAGGTGGTGATTAACGCAAGCGACCCAACCTACAAAAGCGAACATACCGATACCGTGGTGTACAGCCCCGAGGGCGCACTCAGCTACCGGTTAATTGCCGAGCACGTGGAGTATTTTTCCGATCAGGCGTTGTCATGGTTTACCCATCCTTTTTTGACAACCTATGACGCCAACAAGGTGCCGACCTGGTCGATTAAAGCAGATAAAGCCAAGCTCACTAATGATCGCATGCTGTATCTCTATGGGCACGTTGAAATCAACGCGCTGACAGAAGACTCACAACTGCGTAAGATTACGACGGATAATGCCCAGGTAAACCTGACGACTCAGGACGTTTCCTCTGACGATCTGGTGACGTTATACGGAACAACATTTAATTCCAGCGGCCTGAAAATGCGCGGCAATTTACGCAGCAAAAACGCCGAGCTGATTGAAAAGGTTAGAACCTCTTATGAAATTCAGAACAAACAAACTCAGCCTTAAGCTGGCACTTGCCGGTTCCTTGCTGGCCGCCAGCCTGCCGGCAATGGCGCTTACCGGTGATACCAATCAGCCGATTCATATTGAATCCGATCAGCAGTCGCTGGATATGCAGGGCAACGTCGTGACCTTCACCGGTAACGTCGTGGTAACCCAGGGCAGCATCAAAATCAACGCCGATAAGGTCGTCGTAACCCGTCCGGCGGACCAGAAAGGCAAAGAAGTCATCGACGGTTACGGTAACCCGGCAACCTTCTACCAGATGCAGGACAACGGCAAGCCGGTAAAAGGCCGCGCCTCGAAAATGCATTATGAGCTGGCAAACGACTTCGTGGTGCTGACCGGCAATGCTTACCTTGAGCAGTTGGATAGCAACATTAAAGGCGACAAGATTACTTATCTGGTCAAAGAGCAGAAAATGCAGGCGTTTAGCGACAAAGGTAAACGCGTAACCACCGTGCTGGTTCCATCGCAGCTGCAGGACAAGTCCAAAGACCAGGCTCCGGCACAGAATAAGAGTAACTAATTCGTTATGGCGACATTAACTGCAAAAAATCTGGCGAAGGCCTACAAAGGCCGCCGCGTGGTGGAAGATGTCAGTCTGACCGTGAATTCCGGTGAGATTGTGGGTCTGCTTGGGCCAAACGGCGCGGGCAAAACCACCACCTTCTACATGGTGGTCGGGATCGTTCCTCGTGATGCCGGTAATATCATCATCGATGATGAAGACATCAGTCTGCTGCCGCTGCACGCCCGCGCGCGTCGTGGTATCGGCTATCTGCCGCAGGAAGCCTCCATCTTCCGTCGCCTGAGCGTCTACGACAACCTGATGGCGGTGCTGCAGATCCGTGATGATCTCAGCAACGAACAGCGTGAAGACCGCGCCAAAGAGCTGATGGAAGAGTTTCACATCGAGCATCTGCGCGACAGCCTTGGCCAAGCGCTTTCCGGCGGTGAACGTCGCCGCGTTGAAATCGCCCGTGCGTTGGCGGCAAACCCGAAATTTATCCTGCTGGATGAACCGTTTGCTGGCGTTGACCCGATCTCCGTTATCGATATCAAACGCATTATCGAACATCTCCGCGACAGCGGCCTTGGCGTGCTGATCACCGACCACAACGTACGTGAAACGCTGGCCGTGTGTGAACGGGCCTATATCGTTAGCCAGGGGCACCTGATTGCCCACGGTACCCCTCAGGAGATCCTACAAGACGAACATGTTAAACGCGTGTATCTTGGGGAAGACTTCAGACTCTGATAGGGTAGTGGTTTACGACGTTAGCGGGAGATATTCGTTCTGAACATGAAGCAAGGTTTGCAATTAAGGCTCAGCCAACAGCTTGCCATGACGCCACAGCTGCAACAGGCAATCCGTCTGCTGCAACTGTCTACGCTGGAACTTCAGCAGGAACTCCAGCAAGCGCTGGAGAGCAATCCCCTGCTTGAGCAAACCGATCTTCACGAAGAAGTAGAGACTCAGGAAACCGTCGATAACGAAACGCTGGACAGCGTCGATGCGCTAGAAAAACCCGATATGCCCGAAGAGCTGCCGCTCGACGCCAGTTGGGATGAGATCTATACCGCCGGAACCCCTTCCGGGACCGGCGCTGATTATCAGGACGATGAGTTACCGGTTTATCAGGGTGAAACCACCCAGTCGCTTCAGGATTATCTGATGTGGCAGGTTGAGCTGACGCCGTTTACCGATACCGACCGGGCGATTGCCACCTCGATCGTCGACGCCGTGGACGATACCGGTTACCTCACCGTCACGGTGGAAGACATTCTTGAAGGCATTGGTGACGAAGAGGTTGGCCTCGATGAAGTGGAAGCCGTGCTCAAGCGGATCCAACGCTTCGATCCGGTCGGCGTCGCCGCCAAAGATCTCCGCGATTGCCTGCTGATCCAACTTTCTCAGTTCTCCCCCACTACGCCGCGTATCGCTGAAGCCCGTTTGATTATCAGCGATCATCTCGATCTGCTCGCCAACCACGATTTCCGTTCACTGATGCGCGTCACGCGGCTGAAAGAGGACGTGCTGAAAGAGGCGGTGGATCTGATTCAGTCGCTGGATCCACGTCCGGGCCAGTCGATCCAGACCGGTGAACCGGAGTATGTGATCCCAGACGTACTGGTGCGCAAGGTGAACGATCGCTGGGTCGTTGAGCTGAACGCCGATAGCATACCGCGTCTGCAGATCAACCAACACTACGCGGGAATGTGCAACAATGCCCGTAACGACGCCGACAGCCAGTTTATCCGCAGCAACCTGCAGGACGCAAAATGGCTGATTAAGAGCCTTGAGAGCCGTAACGATACGCTGCTGCGGGTCAGCCGCTGCATCGTTGAACAGCAGCAGGCCTTTTTCGATCTCGGCGAAGAGTATATGAAACCGATGGTGCTGGCAGATATCGCCCAGACCGTCGAGATGCACGAGTCCACCATTTCGCGTGTTACCACGCAAAAGTATTTGCATAGCCCACGAGGCATTTTCGAGCTTAAGTATTTCTTCTCCAGTCACGTGAGTACCGAGGGCGGCGGCGAAGCCTCTTCCACGGCGATTCGCGCGTTGGTTAAGAAATTAATTGCCGCGGAGAACCCCGCAAAACCACTGAGCGACAGTAAACTGACCACCATGCTCTCTGAACAGGGTATCATGGTGGCACGGCGTACCGTTGCAAAGTACCGAGAGTCTTTATCCATTCCGCCGTCTAACCAGCGTAAACAACTGGTCTGACACCACTGATAAGGAAGACACTATGCAACTCAACATCACTGGACACAACGTCGAAATTACCGATGCAATGCGCGAATTTGTGAATGCGAAATTCGTTAAGCTCGAACAGTATTTCGAGAGGATCAATCAGGTCTACATTGTGTTGAAGGTGGAGAAATTGACGCACATCTCGGATGCAACGTTGCATGTTAACGGGGGCGAACTTCATGCTAGCGCGGAAGGCAAGGATATGTACGCCGCCATCGACGGTTTGATCGACAAACTGGCGAGACAGTTAAACAAGCATAAAGACAAACTAAAACAACATTGATTGTCCGAGCAGTCGCCCGATATGCCCGCATACCGGGCGATGCTTAGGTGAAATTATGACAAATAACGATTCGGCTCTTCAACTGAGCAATGTCCTTAACCAGGAATGTACCCGCAGTGCTGTGCACTGTCAGAGTAAGAAACGCGCGCTGGAAATCATCAGCGAACTGGCGGCAAAACAGCTGAGCCTGCCTCCGCAGGTGGTCTTTGAGGCGATTTTGACCCGCGAGAAGATGGGGAGTACCGGTATTGGTAACGGTATCGCCATTCCTCACGGCAAGCTGGAAGAGGATACGCTGCGCGCGGTTGGCGTGTTTGTGCAGCTGGAAACCCCGATCGCCTTTGATGCTATCGACAATCAGCCCGTCGATTTACTCTTTGCGCTCCTGGTGCCGGCAGACCAGACCAAAACCCACCTGCACACGCTGTCCCTGGTGGCAAAACGTCTGGCGGATAAAACCATTTGCCGTCGTCTGCGCGCTGCGCAGAGCGACGAAGAGCTGTATCAAATCATCACCGATACGGAAACTCACGATGATGCATAATGGACATCACATCGTACTGAGGAGAAACGGTACATGGTACTGATGATCGTCAGCGGCCGCTCTGGCTCGGGAAAATCGGTCGCCTTACGCGCGCTGGAAGACATGGGTTTCTACTGCGTCGATAACCTGCCGGTCGTGCTGCTGCCAGAACTGGCAAAAACGCTCGCCGACCGGGAAATATCGGCCGCCGTCAGCATCGACGTGCGTAACATGCCCGAATCACCCGAAATCTTTGAGCGGGCCATGGAAAACCTGCCGGATAACTTCTCTCCGCAGCTGCTGTTCCTTGATGCCGATCGCAACACCCTGATTCGTCGCTACAGCGATACCCGCCGCCTGCACCCTCTCTCCAGTAAGAATCTGTCGCTGGAAAGCGCCATTGATGAAGAGAGCAATCTGCTGGAACCGCTGCGCTCCCGCGCTGACCTGATCGTCGATACCTCCGAGATGTCGGTTCACGAACTGGCGGAGATGCTGCGTACTCGCCTGCTGGGCAAACGCGAGCGCGAGCTGACGATGGTGTTCGAATCTTTCGGCTTCAAGCACGGTATTCCGATTGATGCCGACTACGTCTTCGACGTCCGTTTCCTGCCGAACCCGCACTGGGATCCTAAGCTGCGTCCGATGACAGGCCTGGACAAACCGGTGGCCGCGTTCCTTGACAGGCACACGGAAGTTCACAACTTTATCTATCAAACGCGCAGCTATCTTGAGCTATGGTTACCTATGCTGGAAACCAATAACCGTAGCTATCTGACCGTGGCGATTGGTTGTACCGGCGGTAAACACCGTTCGGTCTACGTTGCCGAACAGCTGGCTGACTACTTCCGCTCGCGCGGCAAGAACGTGCAGTCTCGTCATCGGACGCTGGAAAAACGCAAATCATGACCGTAAAGCAGACCGTTGAGATAACCAACAAGCTGGGCATGCACGCCCGCCCGGCGATGAAGCTGTTTGAGTTAATGCAAAATTTCGACGCAGAGGTTCTGCTGCGTAACGATGAAGGGACCGAAGCGGAGGCGAATAGCGTCATTGCGCTGCTGATGCTGGACTCGGCCAAAGGCCGTCAGATTGAGGTCGAGGCCACCGGGCCGCAAGAAGAAGAGGCGCTGGCCGCGGTGATTGCGCTGTTTAATGCCGGGTTCGACGAAGACTAGTCCGCCGCCCGGGCTACCGGTTTAATGTAGCCCGGCCGAGCGCAGCGACGCCGGGCCCCCCCGGTTAATACAGCTTATTTTCCCGCATAAACCCTTCCCCGCCCAACTGACGCATCTGACGTAAAATCCACGCCTGACGGCTGCGTACATACCCTGACGGCGCATTGGCTTTAAAACGAATTGGGTTAGGCAGCACCGCGGCCAGCAGCGCGGCTTCCGCCATCGTCAGCTTGCTCGCAGGCTTATGGAAATAGCGCTGAGACGCCGCTTCCACACCAAAAATACCGTCGCCAAACTCAGCAATATTCAGATAAACGGTCAGAATACGCTTCTTACTCCAGACCGTCTCCATGCCCAGCGTCAGACCGGCTTCCAGCCCTTTACGCACCCAGCTGCGCCCATCCCACAGGAACAGGTTCTTCGCCGTCTGCTGCGACAACGTAGAGGCGCCGCGAATCCGGTTTTCATTACGCTCGTTATGCGCCAGCGCTTTCTCAATCGCCGAGACGTCAAAACCCCAATGGTCCGGGAATTTTTGATCCTCAGCGGCGATCACCGCCAGCCCCATAAACGGCGAGATAGCGTCCATGCTAACCCAATCAGAGTGCGCCACGTAGCCAAAGTCGCCCGTCATCCAGGCGCCAATTTGACGCTCAATCATCACTGCGGAGAATGGAACCGGCAGAAAACTGAATGCGGCAATACCACCGCCCCAGAAAAGCGCCAGCAGCAGCAACAGTCGCCAGAACAATTGTTTTAGCCCCGCAACCTTCCTCAAAGCCATCTTCTTCACGCTAACTCTCTGACGCCGATTAATATTTCTGATTAAGTCGTTATGCTTCACACATTTTACTGATTCACGTAACAAACATTTTAAGTTTTGCTATCTTATTGAGCGTGCAATCGTATTTCAGGTTGTGTCAAAAACAAAAAAATAGAGCTAATCAGCTGACGCAGCCACCAGTTCCCTGGTGTTGGCGCAGTATTCGCGCACCCCGGTCAAGCCGGGGTCATTTTTTATCAGCGCTCGCTACCCACGCTTTCAGCACCGCAACGTCCTGCTGCCACTCAGACTTCATCTCTTCAACCCATTCACCCACGTTATCCCACCAGGCAGGTAAATCCGGCGACTGGATCTGCTGCCCCAGTTGCTGCAGGTGACGCAGACCGACGGAGCCAGCTGCACCTTTGATCTTATGACCTTCCTCGACGATGCCTTTCTGGTCGCGCGCGGTCAGGTTCGACTCCAGCACCGCCAGATAGCCCGGCATCATCTTCTCGAAGACCGCCAGACCGTCGGTAATCAGCTTCGGTCCAACCAGATCGATGTACTGTTCCAGCATTGGAATATCCAGTAGCTGCTGCGATTTACTGCTTTCTACAGGCGTCACGGCACTCTCCTCTTCGTCTTCAACGGTGTCCCAGAACTTCTTGATCATCGCCGTCAGGGCCGGCACCGAGAGCGGTTTACTCAGCACATCGTCCATCCCGGCTTCCAGATACTCTTTTTTATCTTTAAGCACGTTCGCCGTCAGCGCGACCAGCGGTGGTAAATCGTCAGCGTGGTATTTACGCGTCAGCTCGCGGGAAATATCCAGCCCGGTCATGTCCGGCAGCTGGATATCCAGCAGCACCAGGTCATATTCACCGGGGGTGAACATTTCCAGCGCATCCTTACCGGTCATCGCCACGTCGACGCTATTCCCCAGCTTCTCAAGCACCGAGCGGGCAACAATGACGTTCAGTTCAATGTCTTCCACCAGCAGGACGTGCAGCGCCGGCAGCGGCAGCTCATCGTCCTCAAACGCGTCTTCAACCTCTTCCGCCACCGCCGGTGCATGTACCGTCAGGGTGAAGATGGCGCCATGTCCGGCCTGGCTTGAGACTTCAATATCACCGCCCATGCTTTTCGCCAGACGGCGGGAGACCGCCAGACCGATACCGGTGCCGGTAGCAGGCTTGCCCCCCTGGCTGTCTTTAACCTGATAATACATAGCGAAGATTTTATCCTGCTCTTCCTGCGGGATCCCGATACCGGAGTCTTCAACCTCAAAGTGAAGCATATCGCCAGCGTCATAGCGTACGCGCACCGTCACGCTCCCCTGCTGGGTGAACTTCACGGCGTTGCTGATAAGGTTCCACAGAATCTGGCGCAGTCGGGTGCCGTCGGTAATCACCTTATGCGGCAGCGGCAGCGTTGGCTCCATCACGAAGCGCAGCCCTTTTTGCTGCGCCTGCAGGCCGGAGAGGTTTTCCAGGTCAGCCAGGAAACCGGTGAAATCGACCGGCTGGTTATCCAACTGGACTTTCCGGCGCTCCATTTTGTCCATATCGATAATATCGTTGAAGATATTGCCCAGCGTAACCGCCGAGACATGGATGGTTTTCAGGTATTTTTCCTGCTCGGCGGTCAGGTTGGTGTCGAGCAGGATGCGACTTAAACCGACGATGCCATTTAGCGGCGTACGCAGCTCGTGGCTGATGGTAGAGATAAAGGTGGTCTTGTCGCGACTGGCGCGCTCGAGCGCGTCCTGATAGCGCTTACGCTCGGTAATATCGCGACCAAAGCCCATCAGGCCATGACGTTTACCGACGCGGTCATAGTACGGCACCTTGCGGATCTCAAAGCAGGCTTTGCGACCATCAGGATAGTCGAGCCACTGTTCGTAGGTGAGTGAAACGTTGTGACGGAAGACTTTTTCATCGGTTTCAATGACTTTCGCCGCCGCCTCAGGAGCATAAACCTCTTCCGGGTGCAGGTGAATCAGCTGCTTCTCGCTTTTGCCGGTCAGCAGTTCCATCGCCCGGTTACAGCCGGAAAACTCTTTATCTTCATTGCGATAGAAGACCAAATCGGGAGAGGCATCCAGGAAGGAGCGCAGGAAAGAGGACTGCTGTTCGAGGCGAATCTGCGTCTCTTCACGCTCCTGAACCTCAATACGCAGCTGCTCGAGCGTAGCAAGACGCTCGGCCTCAGCTTTTTCTCGGTCGCTAATTTCCTGATTCAGCTGAGAGATATTGTCTTTGAGCTGGACGTTCAGCTTGAGGTCGCGTTCGCGCATCTCTTCAAGCTTTTCCACCAGCCGGGAGAGACGCTGTCGTGACTCTTCCAGCTGTTCCACCACCACCGACAGGAAGTAAACCGCCCAGGGGGTAATCAGCAAACCGAAGAAGATAGAACGAATAACATCAATGCTTTCGACCTGACCGTGCAGCACCATGGTCACTGCCATCTGCACCACAATGGCCAGCACCACCAGCGCCAGCGCCAACAGTAATGAGAAACGTACCAGACCCAGCTTCATCATCAGGTCGACGTAATACTGCGCCAGCATACGGATTTGCTTCATAAGGGATTCCTTAACGACAACGTCGTTCAATCATACCCAATTCTGAGCGTAGCGCGGTAGGTTGTGAGAAAAATGCGGGGATTATCTACTAATTGGGCTCGGGAGCCTTCCCGGCGGCGCTGCGCTTGGCCGGGCTACACGGCTGTTGTAGGCTGCCGCAGCGCTATGGCTGCACCCACGGCTGGCCCAACGCTGAGCCCTGCACGCCGTGCTCATTCAGGTATTTATCCAGCTCCACCATCCCGGTCCAGCGGTTCTCACACCACAGCGGAGCCAGCAGCGTCGGGCGACGTGCGCTGGCAGAAATGCGGTGATAAATCACCTCCGGCGGCGTATGGCGAATCATCTCGCCCGCGGTGACCGTATAGTCGTCCAACGCAATCCCGTTCAGACGCCCGGCTTCCCAGGCTTTCGCCATGATGCTGCCGGTGACAATATGTAGCGGATGCAGCTTAATCCCGTCGACACCCGTCTCAACGACCTGCTCAAGCGTCTCCAGACATTCGCGCTGCCCTTCGCCCGGCAGGCCGACAATCAGGTGGCTGCACACCTTCAGGCCGCGTTCGCGCGCCAGACGGGTGGTGTTCTGATAGCAGGCAAAATCATGGCCGCGGTTAATACGGTGCAGCGTTTTATCGTGTGCCGTTTGCAGGCCAAGCTCCAGCCACACTTCATAGCCCTGCTCGTGGTATTCACTCAACAGGTCAAGCACCGCCTCCGGTACGCAGTCCGGGCGCGTGCCGACGCACAGCCCGACGATATTTGCCTGACTGATGGCCTGCTGGTACATCGAACGCAGCACCTGCACTTCGGCAAAGGTACTGGTATAGGCCTGAAAGTAGGCCAGGTAGCGTTTTGCGCGATTCACCAGGTTCGCCTGGTGCGCCAGCTGCTCGGCAATCGACTTATGTTGCTGCTCTTCATCGGCAAACGAGGCCACATTGCAGAACGTGCAGCCACCGCGGCCGATGGTGCCATCGCGGTTGGGACAGCTAAATCCACCATGCAGCGTCAGTTTATGAACCTTTTCGCCGTAACGACGCGTAAGATCCCCACCAAACATATTGACTAATTTTTGTAACTGCATAATCTGATAGACCGGCCTGAAGAAAGGGGCCAAGCCTGCCATTTTTAGTCTCGATCGGCGATGACCTGGATCAATCGTCATGTAGACCTTTTACCTCATTGCATAACCAATCAAAATAACTGCAATTTCATTCACAGCCATATAGATTATTTTTACTTATGTTCAGCGGCTAATTTGCAAAAATCTATCTGCCGTTGAAAAACAGAGTGATCCTATACCCCTACACTCCATGCCAGCATTAAATGCTACTTATCGTGATATAAACAGTGCATGACGATTAAAACAGCGCTTTCAGATAGTGAGACAGATCACACTAGCTAATCCCATTCAGCACGCTTAACGCTAACCAAAAATGACACATTTTTCTTATATATCATTATCTTAAATGCTCCATAGCACATTTCTGTATAAATAAGATTGCCATTTGACCTATGTATCGATTCCCGATAAGTTGGGCATCCGCTGGAAGCTTTCTGGATGAGCAGTCTGCTCATCATATTTATGCAGTAATTGAGATTCCCTCTTAAGCAAGTCCTCAAACTTGTGCGACCTACGCGAAAAGGATAAAAGAGGGCGAATGCGAGGTTAGGCAGATGAATGCCATACCCCGTCGCCATGCTCTTGCTGTGCCTTGCGCGCAATCGATTAAGGGGGCGTCCCGTAGAGCCTGGGGAGGTTCACTGATATGTTGTACGATAAATCCCTTGAGAGGGATAACTGTGGTTTCGGCCTGATCGCCCACATAGAAGGCGAACCTAGCCACAAGGTAGTGCGTACCGCGATACACGCACTGGCCCGAATGCAGCACCGTGGCGCGATTCTCGCCGACGGTAAAACCGGTGACGGTTGTGGTCTGCTGCTGCAAAAACCTGACCGTTTCTTTCGCATCGTCGCCGAAGAGCGCGGCTGGCGCTTAGCGAAAAACTATGCCGTTGGGATGCTGTTCCTGAATAAAGATCCTGAACGAGCTGCGGCATCTCGCCGTGTTGTAGAAGAAGAACTGCAGCGTGAAACCCTGTCTATCGTCGGCTGGCGCGATGTGCCAACCAACGAAGGCGTATTGGGTGAGATCGCCCTCTCCTCTCTGCCTCGCATTGAACAAATTTTTGTAAACGCCCCTGCGGGCTGGCGCCCACGCGATATGGAACGCCGCCTGTTTATCGCGCGTCGTCGTATCGAAAAGCGCCTCCAGGAAGATAAAGACTTCTACGTTTGTAGCCTGTCGAACCTGGTCAATATCTATAAAGGTCTGTGTATGCCGGCGGATTTGCCGCGCTTCTACCTGGACCTAGCGGACCTGCGCCTGGAATCAGCCATCTGCCTGTTCCACCAGCGCTTCTCCACTAACACCGTGCCACGCTGGCCGCTGGCTCAGCCGTTCCGCTATCTGGCGCACAACGGCGAAATCAACACCATCACCGGTAACCGCCAGTGGGCACGTGCGCGTACCTATAAGTTCCAGACCCCACTGATTCCGGATCTGCACGACGCTGCGCCGTTTGTTAACGAAACCGGCTCCGACTCCAGCTCCATGGATAACATGCTTGAGCTGCTGCTGGCGGGCGGGATGGACATCATCCGCGCCATGCGTCTGCTGGTACCACCGGCCTGGCAGAACAACCCAGATATGGACCCGGACCTGCGTTCATTCTTCGACTTTAACTCCATGCACATGGAACCGTGGGACGGCCCGGCAGGTATCGTCATGTCTGACGGTCGCTACGCTGCCTGTAACCTCGACCGTAACGGTCTGCGTCCCGCGCGCTACGTCATCACCAAAGACAAGCTCATCACCTGCGCCTCTGAAGTCGGTATCTGGGATTACCAGCCTGACGAAGTGGTTGAAAAAGGCCGCGTAGGCCCGGGCGAGCTGATGGTTATCGACACCCGCAGCGGCCGCATTCTGCACTCGGCCGAAACCGACAACGATCTGAAAAGCCGCCACCCGTACAAAGAGTGGATGGAGAAGAACGTTCGCCGCCTGGTGCCGTTCGAAGATCTGGCGGACGACCGCGTTGGCAGCCGCGAGCTGGACGACGATACCCTCGCCAGCTACCAGAAACAGTTTAACTACAGCGCCGAAGAGCTGGATTCCGTTATCCGCGTACTCGGTGAAAATGGCCAGGAAGCGGTCGGCTCAATGGGTGACGATACCCCGTTCGCCGTGCTCTCCAGCCAGCCGCGTATCATTTACGACTACTTCCGCCAGCAGTTTGCGCAGGTGACCAACCCGCCAATCGACCCGCTGCGTGAAGCACACGTGATGTCGCTGGCAACCAGCATCGGCCGCGAGATGAACGTCTTCTGCGAAGCAGAAGGCCAGGCGCACCGCCTGAGCTTCAAATCACCGATTCTGCTGTACTCCGATTTCAATCAGCTCACTACGATGAAAGAGGAGCACTACCGCGCCGACACGCTGGATATCACCTTCGATGTGACGGAAACCAACCTCGAAGAGACGGTGAAAGCGCTGTGCGATAAAGCCGAACAGATGGTCCGTAACGGTACCGTTCTGCTGGTGCTCTCTGACCGTAACATCGCTAAAAATCGTCTGCCGGTACCGGCACCGATGGCGGTAGGCGCTATCCAGACCCGTCTGGTTGATAAGAGCCTGCGCTGCGATGCCAACATCATCGTCGAAACCGCTAGCGCCCGTGACCCGCACCACTTTGCGGTGCTGCTCGGCTTTGGCGCCACGGCTATCTACCCGTACCTGGCTTATGAAACCCTGGGTCGTCTCATCGATACGCATGCTATCGAGAAAGATTACCGCACGGTGATGCTGAACTACCGTAACGGCATCAACAAAGGCCTGTACAAGATCATGTCCAAAATGGGCATCTCGACCATCGCATCTTACCGTTGCTCCAAGCTGTTTGAAGCGGTCGGCCTGCACGATGATGTGGTCGATAACTGCTTCCAGGGCGTAGTGAGCCGCATCGGCGGCGCGTCGTTCGATGACTTCCAGCAAGATTTGCTGAACCTGTCGAAGCGTGCCTGGCTGGCGCGTAAACCGCTGGAACAGGGCGGCCTGCTGAAGTACGTCCACGGTGGCGAATACCACGCCTACAACCCGGACGTGGTACGCACCCTGCAACAGGCGGTACAGAGCGGCGAATACAGCGATTACAAAGAATATGCAGAGCTGGTGAACAACCGCCCTGCAGCAACGCTGCGCGACCTGCTGGCGATTAGCCCGAACGGTGAAACCGTCAACCTGGCCGACGTTGAGCCAGCAAGCGACCTGTTCAAGCGTTTCGATACCGCTGCGATGTCTATCGGCGCACTGAGCCCGGAAGCACACGAAGCGCTGGCCGAAGCAATGAACAGCATCGGCGGCAACTCGAACTCCGGCGAAGGCGGCGAAGACCCGGCGCGTTACGGCACCAACAAAGTGTCACGCATCAAGCAGGTGGCTTCCGGTCGCTTTGGCGTGACGCCAGCGTACCTGGTTAACGCTGACGTGATTCAGATTAAAGTTGCCCAGGGCGCGAAGCCAGGTGAAGGCGGCCAGTTGCCGGGTGATAAAGTCACCCCGTACATCGCCAAACTGCGCTACTCCGTACCGGGCGTGACGCTGATTTCGCCTCCGCCACACCACGATATTTACTCTATCGAGGATCTGGCGCAGCTGATTTTCGACCTGAAACAGGTCAACCCGAAAGCGATGATCTCCGTGAAGCTGGTTTCCGAACCGGGCGTGGGCACCATCGCAACCGGCGTGGCAAAAGCCTATGCCGACCTTATCACCATCGCTGGCTACGACGGCGGCACCGGTGCAAGCCCACTCTCCTCCGTGAAGTACGCAGGCTGCCCGTGGGAACTGGGCCTGGTCGAAACGCAACAGGCGCTGGTCGCTAACGGCCTGCGTCACAAGATTCGTCTGCAGGTGGATGGCGGCCTGAAAACGGGTGTCGACATCATTAAAGCGGCTATCCTCGGCGCAGAAAGCTTCGGCTTCGGTACCGGGCCAATGGTCGCGCTGGGCTGTAAATACCTGCGTATTTGTCACCTGAACAACTGCGCAACCGGCGTGGCAACTCAGGATGAGAAACTGCGTAAGAACCACTATCACGGCCTGCCGTTCAAAGTGACCAACTACTTTGAATTCATCGCCCGTGAAGTGCGCGAGCTAATGGCTGAACTGGGCGTAACCCGTCTCGTTGACCTGATTGGCCGCACCGACCTGCTCAAAGAGCTGGATGGCTTCACCGCCAAGCAGCAGAAGCTGGAGCTGTCTCGTCTGCTGGAAACCGCTGAGCCACATCCTGGCAAAGCGCTGTACTGTACCGAGAACAACCCGCCGTTTGATAACGGCGTGCTGAACGCGCAGTTGCTGCAGCAGGCAAAACCGTTTGTGGATGAACGCCAGAGCAAAACCTTCTGGTTTGATATCCGCAACACCGACCGTTCCGTTGGCGCATCGCTGTCTGGCTATATTGCCCAGACCCACGGTGACCAAGGGCTGGCGGCAGACCCGATTAAAGCGCACTTCAGCGGTACCGCGGGCCAGAGCTTCGGTGTGTGGAACGCAGGCGGCGTTGAGCTGTACCTGACCGGCGATGCCAACGACTACGTCGGTAAAGGCATGGCGGGCGGTCTGCTGGCCATTCGTCCTCCGGTAGGCTCTTCCTTCCGCAGCCACGAAGCGAGCATCATCGGCAACACCTGTCTGTACGGCGCGACCGGCGGTCGTCTGTACGCTGCTGGCCGCGCGGGTGAACGTTTCGGCGTGCGTAACTCCGGGGCGATTACCGTCGTAGAAGGCATCGGCGACAACGGTTGTGAATACATGACCGGCGGTATTGTCTGCGTGCTGGGCAAAACGGGCGTTAACTTCGGTGCCGGTATGACGGGCGGCTTCGCCTACGTACTGGATGAAGACGGTGATTTCCGCAAGCGCGTGAACCCGGAACTGGTAGAAGTGCTGGATGTCGATACATTGGCCATTCACGAAGAGCATCTGCGCGGCCTGATTACCGAGCACGTGCAACTGACCGGTTCTTCCCGCGGCGAAGAGATCCTGGCGCACTGGGAGACTTACTCCGCGAAGTTCGCGCTGGTTAAGCCGAAGTCCAGTGATGTGAAAGCCCTGTTGGGTCACCGTAGTCGTAGCGCAGCTGAGCTGCGTGTGCAGGCGCAGTAAGAGGTCATCATGAGTCAGAACGTTTATCAATTTATCGACCTGCAGCGCGTTGATCCGCCAAAGAAACCGCTGAAGATCCGCAAGATCGAGTTTATTGAGATCTACGAGCCGTTTTCCGAAGGCCAGGCCAAAGCACAGGCAGACCGCTGCCTGTCCTGCGGTAACCCTTACTGCGAGTGGAAATGTCCGGTACACAACTACATCCCTAACTGGCTGAAGCTCGCCAACGAGGGGCGTATTTTTGAAGCCGCTGAGCTGTCACACCAGACTAACACCCTGCCAGAAGTCTGCGGGCGCGTTTGTCCACAAGACCGTCTGTGCGAAGGTTCCTGTACGCTGAACGACGAGTTCGGCGCGGTCACCATCGGCAACATCGAACGCTATATCAACGATAAAGCGTTCGAGATGGGCTGGCGTCCGGATATGACCGGCGTGAAGCAGACCGACAAGAAAGTCGCCATCATCGGCGCAGGCCCAGCGGGCCTGGCGTGTGCTGACGTGCTGACCCGTAACGGTGTGAAGGCCGTGGTCTTTGACCGTCACCCTGAAATCGGCGGTCTGCTGACCTTCGGTATCCCAGCCTTCAAGCTGGAAAAAGAGGTGATGACCCGACGCCGTGAGATCTTCACCGGCATGGGGATTGAGTTCAAACTCAACGTGGAAGTGGGCCGTGACGTTCAACTGGATGACCTGCTGAAGGATTACGATGCCGTCTTCCTCGGCGTGGGCACCTATCAATCCATGCGCGGCGGCCTGGAGAACGAAGACGCTTCCGGCGTATTCGATGCGCTACCGTTCCTGATTGCCAACACCAAGCAGATGATGGGCTTCGGCGAAACCGCTGAAGAACCTTACGTCAGCATGGAAGGCAAGCGTGTGGTGGTACTGGGTGGCGGTGATACCGCGATGGACTGCGTACGCACCTCCATTCGCCAGGGCGCAACGCACGTGACCTGTGCCTACCGTCGTGATGAAGAGAACATGCCGGGCTCCAAACGCGAAGTGAAAAACGCGCGTGAAGAAGGCGTGGAATTCCAGTTCAACGTCCAGCCGCTGGGCGTGGAAGTGAATGCCAACGGCAAGGTCTGCGGCGTGAAAATGGCGCGTACCGAAATGGGTCAACCGGATGCGAAAGGCCGCCGTCGCGCGGAGATCGTCGCCGGTTCCGAGCACGTGGTTCCTGCTGACGCCGTGGTGATGGCGTTTGGCTTCCGTCCGCACAGCATGGAATGGCTGGCGAAACACAGCGTCGAGCTGGACTCGCAGGGCCGCATCATTGCGCCTGAAGGAAGCGATAACGCCTTCCAGACCAGCAATCCGAAAATCTTCGCCGGTGGTGACATCGTGCGCGGCTCGGATCTGGTGGTCACCGCGATTGCCGAAGGTCGTAAAGCGGCTGACGGGATTATGAACTACCTGGAAGTGTAAAACCGTTCCGGCTCCCCTGCCTAAGCGTTACGCTGACGGATGGGGAGCCTGTATTTCTCTGCTAAATACTCGTCTACATATTCTTTGAAAGCGGCTCGCAAACGCGGGCGTAACTCAATGTAATACCACTCCCCTGGATTGACCCTGCAATGCCTGGAGCGTATTGGTTGCGATACCTTTTATTTCGCCGCTAGCGCATCAGGGATGACATGACCATACCAACATCACTTCAGCCCGCTGAGGATTACCAGCAAATCCATGACGGTATTATCCATCTGCTGGACACCGCCCGTACTGAAACCGTCCGCAGCGTCAACGCCCTGATGACGGCAACCTATTGGGAAATAGGGCGACGGATTGTCGAGTTTGAACAAAACGGGCAAGCGCGGGCGGCCTACGGCTCTCAGCTGATTGAACGCTTATCGGTAGATTTAACTCAGCGGTATAAGCGTGGGTTTTCTAGCAGAAACCTGTGGCAGATAAGAACGTTTTATCTCTATTTTCAAGAAGTTGAAATTCTGCAGACAGTGTCTGCAGAATCTTCGTTTCTGATACAGCTTGCCCGAGCTTTCCCTCTTCCGTGGTCAGCCTATGTCCGCTTACTGTCAGTCAAAGACGCTAATGCCCGTCAATTTTATGAAAAAGAGACATTACGTAACGGTTGGTCGGTAAGACAGTTAGAGCGGCAAATTGCCACGCAGTTTTACGAGCGGACGCTGCTATCCCATGACAAATCAGCCTTGCTGCAACAGGGCACGCCTACCGTCCCCGAGCTTTTACCGGAACAGGCACTGCGCGACCCTTTCATTCTGGAATTTTTAAACCTGAAGGACGAATATTCAGAGTCTGATCTTGAAGAAGCGCTCATAAACCATCTGATGGACTTTATGCTGGAACTGGGCGATGACTTTGCGTTTATAGGCCGTCAACGTCGCTTGCGGATTGACGATAGCTGGTTTCGCGTCGACCTGCTATTTTTCCACCGAAAATTACGTTGTCTATTGGTTATCGACCTGAAAGTCGGCAAATTCAGCTATGCCGATGCAGGGCAAATGAATATGTACCTGAACTATGCTAAAGAGCATTGGACTATACCGGGAGAAAATCCGCCCGTGGGGCTCATTCTGTGTGCGGAGAAAGGGGCAGCACACTACTCACTGAACGGTCTGCCCAATACCGTGATGGCAAGCGAATGCAGAGTCCAGTTGCCTGATGAAAAACGGCTAGCAGATGAGCTGATTCGCTCGCAAAAAGCACTGGCCGCGCGGGGTAATTCATTGTCTGACTGACAAAACAAAACAGGCCCCAAAGGGCCTGTTCTCATCTTACTTCACTACGCGGAGCGCTGGGCGTCCACCGCGAGGCGGCGGTGGCGTATCATCCGGGTCGTTATCATCGCTGATATCGGGCTTATCGCCGTCAATCACTGACATCACCGTTTCGCTTCCACCGTTATCCACGTCCTGATCGTCGTTGAAACTGTCCGCATTTTCATCGTATGCAGTTTCAGGTTCAAACATGGTTCCGGCGCCGTTCTCACGGGCATAGATAGCCAGCACGGCGGCCAGCGGCACGTTAACCTGACGCGGTACGCCGCCAAAGCGCGCGTTAAAGCGCACTTCGTCGTTGGCCAGCTCAAGGTTGCCCACCGCGCGCGGCGCGATGTTCAACACGATCTGCCCATCACGCGCGTATTCCATTGGCACGTTCACGCCTGGCATCATGACATCGACTACCAGATGTGGCGTCAGCTGGTTATCCAGCAGCCACTCGTAGAACGCACGCAGCAGGTACGGACGGCGTGGGGAAAGCTGTGATACTTCCATTCAATTAACCCCGGCCAAGGCGCATTTCGCGCTCGGCTTCCGTTAAGGACGCGAGGAAAGAGTCACGTTCGAAGACACGAGTCATATAGCCTTTCAGCTCTTTCGCACCCGCGCCAACAAGCTCGATGCCCATTACCGGCAGACGCCACAGCAGTGGAGCCAGGTAGCAATCGACGATGCTGAACTCATCGCTCAGGAAGAACGGCTTCTGGGTGAAGACCGGCGCAATGGCCAGCAGCTCTTCACGCAGCTGTTTACGCGCAGCGTCAGCCTGAGCAGCGGAGCCATTCATCACTGTATTCATCAGTGAGTACCAGTCTTTCTCGATGCGGTGCATGTACAGGCGGCTTTCACCACGTGCGACCGGGTAAACAGGCATCAGCGGCGGATGAGGGAAACGCTCATCCAGGTATTCCATAATGATGCGTGACTCCCACAGAGTCAGTTCACGATCCACCAGTGTCGGTACGCTTTGATTCGGGTTGAGGTCAATCAGATCCTGCGGTGGATTGTCCTTTTCCACGTGCTCTATCTCAAAGCTGACGCCTTTCTCAGCCAGCACGATGCGGACCTGATGGCTATAGATGTCAGTAGGACCAGAAAACAGCGTCATTACCGAACGTTTGTTGGCAGCGACAGCCATGAAAACCTCCAGGTATATTCAGAATTTTTACTGCTACCAGCCACAACGGCGGCTAGCCAGATGATTAGCCCTATCTGCACGCTGAACAACATTCTCGTTCACGAATTAAACAAAAAATGAACAATCGCGCGCATTTGGGCAGAAAATTGGATGATAGTCTACCAGATTTTGAACGGCTTGTGGTGAGGGGATTCCGGAAAAGCGGAAAAAGAGCCCAGCGGCCATCGAATTGCAGGTATAAAAAAACCCGCCGGAGCGGGTTTTTTTCGCCAATTGTTGTCTGCCGAAGCAGAAACAAATTAACGCTTGGAGAACTGAGGACGACGACGTGCTTTACGCAGGCCGACTTTCTTACGTTCAACCTGACGAGCATCACGAGTAACGAAGCCAGCTTTACGCAGTTCGGAACGCAGGGACTCATCGTACTCCATCAGAGCGCGGGTGATACCGTGACGGATCGCACCAGCCTGACCAGAGATACCACCACCTTTAACAGTGATGTACAGATCCAGTTTCTCAACCATGTCGACCAGTTCCAGCGGCTGACGAACTACCATGCGGGCAGTTTCACGACCGAAGTACTGTTCCAGAGAACGTTGGTTGATAACGATTTTGCCGTTGCCCGGTTTGATGAAAACGCGAGCTGCGGAACTTTTGCGGCGACCAGTGCCGTAGTATTGATTTTCAGCCATTGCCTATAATCCCGATTAGATGTCAAGAACTTGCGGTTGCTGTGCCGCGTGGTTGTGCTCGTTACCCGCGTAAACTTTCAGTTTACGGAACATTGCACGACCCAGCGGGCCTTTTGGCAGCATGCCTTTAACCGCGATTTCAATCACACGCTCAGGATGGCGAGCAATCATCTCTTCAAAGGTCGCTTCTTTAAGACCACCGACGTAGCCAGTGTGACGATAGTACACTTTGTCAGTACGCTTGTTGCCGGTTACAGCAACTTTGTCAGCGTTCAGAACGATGATGTAATCACCAGTATCTACGTGCGGAGTGTATTCCGCTTTGTGCTTACCGCGCAGGCGCAGAGCCAGTTCGGAAGCCAGACGGCCCAGAGTTTTACCGGTCGCGTCAACAACATACCAGTCGCGTTTTACGGTTTCTGGTTTAGCTGTAAAAGTTTTCATTAAAAGCTTACCCAAATAAATTAGTTACACGTTGGTGAACACCCAAACGTTTTGTCAGTTGAGGTTCACACGACATTGTCCAGCAAACCTACCCCTTCGAATAGCCTATGCCGGCGCAGAGAAAGTTTTGGGAAAAAAACTCTCTTGTAACGTGGGGTCGCAAGATTATAGAGAAGTCGGGGTCAAAGATCGACCCCTTTATGAGATTTGACGCGGGTTTTGTTTGCCCATGTAACCCGGCCGAGCGAAGCGACGCCGGGAATTCGTGCGGAGGTTCCCCGGGGTCGGCATAAACGCCTCGCCCGGGCTACATCGGCTATGCATTTATGGCATGTGCGGACGCTTCAGATACTCTTCGCTCTGCATCTCCTGCAAGCGCGACAGGCAACGCTGGAACTCAAACTTCAGCCGCTCGCCCTGATAGATGTTGTAAAGCTCCACCTCGGCGCTGACCACCAGTTTCACGTGGCGTTCATAGAACTCATCCACCAGCGCAATAAAGCGGCGGGCCTCGCTCTCCAGCAGCGGCGTCATTATCGGCACGTCGTAGAGCATCACGGTGTGGAACAAACGCGAGAGCGCGATGTAGTCATGCTGACTGCGCGCATCGACGCACAGCGTGGTGAACGACACCGCCAGCGTCTGGTTCTCAACGCCCAGCGTCGGCAACTGACGGTGGTTAATCTCCAGCGTCGTCTGGTTCTGCTGCGCGGTCCCCGCCAGTGCGAGCCACAGCTTGTTCATCTGCTGACGCGTATCGGCATTCAGCGGTGATAGCCACAGATGCGCCTGCGTTAACGTTCGCAGACGATAGTCGATGCCGGCATCAACGTTCATGATATCGCAGTGTTCTTTAATCGCTTCAATCGCCGGCAGGAAGCGCGCACGCTGCAGGCCGTTGCGGTAGAGCTCATCCGGCGGAATGTTAGAGGTCGCCACCAGCGTAATACCACGGGCAAACAGCGCCTTCATCAGGCCGCCAAGCAGCATGGCATCGGTGATATCGGAAACAAAAAACTCATCGAAGCACAGCACGTCAGTTTCCGCTTTAAACCGTTCGGCGACGATTTCCAGCGGGTCGCTATGCCCTTGCAATTCGCCCAACTCTTCGTGCACCCGCAGCATAAAGCGGTGGAAGTGCAGACGCTGTTTACGCGTGCCCGGCAGACTCTGATAGAACATATCCATCAGCCAGGTCTTGCCGCGCCCTACGCCGCCCCACATATAAAGGCCGCGCACCGCAGGCGGGGTGTCAGCCTCCTTCTTACCCAGCAGCTTGCCAAAGCGCGCGCGCAGGCCACCGCCGGAGACAGGTGCAGGTGCGGGCGTTTTGTTTTGCAGTTCCTGGTAAATAGTGTCGAGGCGGTTAACCGCCTCACGCTGAACGTCATCGGGTTGATGACTGCCCTCTTCAAGAGCCTGAAGATAGCGCGATGTGGGGGACTGGCTTTGCATGATCTAATTGTTATTCCTTTGAAAACCGGTATGTCTTACTTCACGATTGACTAAAAAAAGTCCGTTCTACACTACGCGATGATGCGTCAGGATTCCACTTCTACGGGATTAGCGGTTATAGTGGCACTATCGGGCGCTGGCATGGAGCTGCCGAAGCTGCCAATACCCTATGGAACTATAAAACAACGGGAGATGTTCATGACCTGGGAATACGCGCTAATTGGGTTAGTTGTCGGTATCATCATCGGTGCCGTGGCCATGCGTTTTGGTAATAGCAAATTACGTCAGCAGCAGGCGCTGCAGTACGAGCTGGAGAAAAACAAAGCCGAGCTGGAAGAGTATCGCGAAGAGCTGGTCAGCCATTTTGCCCGCAGCGCGGAACTGCTTGATAACATGGCAGACGACTACCGCCAGATTTATCAGCACATGGCGAAAAGCTCCAGCAACCTGCTGCCGGGCATGTCTCCAGATGCCAACCCGTTCCGTAACCGTCTGGCCGAATCCGAAGCGGGTAACGACCAGGCGCCGGTTCAGATGCCGCGCGACTATTCTGACGGCGCATCCGGCCTGCTGCGTAGCGGCGCAAAACGCGATTAATCTGCATTCCATAAATATTTCACGGGCGCATCATTTGCGCCCGTCCTCTTCTGCTCACGCCGACTATATTTACTTCAATAACATCAGTCTTTTCGGGAAGTATTGTCCTTGCATACAGGGTCATGAGGGCCAGCATCAATGAAGAAATCGACTTTACTGTTAAGTGCACTGGCGTTAAGCATCGGGTTATCACTCGCCGTACCGGCTCCGGTACTGGCTTCGCTGCCGACGCAGGTTCCAGGCCAGGGCGCCCTGCCAAGCCTCGCGCCGATGCTGGAGAAAGTGCTGCCCGCCGTGGTGAGCGTGAAGGTAGAGGGCACCGCGCCGGTGAATCAGCAGGTTCCGGATGAGCTGAAGAAATTCTTTGGCGATGACGGCAGTAACCCGGCAAATGAACCCACACAGCAGTTTGAAGGGCTGGGCTCCGGGGTCATCATTGATGCCATCAAAGGCTATGTGCTGACCAACAACCATGTGGTGAGCGACGCACAGAAGATCAGCGTCCAGCTTAACGATGGCCGTGAATTTGAAGCCAAGCTTATCGGCAGCGACGACCAGAGCGATATCGCCCTGCTACAAATCCAGAAAGCCAGTCACCTGACGCAAATTACCATCGCCGACTCCGACAAGCTGCGCGTGGGCGATTTCGCCGTCGCCGTCGGTAACCCGTTTGGTCTCGGTCAGACCGTGACCTCCGGGATTGTCTCGGCGCTGGGCCGCAGCGGCCTGAACCTTGAAGGGCTGGAAAACTTTATTCAGACCGATGCCGCCATTAACCGCGGTAACTCCGGCGGCGCGCTGCTCAACCTGAACGGCGAGCTGATTGGCATCAACACCGCTATTCTGGCGCCTGGCGGCGGTAGCATCGGTATCGGCTTTGCCATCCCGAGCAATATGGCGCAAACCCTGGCACAGCAGCTGATTCAGTTTGGTGAAATCAAACGCGGCCTGCTCGGCATCCGCGGTATGGAAATGACCGCCGATATCGCGAAAGCGTTTAATCTTGACGTGCAGCGCGGCGCCTTCGTCAGTGAAGTGCTGCCAAACTCCGGCTCAGCCAAAGCCGGGATTAAGTCCGGTGACGTGATCACCAGCCTGAACGGTAAACCGCTGAACAGCTTCGCCGAACTGCGTTCCCGTATTGCCACAACTGAACCAGGCTCGAAAGTGAAACTGGGTCTGTTGCGCGACGGCAAACCGCTGGAAGTCGAAGTCACGCTGGATAAGAGCACCTCATCCACCGCCAGTGCACAGCTAATTATCCCAGCGCTGGAAGGGGCAACCCTGAGCGATGGTCAGGCGAAAAGCGGCACCAAAGGGGTGGTGATTTCCAACGTCGAGAAAGGTAGCCCGGCCGCTCAGGTAGGTCTGCATAAAGATGACGTGATCATCGGTATTAACCGCCAGCAGACCGAATCGATTGCCGAGCTGCGTAAGGTGCTGGAAACCAAACCGGCGGTGATTGCACTCAACGTTATGCGCGGCAACGAGAGCATCTACCTGCTTATGCGCTAATCCTCGGAAACCGGACATAGCATGCAATGTATGTCCGGTAAACTCGTGGTATGCTTCGCTCAGTTTCTTCATCAACGATGCTTGTATCATGCTTCTAAAGCTCTTACGTTCCGTCGCACTAGGTTTACTGGTTGGCGGTATATTGATTGTGACCGTCCCCTCTTTGCGTCAGTGGAATCCATTAGCCACTCAGCGCTTTAGCAGCACGGATGAAACGCCCGCCAGCTATAATCCGGCGGTGCGCCGCGCCGCGCCTGCGGTGGTTAACGTCTATAACCGCAGCCTGAACAGCAGCACCCACAGCCAGCTGGAGATTAAAACGCTCGGTTCCGGTGTGATTATGGATCAGCGCGGGTACATCATTACCAACAAACACGTGATCAACGATGCGGACCAGATTATCGTCGCGCTGCAGGACGGCCGGGTGTTTGAAGCGCTGCTGGTTGGCTCCGATAGCCTGACCGACCTCGCGGTACTCAAAATTAACGCCACCGGTGGCCTGCCGGTGATCCCGATTAACCCCACCCGCGTACCGCACATCGGCGACGTAGTGCTGGCTATCGGCAACCCGTATAACCTCGGTCAGACCATCACCCAGGGGATTATCAGCGCCACTGGTCGTATTGGCCTGAACCCAAGCGGCCGACAGAACTTTCTGCAAACCGATGCCTCCATCAACCACGGTAACTCCGGCGGCGCGCTGGTGAACTCGCTGGGCGAACTGATGGGTATCAACACCCTCTCTTTCGATAAGAGCAACGACGGCGAGACGCCGGAAGGGCTGAGCTTTGCGATCCCATTCCAGCTGGCGACCAAAATTATGGATAAGCTCATCCGTGACGGTCGCGTGATCCGCGGCTTTATCGGCATTAGCGGTCGTGAAATTGCGCCGCTGCGCGCGCAGGGCGGCGGTATCGATCAGATTCAGGGGATTGTGGTTAACGAAATCGCCCCGGACGGCCCGGCCGCGCAGGCAGGCATTCAGAACAACGACGTAATTATCTCGGTGAACGGTAAACCGGCGGTTTCCGCACTGGAGACCATGGACCAGGTCGCGGAGATCCGCCCAGGTTCAGTGATCCCAGTAGTGGTTATGCGTGATGATAAGAAGTTGACGATGCAGGTGACGATTCAGGAATATCCGGCGTCGAACTAAACGACCAAATGCAAAGGGGCCATCGGCCCCTTTGTTCTATTCCACGCTCAGGTTTTATTTATTAATAAAATCTTCGCCAAGCTGAATATCTTTTCTCAGCGTATCCAGCATCCCTTCCAGCGCCTGCTGCTCGTAAGCGCTCAGTTTGCCAATAGACTGACGTTCTTCAATCCCGTTTTTGCCGAGCAGCAGCGGCTGTGAGAAGAAACGAGCGTATTCGCCGTCACCTTCAACATAGGCGCACTCAACCACCCCTTTCTCGCCCTGCAAGGCGCGAACCAGAGACAGCCCAAAGCGCGCTGCAGCCTGGCCCATAGAGAGCGTGGCTGACCCGCCACCGGCTTTTGCTTCCACCACTTCGGTACCCGCATTCTGGATACGCTTCGTCAGGTCATTCACTTCCTGCTCGGAGAAACTGCCCCCTGGGATTTGCGACAATAAAGGAAGAATCGTGACGCCGGAGTGGCCACCGATAACCGGGACTTCGACATCGCCGCATTTTTTACCTTTCAGTTCAGCGACGAAGGTATTGGAGCGGATGATATCCAGCGTGGTCACGCCGAACAGTTTATTTTTGTCGTACACGCCCGCCTTCTTCAGCACCTCGGCGGCGATCGCCACGGTGGTGTTGACCGGGTTGGTAATGATACCAATGCAGGCTTTAGGCGCGGTTTTTGCGATTTGTTGCACCAGGTTTTTGACAATCCCGGCGTTAACGTTAAACAGATCGGAGCGATCCATACCGGGTTTACGAGCCACCCCAGCAGAGATCAGGACAACATCCGCCCCTTCCAGCGCAGGCGTCGCATCTTCACCAGAGAAACCTTTGATGTTCACATCAGTCGGAATATGGCTGAGATCGACAGCCACGCCAGGCGTGACGGGGGCAATATCATAGAGGGAGAGTTCTGAACCTGAAGGCAGTTGGGTCTTTAGTAGTAGGGCAAGCGCCTGGCCAATACCGCCGGCGGCACCAAGGACTGCGACTTTCATCCTAAACTCCTTATTATGGTTAATGACATTCAGGTAATAACCTGTCGTGGACCGCATAACCGACGCAAGAGATACCTGTTGTTACTCCGTTGCGGCGACCTTAATTCACAAGGTAAATAATTACAATATAATTGCTTACAGAATGCGGCGCCTCCAGCAGCATTGCTGGCGTTACCGCACTACTCCCAGAAAAAGGTCTATCTACGAAACCAAACTTTCATCAACTATCGATTACAATATACTCAGCATGTTGCGTAAAACAACAGCAATTTAATAACAATTCATTTACTTTTAACTTATTTGGATCCCGTGATATAGGCATGTTTCTTAGGTCTAATTTTTGCTAAAATCCCGCCTTTCTCTATTTGGCCTAGCCCCTTGGGATAAATTGTTTTGCATAAAAATTCACCTATATGCATAATAATGTTAATTTCACCACCATAGTCAGGTGACTTATGCGAAGTTCCACTAAACAAGAAGAATTAGTTAAAGCCTTTAAAGCATTACTGAAAGAAGAAAAATTTAGCTCTCAGGGCGAAATTGTTCAGGCATTGCAGGAAGAAGGCTTCGATAATATCAACCAGTCCAAAGTCTCCCGTATGCTGACAAAGTTTGGCGCAGTGCGTACCCGCAACGCCAAAATGGAGATGGTTTACTGCCTGCCTGCTGAGCTGGGCGTGCCGACCACCTCCAGCCCGCTGAAGAACCTGGTTCTGGATATTGACTACAACGACGCTGTCGTCGTCATTCATACCAGCCCTGGTGCGGCGCAGCTGATCGCGCGTCTGCTGGACTCGCTGGGCAAAGCGGAAGGCATTCTTGGCAGCATTGCCGGTGATGACACGATCTTCACCACGCCTGCTCGGGGTTTCACTGTTAAAGATCTCTACGAGGCCATTCAGGTTCTGTTCGAACAGGAACTGTAATCCCTCGCGATACTCCTCTGGTTTCTCCGGAGGAGTCTGTTTTCCCGCCAACGCCCCGCCGTTTTCACTGCCGTTCCGTTAACATTTAGTGCGATTCTTTGTGCATTCACATAGATGTAGTGAATATATCTCGACTTAAGCGCACAAAACATCAAATTATCCTATCTTTTTGATTTTACGCATTATTAGCCGACGACTTTGCCAAAATATGCGTTTTTTTATACGTATATGTTCTAAAAATGACGATTCCTGACAAGTAATTACACGAGAAACAATTAGCGGGGTATTAATATTTCATGTGATTAGTGTATACTTAATTTCGTGATGAGGGTCACAAAACAAAGGCCTTCCAAAAAAATTCGACGAGGTGAGTATCATGAAAATCAAAACTACCGTTGCCGCTCTGAGCATCCTATCCGTTATCTCGTTTGGCGCTTTCGCCGCTGATTCTATCAACAGCGACCAGGCACAAACCCGTCAGTCAATCGGCACCGTTTCCATCGGTTCCGTCGGTTCAACCCCGATGGATATGCATGAGATGCTGAACAAGAAAGCGGAAGAACAAGGTGCATCGTCTTACCGCATCATTGAAGCGCGTACCGGCGATCGCTGGCATGCAACGGCTGAACTGTATAAATAAGACGCAGTACGTCGGTATTGAGTAAAGAATATCCCCAGCGGTCCCAGGAATAAGCATCAGCATCCTCTCACCGCTGCACAATAAGGTGAGGAGTAAAGTATATGAAAAGCGCAATTATCATCGCATCCCTTGGTCTGGCATCCGTACTCTCTTTCGGCGCAAGCGCCGCAGTACATCAGGTGAGCGCAGACCAGGCACAGAACCTACAGTCCATGGGCACCGTTTCCGTTTCACAGATAGGTAGCGACCCAATGGATATGCGTAGCCAGTTAGCCGCAAAAGCAGAAAAAGAAGGCGCTAGCAGCTACCGCATTATCGAAGCCCGTACCGGCGACAGCTCGCACGCTACGGCTGAACTGTACAAATAAACCCTCGTCGTCTTGTCCGACGACTTGCCCTCGCCTTTCGGCGAGGGCTTTTTTTTACCCGCGCTGAACGTTAAAGCGCAGCATCCCTTCCAGCTCTTCTTCTGCTTCATCAAATAGCAGAATCAGCGCACCATAGCGTCGGCGCTGCTTATCGTCCATGTGCAGGAATTCAATCTCCAGCGGCAGCGGTATTACATTGCCAGTCACCACGTTCCAGAGCGCATCCAGATCGCGAATCGACTCACGATCGAGGGCAAAAAGACGGGCGAATTCCCGATAAAAATCGCCCTGATCCTCTATCTCGTCAAAATCAAAAGTATAGATTTTCATCTTACGCCCTCTCTCCCATTCAACAGACTAAAGTCCCCCAATGTGCAGCGTTTTCACCTCGAGGTACTCTTCTAGCCCCAGCACTGAACCTTCGCGCCCAAGCCCCGACTCCTTCACGCCGCCAAACGGCCCCAGCTCGGTTGAAACGACACATTCGTTAATGCCGATCATACCGCTCTCCAGCGCCTGCGCGACGCGGAAGACGCGCGACAGGTTCTGGGTGTAGAAATAGGCTGCCAGGCCGTAAGGTGTATTATTCGCGCGCTGAATAACTTCATCTTCATCGCTAAAACGGAAGCAGGCCGCCAGCGGACCAAATGTCTCCTCCTGCGCCAGCAGCATTTTTTCCTGACAGTCGCCCAGCACCGTCGGCTGCCAGAAGTTACCGCCCAGCGCATGCGGCTGCCCACCAGCCAGCACTTTGGCCCCTTTCGCGACAGCATCCTCAACATGTTCGCGCACTTTTTTAACCGCAGCAGCCTCAATCAATGGCCCCACGATCACGCCGTCATCCAGCCCGTTCCCCACTTTCAGTGCCTTCACAGCGGCGGCAAGCTGGCTGACGAAGCGCTCATACACGCTGTCGTGAATATAAAAACGGTTAACGCTCACGCACACCTGTCCGGCGTTGCGGAACTTATTGGCGATAGCCCCCTGAACGGCGGCGTCAATATCCGCGTCTTCAAAGACGATGTACGGCGCGTTGCCGCCGAGCTCCATGGAGACTTTCTTCATGGTTTCTGCTGCGTTACGCACCAGCGTTTTACCCACCGAGGTTGATCCGGTAAAAGAGATTTTACGCACGTCATGGCTTGCCATAATCGCGTCGCTAATCTCCAGCGTATTCCCCGCCACGGCGTTCAACACCCCGTCCGGAATCCCCGCTTTCTTCGCCAGCGCCAGCAGTGCGAACGCGCACAGTGGCGTGTTATTGGCGGGTTTAATCACCCCGGTACAGCCAGCCGCCAGCGCCGGGCCAAGCTTGCGGGTGAGCATCGCCATCGGGAAGTTCCACGGCGTAATCGCCGCTACCACGCCGATAGGCTCACGGGTCGCCAGAATGCGTGAGCCCGGTTTCGCTGGCGGAATTATCTCGCCGTTCGCCCGTTTCCCCTGTTCGGCAAACCACTGGATAAAGCTCGCTGCGTAGTCCACCTCGCCCTCCGCCTCTTTCAGCGGTTTGCCCTGTTCGATGGTCATCAGCTTCGCCAGCCAACTTTTATGTTCGATGATGAGCTGATACCAGCGATACAGCAGCTCCGAGCGTGCCTTCGCCGTTTTCGCCCGCCAGAGTGGAAACGCGCGGGCGGCGGCGGCAATCGCCTGTTCCGTCTCCTGCTGACCGGCCTTTGCGACTTTGGCGACAACCTCACCCGTCGCAGGGTTGAGCACATCAAAGGTGGTACTAAGCTGGTGCCATTCGCCGTTCACCAGGTAGCCCGTCTGAAAGAGATCGTTGTCCTGCCATGCTTGCGTGGTCATTACACCCTCCTGAAAAGTGTTTCCATCTAAGTATAGCTATCGCTTTTGGCGTAATAGTTGTCAGAATAACGATAGTCTTATTAACGGAAAGGAGCCTGCGGTGAAACGTGAATATCCTGTTTTTGATAAGCTGTGCCACGAGCTTGGGCTAGCACATCTGGCGAGCGATCGCGCGACGTTCACCAGCACAGAACCGGTCTATCCGACGCCGTTTGCCATCGGAGAGGCAGCCGCCTTCGCGCTAGCGCTACAAGGGCTGATGCTCGATGTGCTGCGAGGCAAGCAGCAGGAAATTACCGTCGATTGCCATAGCGCTGCCGCCTCAACCCACGCGGTCACCTTCCAGCAGCAGAACGGCTATAACTGGCAGTACAACGACCCGGACTACCCCACCACTGATTTCTACCTCACTGCCGACAACCGCTGGATTTTCCTGCACGGCGGCTACCCGCGTTTGCGTGATGGCATTCTGGATATTCTCGACGTGCCCAATAACCGTAGCCGTGTGGCGCAGGCCGTGGCGAAGTGGGAAGCGCAGAAGCTGGAGCAGACCATTGCCGACGCTGGGCTGTGCGCCGCCATTGCCCGCAGTCGTGAAGAGTGGCTGGCACATCCGCAGGGGCTGGCGGTGAGTCAGGAGCCACTGATTCGCCTGACGCGGCTGACCGATAGCGCCCCGAAGGCACGTCGTTACGATACGCCACGGGTGCTGAAGTCGCTGCGCGTGCTGGATGCCACCCACGTGATAGCCGGGCCAACGGCGACCCGCGGCCTGGCGCAGATGGGCGCCAATGTACTGCACCTTTCATCCCCTTATCGTCCACGGATTTTGCCGTTTGACGTTGATACCAACCACGGCAAACGCAACGCGTATCTTGAACTCTCCACCACCGAAGGTCGCGAGACGGCGGCGAAACTGGTCCGCGAAGGTGATGTGTTTGTGCAAAGCTACCGTCCCGGCGCGCTTGCCCGCTATGGCCTGAGTGATGAAGAGATGGCGCAGATCAATCCCCAAATCATTACGGTTAACCTGAACTGCTACGGCCACCGTGGGCCGTGGAAAACACGGCCGGGCTTCGAGCAGCTTGCTCAGACCGTGACCGGTATGGCGGTAGCACAGGGCGGCGCGGGCCAGCCGATGCTGGGGCCAACCTATCCGAATGATTATCTGAGCGGCTATCTCGCCACGCTTGGCGTGTTGATGGCGCTGGAGCGTCAGCGTAATGAAGGCGGTGCATGGCGGGTAGATGTGTCATTGTGCCGGACGGCGACGTGGCTACAGCAGTTGGGGGGCATTGCGGATTTTCAGACGATTGCCCCACCAGGCGAAGCGGCGATTACCCGTTGTATGGTGACCGAGCAGGGACCATTCGGCGAGTTAAGCTACTTCAACAGCGCGCTGGCGCTTGCACAAACACCGATGGCGTTTGCGATGCCGGCCATGCCGTTAGGGGCGCATCGCGCGGAATGGTGGTAGGGCTCCCGGAGTCGCTGCGCTCGTCCGGGCTACCTGCGATTTGTAGCCCGGACGAGCGCAGCGACTCCGGGAAAAACACTTAACTACTCGTGAGTGCACCCTGGTATTTATGCAGCATCAACACCAGCCGCTCAACCGGCTGGGTCACCTGTTCAGGCGCTTCCCAGACCCGCAGTTTTTCCTGATAAACCCCCAGCTCTTCCAGCAAGCGCGTAAAGTAATAGCGGCGCTTGTCGTCGCTGCTGGCAGAGATCACCTTGTCTGCCGTGCGGCGCAGTTGATGGTGGAACGCCGACAGATCGTCATTCACCGGAATTGGCGCATCACGCAGGCGCTGGTGCGCAATAATCAGCGTCAGCGCCAGGCGGAATTTGGCGATATCACCGGGGAACTTGTTCAGCAGTAAGAACAGCTGCTGGTAAAGCCCCGGCAGGTGGTTCTCTTTCCGACGCGCCATATTGGTGGTCATCGCCGATACCGCTGCAAACACAAACTGGTTCAGCAGCACGCGCCCGGTACGCAGGCGGGAGTTATCGCGGATCAGCAGAATAACGATAAACGCCATGAAGCAGCCGACAATCTGCCCTAATGCGCTATCAAGGAACTGGCTGAAGTGGAAGGTCATCGGGTTATCCAGCACCAGAATGTTGATGGTACTGGCCAGCGCCCCCATCGAGCCCAGCCGCCTTTTTTGCACTTCAATACCGATAAAGAAGCACATCACCGCCAGGCTGATACACAGCAGCAGCATGCTCTGTTGGGTCGCGGGAATGATGATCAGGAAATAGAGCGCCCCCAGCGGCAGCGCCGCGATGGTGCCGTAGATAAAGTCTATCGCCACCATGCGCGGGTTCGGCAGGCGCATCGCCAGCGAGGTGACCACGGCGATCATCACCATCGCCCCGCTACCGGATGTCCAGCCGGTCCACAGCCAGAACAGAATGCCCAGCGCACAGGAGAGCGTGGTGCGCCAGAAGTTAATCATCGCGTGGTGACGCTCGGCGGATTCCGGACGCACCACCACTTCACTTTGCAGGATCTCTTCTTCGCGGGCGCTGATTTTGGCATTGCCAATCACCCCACGCTTGAGCAGCAGATAACGCGTCGCGGCCCCCACCCAGCTGTAGATAGTGACCGGCGTATCGTGCTCGCCCGTCCACGCCAGCACGCGGCGCATCCGTTTTAGCTGACGATGAACATCCTGCACCGTCTCAACCGGCGCTTCGAACAGCTCGCGATAGGCGTCAGTGACCAGCTCAGGCCGCGAGTTTTGCATGATGAAGGTTTCACAGGCCTGGGTCACCATGGTCAGCGAAACGGTGTTCAGCGCCTTCAGGCGGCGGTTGGCCCACGCCCAGCGTGAGGACTCCATGTTCAGGTTGCTGCGCATCCCTTCCAGCGCCGCCGTACGACGCAGCAGCGCCAGCCAGGCCTTGTCCATTTCATCGCTGTCACCGTGCTTGATACACAGCTGCATCAGGCGATATTGATCGATGAGGATGCCGTCGAGTTCGTTATCGATCTCTTTTTTGATCGATCGCGGCGAAAACAGGAGATCGGCGACGATCGCACAGATAATCCCCAGCACGATCTCGCTGCAGCGTTCAACGGCAAACTGCGGCGTCAGTAGCGGTTCGGCCTGAATGGTGATGACGATAATCAGCGCCGTGTAGCCGGACAGCCCCCAGGCATAGGAGTTCTCCACGCGCACCAGCGACGAAATCCAGGTACAGAAACCGGCCCAAATACTGCAGACCAGCAGCATCAGCAGCGGCGCACGAATCATGGTGATGATAATCACCAGCGCCGCAATACAGCCGATAAAGGTGCCGACAATACGCAGCATCCCGCGATAGCGAATCGCCCCTGCATAGGGTTCCCCACCTGCGGCAAAGGCCGGGCCAGCCGCCACGATGGCGGCAGTCAGTACCGCCCAGCGGGGCGTTTCAAGCTGAAAGTGAAAGCCGACGAACAGCGCCAGCACCACCGCGCACGCCAGTTTGACGGCAAAGCGGATGTGCTGGTTGGCAATACTAAAAATGCCCATGGCGATTAACCGAACTCACGCAGACGCAGCGCTAACTTCTGGAAGAAGCTCATGCGGCTGGCATCGCGATCTTTCTCGCCAGTAATGACCACCGTGGCGGTAGTCCCCGCAGGCCACAGGTTGCCTGTCTGTTCATCCAGACGAATACGCACCGGCACACGCTGAGCCAGACGAACCCATTCGAGGTTGGAGTCGATGGTCGCCATCCCTTTGCTGTCAACGCTGCTGCTGGCGTTCGTCACGCCTGCCGCGACACTATCAACGGTGCCTTTAATCACATGGTTGCTGCCCAGCGGGGTAATTTCGGCACGGTAGCCCGGACGCACGCTTGAGAGCTTGGTCTCTTCAAGGTAGGCCATCACGTAGAAGGAATGCTGTTTAACCAGCGCCACCGCCGTCGAGCCGCGGGTGATAAATTCACCAGCATAGACGTTAAGGTTAGTCACCCAGCCATCTGCCGGGGCACGGATCACCGTACGGTCAAGGTCAAGGCGCGCCAGGTCGCGGGTCGCCTGCGCTTTAGCAAGCTGGTGCAGCACGGTTTGTAGAACGTTATTGGATTGGTCAATCTCTTCGCGCGACATCGCGATGACGCCCAGCTTATTTCGACGCCCGGCTTCACGACTTTTTTCATCGGCCAGCGCTTTATAATAGGCCACATCTGCGTCAGCCTCTTCCAGCGCCTTCTTGTAGCGCGGCTGATCAATGATAAACAGCACCTGATTTTTGCTAACCAGTTGGTTATCCTTGACCTCAACGTCGGTAATCAGGCCGGAAACGTCAGGGGCAATAGCAACAACGTCCGCGCTAAAACGCGCATCGCGCGTCCACGGAGATTCGGTGTAATAGACCCAGGCGCGGAAAATAGCGATGAACGCCAGGATGACCAGTATCACCGTAATAGCGGTGCGGGAGATTTTTCTTGTTAGTGTTTTCACATCTACCTCAGACGAACAAACGTGATATTAGATAAAACAGGCAGCAGTACAGTGCGGTGTTGAACAACGCAGGATGCCAGACAAAGTCGTAGATCCCGGTCGGCGTCAGCACGCGACGCACCAACCAAAAAATGGCGAGCGATAAGAGCAGCTCAAAGAAAATCGGCGGGAATGAGAGACCGAAAATCACGATGACAGGAAACAGGCTCATGTTGACCTTACTAGACTAGCGTGCAGGTGAGATTGGAACTTTAATTATTCAGCTAACAGTATTTTAACGTAACTGTTATCGCCTTATCTACATAGTGTGATGCAAATCACTTTTAAGCCAGAGTGAACAATGGAACGACTAAAACGGATGTCGGTGTTTGCCAAAGTAGTCGAGCAAGGCTCCTTTACCGCCGCGGCGCGCCAGCTACAAATGAGCGTTTCGTCCATCAGCCAGACTGTCTCTAAACTGGAAGATGAGCTGCAGGTCAAACTGCTTAACCGGAGTACTCGCAGCATTGGCTTAACCGAAGCCGGTAAAATTTACTACCAGGGCTGCCGACGCATGCTGTTAGAAGTTCAGGATGTGCACGAGCAGCTTTACGCCTTTAACAACACGCCAATTGGGACGCTGCGCATTGGTTGTTCTTCAACTATGGCACAAAATGTCCTCGCTGCCATGACGGCGGAGATGCTGAAAGAGTATCCAGGATTAACGGTGAATCTGGTGACGGGAATTCCGGCGCCGGACCTGATTGCCGATGGGCTGGACGTGGTGATCCGCGTGGGCGCGCTGCAGGACTCCAGCCTCTTCTCCCAACGCCTTGGCAGCATGCCGATGGTCGTCTGCGCATCGAAGAAATACCTCGCGCAGTATGGCGTGCCCGAAAAGCCGGCGGACCTGAGCAACCATTCGTGGCTGGAATATAGCGTACGTCCCGATAACGAATTTGAGCTGATTGCCCCCGAAGGGCTGTCGACAAAGCTGCTGCCGGAAGGCCGATTCGTGACTAACGATCCGATGGCCATCTCTCGTTGGTTGGTGGCCGGTGCGGGCATTGCCTACGTGCCGCTGATGTGGGTGATCAATGAGATCAACAGCGGTGAGCTGGAGATCTTATTCCCGCGCTATCAGTCCGATCCTCGTCCGGTGTACGCGCTGTATACCGAAAAGGACAAGCTGCCGCTGAAGGTGCAGGTCTGTATTAACTATCTGACCGACTATTTTGTCGAAGTGGCGAGGTTATTCCAGGAAATGCGGGGAAGAAGGAAGGAATAGCCGTAGGCCGGATAAGCAAACATCAATGCACCTCAAAATGAGGTGCATTTTTTTCAGGTCAGGCAGTGCCGCCCACCGTTAAATTGTCCACTTTCAGGGTTGGCTGGCCGACGCCAACCGGCAGGCTCTGGCCTTCTTTGCCACAGACGCCTACACCGTTATCCAGCTTCAGATCGTTACCGACCATGGAAACCTGCTGCATAGTTTCGATACCGGAACCGATAAGCGTCGCCCCTTTCACCGGTTTGGTCACCTTACCGTTTTCAATCAGATAGGCTTCCGAGGTGGAGAAGACAAACTTGCCGGAAGTGATATCCACCTGGCCGCCGCCAAAGTTTGGCGCGTAGAGGCCGTACTCGACGGATTCAATGATCTCCTGCGGCGTGGATTTCCCGGCCAGCATGTAGGTGTTGGTCATACGCGGCATCGGCAGGTGCGCGTAGGATTCGCGGCGGCCGTTACCGGTAGGCGCAACGCCCATCAGACGAGCATTAAGCTTGTCCTGCATATAACCTTTGAGGATCCCGTTTTCGATCAGCACGTTGTACTGGCCCGGTGTCCCTTCATCGTCGATCGCCACGGAGCCGCGACGATCGGACATCGTGCCATCATCAACGATAGTACAGAGTTCAGAAGCCACCAGCTGGCCCATCTGGCCGCTGAAGACTGAGGTGCCGCGACGGTTGAAGTCACCTTCAAGACCGTGACCGACCGCTTCGTGCAGCAGTACGCCCGGCCAGCCCGCGCCCAGCACAACCGGCAGCGTGCCCGCAGGTGCAGCCACCGCAGAGAGATTCACCAGCGCCATGCGCACCGCTTCTTTCGCCCAGGCATCGGCGCGCACTTCACCGTCGAGGTCGGCAAGGAAGTAGTCATAGCCAAAACGACCGCCGCCACCGCTGGCGCCACGCTCGCGTTTACCGTCGTCTTCCACCTGCACGCTAACCGACAGGCGTACCAGCGGGCGCACGTCGGCGGCCAGCGTACCGTCGGTCGCAGCAACCAGAATCAGTTCATAGACGCCGGTCAGGCTCGCCGTCACTTCCTGCACGCGGTGGTCCGCCGCACGCGCGACGCTGTCAACACGGCGCAGAATATCCAGCTTCTCTTCGCGGGTCATGCTTTGCAGCGGATCCAGCGAGGTATAAAGCGCCGGGTGTTCTACCGCACCCAGCGTCTGCACTTTACCATTGCCCGCATCGCGCACGATGGTGCGTGCCGCCTGCGCACTCTGTTCCAGCGCCAGCAGGCTAATCTGGTCGGCGTAAGCGAAACCGGTTTTCTCACCGCTCACTGCACGCACCCCAACGCCATGGTCGATATTGTAAGAACCATCTTTAATGATGCGATCTTCTAAAACCCAGGATTCGTGGTAGCTGGACTGAAAATAGAGATCGCCATAGTCCAGACGGCGCTCCGTGAGTTGACCAAGAATGGCGAACAGATCCTGATGATTCAGGCCGTTCGCTGCCAGCAATTGTTCACTTACCAGGTTTAGACTCATTATTTCGCTACTCGTTAATGGCCCGCGCGCCTCACGCATTTCGGGCCGGTATTCCGGGTGTTTGTCTTATGAGATTGAGGCAATTCAAGGCTTGCGTCAAATCATGGCTTTTTGCCGCTGCGCGCCTGGCGCAGCACTTCGTTAATCTGTGGCTTATCAATCGGGCCGGTGATGCGATAGCGCAGTATCGACACTTTGTTCCACAGCGGCCCCAATACTTTGGTCGCGGCAAACACCGCTGCGCCGATAATCGGGTTCACCGCGAACGCCGTCGCCACGCTGACCGTCGCCGAAATTTCCGGCGCAACGATGGCTTCCATATCCAGCTCGCGGCGCACCAGGTTAACCGACCCTTTCATGGCGATATCCGCCTCCAGGCCGTCCACCAACGTATCATCCGTGTTCAGTACGCCGTCTTTGATCCACGCGGTGCTGCGGATGGAGTCAAAGTAGAAGCCTTCGCTGAAGGTGTCGCTAAAGTCAAAACGCAGTTTACGCAGCAGCGCATCGACGCTCAGCAGACGCAGCAGCTGTCCGGCATGTCCAGTCGAGAGATCGGTAAACTGCCCTTTGCTAACGTGTGATTTCAGGATCCCGTTAAGCGAAGCGACGTCCGGCTGCCACGGTTTATCGCGCCAATGTAAATCGTAGTCTACATCAACGGAAGAATCGCGAATCGGCGTCGAAACCCCGAAGAAAGCCGTGGCCTCATCAATCTTGTTGCCGTGAATTTTGCCTTTCAACGACGTACGCTGCCCGGATGGCGAGTTCACCCAAACGCCATCGGCGGTCAAGCGGCCAAAGCCAGTGTCCACCAGCCCGTTGGCAAGAGTTAAGGTGTCGCCCTTGATGTTGAAGTCACCATCAATGCGACCATACTTCTGCCCCCACAGCCAGCATTCAGCGCAGCGCAACTGTAGGTCAGGCCAGCCGCGAAAATCAATATCGCTGCTGGTTGCGGTAGTACTGAGCGTGTCGCTAGAGGCGGCCTGCGCCAGCGGATTCGCCGACGGGTTATAGTAGAGATAGCGCACGGCAGCCTGCCACGGCGCGTGATTTTTCATCGTCAGGCTGGCGTTAATTTCACGCCCCTGCGCTTCCACGCGGGTACCGTCTACCGTCGGCTGGGACACCACGCTCAGATTATTCCACTGCTGGCCCGCAAAGGTCAGCGACGGGGTGCGCAACGTGATGTTCTCCGGGAACGCGGCGGCGGAGCTTACGCCATCAGCCGCGCCGTGCTGGAACAGCGCCAGCCACTGCGCACCGTCCATCGGCGGCATATTTAATTCAACGCCCGGCGTTTGTGGCAGCGGCGGAATCGTCCGGCTGTCAGAGGCCCAGATGGCGCTCTCCAGCGTCAGCTTTTTCCCCAGCAACCAGCGGCTGTTGAGATGGTTATCCGGGCCCATGTTACCGGTCAGGTCAAAACTATGCAGGTTACCGTCGACATTGAGCTTCACGGGCAGCGATTTCCCCGCCGCCTTATCCGCCGGGGACGGTAAGCTACTGCTCACATTTTGCAGATCGCTGGTAATGCCCACCTTGTAGGTTGCACTGCCGTGATACGGCAGTTCGATGGCGACGTTACCTTTCCACGGCACGCTGCCTTTAAGCGCATCATTAAGCTGTTTTGGCAGCACGCCTGTTTTCGCCGGCTGCCAGTCCGCCTGCATGTTGACGCCCACCTGATAGGATTTCTCGCCCTCTTTGGTGGTGAAATCGACGTTCAGCGGCTGATTGAACCAGGTAGCGGTTAGCGGCTCACTCGTCAGGTTGCCGTTATCAAAGCTAAAGCGGCCTTTGAGGTTATGCAGCGTGCTGCCGAGCGGTTTGATAAACAGGCTGTTGTTGTTCAGCGCGACATTACCGGTCGCTTTTACCAGCTCGCCGTCCAGCGGGATATCAAGACGTAAGCGGGCGCTCACATCGCCATCAAGCTGGAGTTCTTCCAGGGTCGCGCCGAGAGATTTGTCGAGCGGCGTCTGCTGGAAATACGGGCCGACGGCTTTGCCTGGGCCGTTGATATCAGCATCAATCAGCAGCTTCTCTTTGGCGTAGTCCGGAATCGCCGCGTCAAGATTGCTGGCAGTCACGCCGCCGAGCGCCGCTTTATCCGCCTTCATCCACAGACCAGCATTGATAAAGTTAAGCTCGATATTCAGATTGGTCAGCGCAGGCCAGTCCGGCTGGAAGGCGAAGGTCGCATCGTGCAGCGGCACATAGACCTGGAACTGACCTTCGTTATGCTCGTACGGGAACAGATGCGGGTTGCCGCCGTAAACCAGCGTGGCGTTCTCTGCCTTACCGGCTTTGATGGCACCGCTCAGGTAGTCAACCAGCTTCGTCCCCATCAGGTTTTCAGGGAAGTAGCGCCAGGCCTGCCCGCCGTCGTCGGTGCTGATACCGGCCAGAATGCCCAGCCACGGCTGATCGTCCTTCGGCTGCAGATAGCGGAAACCACCGGCGGCGCGAACGCCCGTCGCCGTCACGTCAATATCACGCCCATCGAGCATGAATCCTCTATCGTCATTGACCCAGTTAAGGGTCGCGGCGCCTTTGGCAATCTCCAGCGGCGCGCGGAAGACGTGCTCGTACGGCATCTTCGCGTCTTTCATCGCCACATGCAGCGAACCATGCTCTACGCTGCCGGTAATATATCCAGAGATGTTCTCGGCGCCGGGCAGCAGCTTCCATTGCTTCCAGCCGAGGTTATTCCAGCTCGCGTTAAAGCGCGTTTTGCCGGTGTCCTGTAGCGGAATATCAATTGCCAGCGTATCGACCATGCCCGCAGGCTGGGCGGTGCGCCAGATATCGGCAACCTCAGGTGAGAGCTTTTCAGCAATCGGCAGCAGGCCGTTCAGCCCGGCGGGTGAAAGATGGCTGGCGCGAATGCGCAGTTCGTCGCTACGCTGATGATTCGGGCCGCCCACCTCTTGCGCCGGGATCCACGCCAGCGCCAGCGCACCGCGTGGCCACGGCGTATCGTCGATGGTAATACGGGTATCAGGGATGCGAACTTCCCAGCCCTCTTTCTCACGCGACAGGTGCGCGGTGAGATTATCTACCGCCAGATGATGTTCCTGCTGGTCACCCTGCCAGCTGGCACCGCCCTGCTTAAGCAGAACGTCGCCGCTGGCGATTTCGCCTTTATCCAGCGACGCCCAGCCTTCAAGGCTGAAGCGGGCGCTGGTCAGCGCAATGTTGTCCTGCATCCACTGGCCGAGCCACGGCTTCACGTCGATATCGTCGGTCTGGAGCCATAAGCGTCCTTTGTTCAGCAGGCCGTTTTCATCGCGCAGATCCATACGAACTTTCATCACCCCGTGCTGCCCGGTAAGGCTGGAGAGGCTCAGCTCCCCTTCGGCACGGTGGCGGTTGTCATCGTTCACCCAGGTCAGCTGGGGAATGGCCAGCTCGGCGCGCTGCCCGGAGAGGGTCAGGAAGCTTAAGTGGCTGTCGCGAAGGATGAAGTGGTCAAACTGGCGCAGGAACAGATCGCCGAGGCGATCGCCCTTGAGGCTATCACCACCATCGTTACTTTGCAGCGGCGTGTTGGTATGGATTTGCAGCTGCCAGAAGGTCAGCTCGCGAAACTGCCAGCGCATATGCATCAGGCTTTGCCAGACATCCAGCGCCATAGAAGCGCGTTTGATGTCCAGCGTGCCACCGTCCTGCATGGCGACATGAATATCGCGCACATCCAGCGTCGGGCCAAAGTTTTGCCAACTGGCGTGCAGCTGGGAGGCGGAAACCGGCAGCCCGGTCACCGCTTCAATTTTGGTCAGCAGCTCGGGGCGCCATTTATCCAGATGTGGCAAAGCGAGACGCAGGCCACTCACCAGCAGCGCGACAACGATAATCAGTGTTGCTACGGTGAGCAGTAAAATCCCCGGCAATCGCCTCACGCATCTCTCCTTGGGTCGCAGCAGGCTGCGTAATTACATCATAACCACATCAAACTGCTCCGGGTTATAGAGCGGTTCAATCTGGACTTTAACCTGCTTACCGACAAAAATTTCCACTTCCGCCAGCGCGTGGGACTCTTCACCCTTCAGCGTTTCGGCCACGGAAGGAGAAGCGTACACCAGGAAGCGATCGGAATCATAAGCGTGATGCACGCGGACGATTTCACGCATAATTTCATAACACACCGTTTCAACGGTTTTCACCGTACCGCGGCCATGACAGGTCGGGCATTCGGTGCACAGCACGTGTTCAACACTTTCACGCGTGCGCTTACGGGTCATTTCTACCAGTCCCAGCGGCGAGAACCCGTTAACGCTGGTTTTGACGCGGTCTTTACTCAGCGCTTGTTCCAGCGAGTGCAGCACCCGGCGACGATGGTCTTCATTATTCATATCGATAAAGTCGATGATGATAATGCCGCCGAGGTTACGCAGGCGCAGCTGACGCGCAATCGCCTGGGTGGCTTCGATGTTGGTGTTGAAAATCGTGTCATCAAGATTACGGTGGCCGACAAAGGCCCCGGTATTGATGTCAACGGTGGTCATCGCTTCGGTCTGATCAATAACCAGATAGCCACCTGATTTGAGTTCAACCTTACGCTCCAGCGCACGCTGGATTTCATTCTCAACGTCGAAGAGATCAAAGATAGGCTGGCGACCGCTGTAGTGCTCAAGCTTACTGGTCATTTCAGGCATATATTCAGCCGTGAATTCCATTAACGCTTCGTAGGTCAAACGGGAATCAACGCGAATTTTATCCAGCTGGGCGTCAGCAAAGTCGCGGAGCACACGCTGCGCCAGCGCCAGTTCACCGTACATCTGGTAGCGAGTCTGTGGGCGCTTCTTACGCTCCATGACCTTGGTCCAGACGCGCTTAAGGTAGGCGGCGTCAGAGGCTAAATCCTCTTCACACACCCCTTCTGCAGCGGTACGAATGATAAAGCCGCCCTGCTCATCGCAATAATCCGCAACCACTTTCTTTAAGCGGTCACGCTCGGCTTCACTTTCAATACGCTGCGACACGCCGACGTGCGAGGCGCCGGGCATAAAGACCAGATAGCGGGAAGGTAGGGTGATGTCGGTGGTCAGACGCGCGCCTTTGGTTCCCAGGGGATCTTTCACCACCTGAACCATCAGGTCCTGGCCCTGACGCACCAGTTCAGAAATATCGCGGACGGTGAACTGCTTTTGCTCTTCACCCGCCACGCATTCGGTATGCGGCATGATATCGGAGGCGTGAAGGAACGCCGCCTTATCGAGACCAATATCTACAAAAGCCGCCTGCATACCCGGTAAGACACGACTAACACGACCTTTGTAGATATTGCCTACTATCCCGCGTCGCGCTTCACGCTCAATATGAATTTCCTGTAAAATGCCGCCATCGATATACGCCACTCGCGTCTCCGATGGCGTCACGTTCACTAATAGTTCAGCCGTCATGTGTATCCCTTTTTTCACGTAGCGAGTTAAAGTTACTCAGCAACTCATACGTTTCCACCAGCGGTAAGCCGACTACGGCGTGATAGCTGCCATTTATCTTCCTGACGAAACAGCCACCCAGCCCTTGAATACCGTATGCACCTGCTTTATCTAAAGGTTCGCCGCTCGCAACATAGTCTGCAATGTCTTCCTCGGACAGCGTCCGGAAGGTCACGTCAGTCATCACCAGACAGTCGAGCGTGTGCTGGCTATCAGCCAGCGCAACGGCGGTCATCACCTGATGGGTTTTTCCTGATAGCTTACGCAGCATCGCTGCCGCATGAGCCGTATCGCGCGGTTTCTCCAGCACTTCACCGTTGAGGACAACAATCGTATCAGCCCCGAGAACAGGAAGGTCGAGGCGAGTTAACGCAACGCCTGCCTGCGCTTTCTCTCGCGCCAGGCGCGCCACGTACTGCTGCGCCGGCTCTTGTGGGCGACGCTGCTCTTCAATGCCGGGAACCACTTTCTCAAACGTCATGCCTAGCTGAGTGAGAAGTTCCTGACGACGCGGGGAACCTGAAGCAAGATAGAGAGATACCATAACGACCTTATTGAACGGCAAATTGCTGGCGAACTTTCCGCATCAGAAGAAATATCCACGGCCAGAGCACGCCGTTTACTACACTACTCCAGAACACTTCAGGTCGGAAAGAGACGTTGATCACTAAAAACTCTGCCCAGAAAACAATAATATCCGTCGCGAGCGAGAGCAGCATAACCACCAGCGCCTGTTGCCAGAGCGCCAGGTTGCGGAACAGCTGATACTTCAGCGCCACCAGATACGCCACGATGCTCAACGACAGCGCACGCACGCCAAGCGTTGAACCACTGATGAGATCCAGTATGGCACCCATCACGAGGCCCGTGCCAACATTCACGCGATGCGGCAGCGCCAGTGACCAGTAAAGCAGGATGAGCAGTACCCAGTTTGGCCGGAAAACGATCAGGTCGTCCGGCCAGGGCATAACCTGTAGCAGCAGTGCGATAAGAAACGAGAGCCAGATTACCCAGCGTCCCTGGCTACGGTAACTTGCCACTATTGCCCCCCTGCGGAGGGTTGCGGTGGCGGCGTACCCGCAGGCGGCGTGGTTAACCCGGTTGCCGGAGCGGGAAGCTGCGGCCCCATGGTTTCAGGAGACGGCAGCACCTGAGGCATCATCTGCATCAGACGTTCGTTGGCGACGCGATGCACCTCTTCCGGTGTCATCGGGTTGGTCCCGTTTCGATCCGCGCCCCACAGCAGCAGCAGATAGCGTAAACGCTGCAGACCCGCCGTTGGACGAGCCTGAATCACCGTGTACGCGCGCTGCGTATCCAGCTTAACAGACGAGACGACGCCAACCGGATAGCCTTCCGGGAAACGCCCGCCCAGGCCGGATGTTACCAGCACATCACCCACACGAATGTCGGTATTGGCCGGCAGATGCTCCAGCTGTAGATCGTCCGTGCAGCCGTTACCGGCGGCAATCACGCGAATATCGTTACGCAGAACCTGAATCGGCAGCGCGTGGGTGGCATCACAAATCAGCAGCACGCGGCTGGTGAGCTTCGCGACAGCCACAACCTGACCCACAACGCCTTTATCGCTGATCACCGGCTGGCCTTCGTAAACGCCGTTCACGCTGCCTTTGTCGATAACCACCTGGTCGCTGTAGGGATCGTTAACCGTTGAGATCACCTGCGTCACCATTTTCTGTTCGTCCTGGCGCAGCGGTGAACCTAACAGTTCACGTAAACGGGCATTTTCTTGCTTGTACTGACCAAGCATCAGCAGGTCGCTGTTTTTCAGCAGCAGTTCCTGACGCAGTGCACGGTTTTCGAGTTCGAGCTGATCGCGTGAAGCCAGCGTTTGCGAGACGCTATCGAGCAGTTCACGAGGACCATTAGAAACAAAGTAGAAAGGACTGACGGCAGTATCCATGTACGTTCGGATTTGACTGAACATACCGAGGCGGCTGTCGGCGATAATGACACCCAGCGCCACCAGCACCGCCAGAATAAGGCGAATCTGCAGCGACGGGCCACGGCTAAAAATGGGCTTCATAGGCTATGCGTATTCTCGTGTCAGTGAAATTGAGGGTAGCCTTCTGGCTACCCTGAACCTCATGCTGACTACTCTTCGCTAAACAAGTCGCCGCCGTGCATATCGATCATTTCCAGCGCCTTGCCGCCGCCACGCGCTACGCAGGTCAGCGGATCTTCAGCAACGACAACTGGAATACCGGTCTCTTCCATTAACAGGCGGTCAAGGTTGCGCAGCAGCGCGCCACCACCGGTCAGAACCATACCGCGCTCGGAGATGTCAGAAGCCAGCTCTGGTGGGCACTGTTCCAGTGCAACCATTACTGCGCTCACGATGCCGGTCAGCGGCTCCTGCAGCGCTTCGAGAATCTCGTTGGAGTTTAGCGTGAAGCCACGCGGAACGCCTTCTGCCAGGTTACGGCCACGCACTTCGATTTCACGCACTTCGTCACCCGGGTAAGCGGAGCCGATTTCATGCTTGATACGTTCTGCGGTTGCTTCACCAATCAGAGAGCCGTAGTTACGACGAACGTAGTTGATGATCGCTTCGTCGAAGCGGTCGCCACCGATACGCACAGAGGAGGAGTAAACCACGCCGTTCAGGGAGATAACGGCCACTTCAGTGGTACCACCACCGATATCCACAACCATGGAGCCGGTTGCTTCAGAAACCGGCAGGCCTGCACCAATTGCTGCAGCCATCGGTTCTTCAATCAGGAACACTTCACGAGCGCCAGCGCCTTGAGCAGATTCACGAATCGCACGGCGTTCAACCTGGGTTGCGCCAACCGGTACACAGACCAGTACACGCGGGCTTGGGCGCATAAAGCTGTTGCTGTGAACCTGTTTGATGAAGTGCTGGAGCATTTTTTCGGTCACGAAGAAGTCAGCGATAACGCCGTCTTTCATCGGACGAATAGCCGCGATGTTACCCGGCGTACGGCCCAGCATCTGTTTTGCGTCATGACCTACGGCAGCCACGCTTTTCGGTGAACCGGCACGATCCTGACGAATGGCGACCACGGAAGGCTCATTCAATACGATGCCTTGTCCTTTTACATAAATCAGGGTATTCGCGGTACCCAGGTCAATGGACAGGTCATTGGAAAACATGCCACGAAATTTTTTCAACATACTAAGGGATAATCCTGAAAGCTGGGGCGGAAGAATAAAATCCGCTTACTTTACCAACCACACGCAGCAGCGACAAGGCGCAAAAATCATCTGCAACGGTGAAAATTAGTGCAGTTCGTTACCTCTGTTACAAATCCAGCCTGAGTCCTTCAGTGCAGGGAGACTCACTGCCGCTCCATCCTGGATTTGTACCTGTCAAAGGTCGCCACATGCATGATGCGTCTTTTTTCCCAGCGAGCAGACATGCACACTCCCGGAAAAAACCGCGCGCGTTATTCTACGTGATAAACACGTTAAACAGCAGGTCAAACCGAATATCTTTGCGAATATTTTTTCACATTTGAGTCAAGTGGCTGGGAAGCGGCAAAAAAATCGCCCTGACCGCCGAAAACTCCGCATTTGGTCAGCTCCTGCCATTCGCCTCGACTGCGCACGCCCGCCGCGAAAACCTGTATCGACGTACCTTTACAGGCCTCTACCAGACTTTGTACCAACAGCTGGTTTTGACTGCGCTTTTCAATATTTCGCACCAGCACCGGATCTATCTTAATCAGCTCAACGTCGAGCTGCTTAATCCAGGTGGTGCTGACTAAGGCTAAACCTGCCTGCGTTACCGCGACCCGAACGCCTAATGCATGGATTAAACGGACGACTGGCTGTAAACGCGTCATATGTTGACAGACATCTACCTCTGCAAGTTCAAAAATAATCCGTCGGCGCTGCGATTTTTCACACTGCATCAAGGTATCGCGCAGCCAGCGCTGGAAACGCGGGCGAATCAGCGACTCAACCGTTACCTGAATGGCCAGGTTTTCCTCCGGCCAGAAACCGAGGAACGGGATCAGGCGGGTAATCTGCTGGCGGTCGTACTCTTCGCCGAGGCCAAACTCCAGTACCATCGGCAGGTATTCTGCGGCAATCACCTCTTCTTTACCGTCAAAGATACGGCACATCAGTTCGCGGTGGTGAACGCTACCATCGAGGTTGACCGCCGGTTTTTGATACAGGCGCGGGCCGCCACGGCTGAGCATCTGCTCAATCAGGGTGCGCCAGCGGACGTTGCCGCGCCCTTTCTCCGGCAACGAATCATCATAAATCGCCCAGCTGTTGCTGCCCTGCAGCACCGCATTACGCACGGCGGCTTCCGCGTGTTCCATCACCTGTTCGGTGGTCTGCCCGCTACGCCAGGCACAAATGCCAATGTGCATCATGTCATCGCGATCGAGGATTTTCGCCAACGGCAGTCCATCAATGGCTTTGAGCAGTTGCCCGGCGATGCTGTCAGCTTCTTTTAACGTACGGTGCGGCAGCAGAACGGTAAAGTCGCTGCGGCGATAGCGGGCCAGCAGCGCGCCGGGGTAGCGCATAATAAAGGTAGAGAGCAGGTTGATAAGGGTAAAGACATGCTCTTCTGCTGCCGCGCGGCCCCAATTTTCACGCAGGAAGTCGAAGTCCGGCAGACGGATCATCATCACGATACCGTGGGAGCCAACGTTTTCCTGGTCGTCGAGCAGCGTCGCCAGCTGGTTATCAAAGAACAGACGGTTGCTGAGGCCGGTTTTCGAATCCTGGGCCGCATAGGAGCGGATCAGCGTATCCAGACGGCTGCGCTGCTCGCCGGCAAACTGAATTTCCGAAAGCAGCATATCCAGCGCAGAGCTGGTGCGGGCAGGCCATTCATGAATATTACCTTTGGCTTTCGGCCCACGCTCGCCGTTTAGAATGCGAATAGAGCGCAACTCCAGCAGTTCCTCCCCGGCCAATTGTCGCCGTAGCCAGCGCACGGCGATAAATACCACCAGTACCATAAAGGCAATGGTGATGGTCAGCGGCGCGGTGGTCATCAACGAGCGAAAGTAGTTGGCCATCGGATCCTGATAGACCAGATGAATCTTCATGCCGGGATGCTTAAGCGACGGGACTTCCATTTCGCGGAATTGATAGTGGCTGCCAGCGGGCTGATAGCTGCTGGTACGACTATGGTGGAACAGCGCTTTGCCGTTGAGCGTGAAATCGATGCGCACGATATCGAGCGGCACCATGATCTCATCAAGCTGATGGTCGAGCTTGTCGAACGGCGTATTGACCAGGCGGTTATCCAGCACGGTCGCCACGGCCTGCACGCGATTGGCTATCTTGTACTGTATGCCGTTATAAAAACTCAGCGAGGAGCCGATTAACGTCACAAAGATGGTGAGCCCGGTTAAGAGCGTAAAAAAGGCTGAGAACTTCGTCGTTAATCGCATCCCTGTGTTAACTCCGTTGGTTAATCGTCCCCGATAAGTGTCGGGCGCCTGCGTCCGTGCATTACTATTAGAAGTAAGCACTAACATATCAAACCAGGGCGGCATACTACCAAACCTGGAGGATCTGGCAATTTATTGCGCCAAATCGCCAACAAATAATGATAAACGAGTATAGTCCCCGGTAACTTTTTTCACTATCAGTCCATGTAAGGAAGGGTTATGCAGGCACTCATCTTAGAACAGCAGGATGGCAAAACTATCGCCGCAGTGAAGGCCGTCGACGACAGCCTGCTGCCGCAGGGTAACGTTACCGTCGATATCCAGTGGTCCAGCCTGAACTATAAAGACGCGCTCGCCATCACCGGGAAAGGGAAAATCATCCGTAACTTCCCAATGGTGCCGGGCATCGACTTCGCCGGTACAGTTCATACCAGCGATGACGCGCGCTTTACCCCAGGCCAGCAGGTGCTGCTGACCGGCTGGGGCGTGGGCGAAAATCATTGGGGCGGTCTGTCCGAGCGCGCACGCGTCAACGGCGACTGGCTGGTTCCGCTGCCGGCAGGCCTTGATGGTCGTAAAGCTATGATCATCGGCACCGCAGGCTTCACCGCGATGCTGTGTGTAATGGCGCTGGAAGATGCAGGCGTACGTCCTGAAGACGGTGAAATCGTGGTGACCGGCGCTAGCGGCGGCGTGGGCAGTACCGCTATCGCCTTGCTGCATAAGCTGGGTTATCAGGTGGCGGCGGTGTCCGGTCGCGAAAGCACCCATAGCTACCTTCGCGCGCTGGGGGCAAACCGTATTCTGGGTCGCGATGAGTTCGCAGAAACCCGTCCGCTGGAAAAACAGATCTGGGCTGGTGCGGTCGATACCGTGGGCGAGAAAGTGCTGGCCAAAGTGCTGGCGCAGATGAACTACGGCGGTTGCGTGGCGGCCTGCGGCCTGGCCGGCGGTTTTGCGCTGCCAACCACCGTGATGCCGTTCATCCTGCGTAATGTACGCCTGCAGGGGGTGGATTCGGTGATGACCCCGGCAGCACGTCGCGCCGAAGCCTGGAAACGTCTGGTTACCGATTTGCCTGAATCCTTCTTCGCGCAGAGTGCAACAGAGATTAGCCTTGCTCAAGCACCTGAATTTGCGGATAAAATCATCTGCAATCAGATCCAGGGCCGCACCCTGGTCAAAATTGACTAAGCACTTATTTTTCAAGGCGCGCTCGCGTTAATTTGACTCCTCCGCCATGCTTAGCAAAAGCCTGCCGGAGGAAGTCATGAAAGCCCGTAAATTAACTGAAGCAGACGTCACCGCCGAGTCTGTTTTTATGCTCCAGCGCCGCCAGGTGCTGAAGATGCTTGGTATCAGCACCGCTGCTGCCTCACTTCCACTGCACGCCTCTAGCCTGACGGACTGGTTTAAAGGAAACGATCGCCCACCGGCGCCTTCCGGGCAGCCATTGACCTTCAGCAAGCCCGACGAATGGCAGAATAAACTGACGCTGACGCCAGAAAATAAAGTCACCGGCTACAACAACTTCTATGAGTTCGGCCTCGATAAAGCCGACCCTGCCGCGAACGCCGGAAGCCTGCCCGTAAATCCGTGGAAGCTAACCATTGGCGGCGAGGTGGCAAAACCGCTGACGCTCGATCATGACGATTTAACCAAACGCTTCCCGCTGGAACAACGTATCTACCGCATGCGCTGCGTGGAAGCCTGGTCAATGGTGGTACCGTGGATTGGTTTCCCGCTGCATAAGCTGCTCGCCGCCGTCGAACCCACCAGCAACGCGAAGTACGTGGCCTTTAAAACGCTCTACTCCCCAGAAAACATGCCTGGACAGAAGGACCGATTTATCGGCGGCGGCCTTGCCTATCCTTATATAGAAGGATTGCGTCTGGATGAAGCCATGAACCCGCTGACGCTTTTGACCGTCGGCGTTTATGGCAAAGCGCTGCCGCCGCAAAACGGTGCGCCGATTCGTCTGACCGTGCCGTGGAAGTACGGCTTTAAGGGAATTAAGTCGATTGTCAGCATTATGCTGACCCGCGAACGCCCAGATTCCACCTGGAATCTCGCAGCACCGGACGAATACGGCTTCTTTGCCAACGTGAACCCGCACGTTGATCACCCTCGCTGGTCACAGGCAACAGAGCGTTTTATCGGTTCCGGCGGCATTCTCGACGTGCAGCGTCAACCGACGCTACTGTTTAACGGCTATGCCGATGAGGTGGCTTCGCTCTATCGTGGGATGAATTTACGGGAGAATTTTTAATGCGTTTAACGGCGACACAAGTCACCTGGCTGAAGGTTTTCCTGCATCTTGCGGCATTTTTACCGTTTGTCTGGCTGTTCTGGGCCGTCTCTCAGGGACAGCTAAGCGCCGACCCGGTAAAGGACATTCAACATTTTACCGGTAGGATGACTCTGAAATTGCTGCTGGCGACCTTGTTGGTCGCCCCGCTGGCGCGCTACGCTAAACAACCGTTGCTGATTCGCACCCGCCGCCTGCTGGGATTATGGTGCTTTGCCTGGGCAACAATCCACCTCACCAGCTACAGCGTTCTGGAACTGGGTATTCACAATCTGTCGCTATTAGGTCAGGAAATTGTTACTCGCCCCTATCTTCTGCTGGGATTTGCCTGCTGGCTGATTTTATTGGCCCTGACGGTGACATCTACCCAAGCGATGCAGCGAAAATTAGGCCGACGCTGGCAGCTTTTGCATAACTTCGTCTATCTTGTGGCGATCCTCGCGCCGATACATTTCCTCTGGTCGGTAAAGATTATCTCACCACAACCGGTTATCTACGCGGCCATCGCGATCGTGCTTTTAGCCTGCCGTTATAAGAAGTTTCGCCAGTGGTGGCGCTAGTTTCGTGATATGTGCGGTTTACCGCAATTCTCTTATAGTCAGACGTTCTTTACACGATAGCAGTTGATAATCTTCCCTGATAAGACCAGTATTTAGCTGCCAAATGCTACGAAATAGTTATAATGTGCGACCTTGGTTTTCCTGACAGGGTTTTTACCCCCCTGAAAAGGTGACAATCGCGCATCGAAGGTATATTTTGTTTTTTACCCGAGAATTGCAGGAGATAGCAGCACAATGACTGACAAGTTTCGCATTTTGCTTTTGAACGGTCCGAACCTGAATATGTTAGGCACCCGTGAGCCAGAGAAGTACGGCACGCTGACGCTTTCCCAGATCGTAAGCCGCTTAACCGCGGAAGCTGAAACCCTGAACGTCACGCTCGACAGCCTGCAGTCCAACGCCGAGTACGTCCTCATCGACCGTATTCATCAGGCTAAAGACAATATTGACTATATCCTGATTAATCCGGCCGCGTTCACGCACACGAGCGTTGCCCTTCGCGATGCGTTGCTGGCGGTGAGCATCCCGTTTATCGAGATCCACCTGAGCAACGTTCATGCGCGCGAACCATTCCGCCATCATTCGTATCTGTCTGATATCGCTTCTGGCGTTATCTGCGGACTCGGCGCTGACGGCTATTCATACGCTTTACAGACGGCGGTAAAACGCCTGTCACAATCAAACTAAACAAAGAGTACGGAACCCACTCATGGATATTCGTAAGATTAAAAAACTGATCGAGCTGGTCGAAGAGTCTGGCATCAACGAACTGGAAATTTCTGAAGGTGAAGAGTCAGTGCGCATCAGCCGCTCAGCTCCAAACACCGGTATTCCAGTGATGCAGCAGGCCTACGCAGCACCTGTCATGCAAGCGCAAGCACCTGTTGCAGCAGCTGCACCAGCTGCAGCTGAAGCTCCGGCTAAAGCTGAAATCAGTGGTCACATCGTACGTTCCCCGATGGTTGGTACTTTCTATCGCACTCCAGGCCCGGATGCTAAAGCATTCGTGGAAGTTGGTCAGAAAGTTAACGTGGGCGACACCCTGTGCATCGTTGAAGCGATGAAAATGATGAACCAGATCGAAGCTGACAAAGCAGGGACTGTGAAAGCAATCCTGGTAGAAAGCGGTCAGCCAGTTGAATTTGACGAGCCTCTGGTCGTCATCGAGTAACGAGGCGAAGATGCTGGATAAAATTGTCATCGCCAACCGCGGCGAGATTGCACTGCGTATTCTTCGTGCCTGTAAAGAACTGGGCATCAAGACCGTCGCTGTGCACTCCACTGCGGACCGCGATTTAAAACACGTACTGCTGGCGGATGAAACGGTCTGTATTGGCCCGGCTCAGTCCGTAAAAAGCTATCTGAACATCCCGGCTATTATCAGCGCTGCTGAGATCACCGGGGCTGTTGCGATTCACCCAGGCTATGGCTTCCTCTCCGAGAACGCCAACTTTGCCGAGCAGGTTGAACGTTCCGGCTTTATCTTCATCGGCCCGAAAGCCGACACTATCCGCCTGATGGGCGACAAAGTGTCCGCGATCACCGCCATGAAGAAAGCGGGCGTACCAACCGTGCCGGGCTCTGACGGCCCGCTGGGCGAAGATATGGATGTTAACCGCGCGCATGCTAAACGCATCGGCTACCCGGTTATCATCAAAGCCTCTGGCGGCGGCGGCGGTCGCGGCATGCGCGTAGTGCGCAGTGACGCAGACCTGGCGCAGTCCATTGCCATGACCAAAGCGGAAGCCAAAGCAGCTTTCAGCAACGACATGGTTTACATGGAAAAATACCTGGAAAATCCTCGCCACGTCGAGATTCAGGTACTGGCTGACGGTCAGGGCAACGCTATCTATCTGGCTGAACGTGACTGCTCCATGCAGCGTCGTCACCAGAAAGTTGTCGAAGAAGCACCAGCACCGGGCATTACCCCGGAACTGCGTCGCTACATCGGCGAACGCTGCGCGAAAGCGTGCGTGGATATCGGCTACCGTGGCGCGGGTACTTTCGAGTTCCTGTTCGAAAACGGCGAGTTCTACTTCATTGAAATGAACACCCGTATCCAGGTAGAGCACCCGGTTACCGAGATGATCACCGGCGTTGACCTTATCAAAGAGCAGCTGCGTATCGCTGCCGGTCAGCCGCTGTCCATCAAGCAAGAAGAAGTCCATGTCCGTGGCCATGCGGTAGAATGCCGTATCAACGCCGAAGACCCAGACACCTTCCTGCCAAGCCCGGGTAAAATTACCCGCTTCCACGCGCCGGGCGGCTTTGGCGTTCGTTGGGAATCTCATATCTACGCTGGCTACACCGTACCACCGTACTATGACTCAATGATCGGCAAACTCATCTGCTACGGTGAGACCCGTGACGTGGCAATTGCTCGCATGAAGAATGCGCTGCAGGAACTGATCATCGACGGTATCAAAACCAACGTTGATCTGCAGATGCGTATCATGGCCGACGAGAACTTCCAGCATGGTGGTACCAACATCCACTATCTGGAGAAAAAACTCGGATTACAGGAAAAATAATCCTGTTATCGCAGCAAAAGGCCGGATTTTCCGGCCTTTTTTCTTTTTCTCTCCCCTCATCTTTGCCTTGCGGTACAATCCCCGCTTTCTTCATCCACAAGGGACAAAAAATGGACAAGCGTTTTGTTCAGGCCCATAAAGAGGCGCGCTGGGCGCTGTGGCTAACCCTTCTCTATCTTGCTGCGTGGTTAGCGTGTGCTTACTTACCTGACTCCACGCAGGGTATCTCCGGCCTGCCGCACTGGTTTGAAATGGCCTGCCTGCTGATGCCGCTGGTTTTTATTTTGCTGTGCTGGCTGATGGTCCGCTTTGTCTTCCGCGACATCCCGCTGGAGGATAAAGATGCAAACTGAGATTATCATCGTTCTCGTGCTTTACCTGTTCGTGGTGTTCGGCCTGTCGCTGTATGCCATGCGTAAGCGCAGCACGGGTTCCTTCCTCAGCGAATACTTCCTCGGCAGCCGCTCGATGGGCGGCTTTGTGCTGGCCATGACGTTGACGACGACCTACATCAGCGCCAGTTCCTTTATCGGTGGGCCGGGTGCCGCCTATAAATACGGGCTGGGCTGGGTACTGCTGGCGCTGATCCAGGTGCCGACAATCTGGCTGTCGCTGGGGGTACTCGGTAAGAAGTTCGCCATTCTGGCACGACGCTATAACGCCATTACCCTCAATGACATGCTGCAGGCGCGCTACCAAAACCGTGCGGTGGTATGGATTGCCAGTATCAGTCTGTTGGTGGCTTTCGTCGGAGCGATTGCGGTGCAGTTTATCGGCGGTGCGCGCCTGCTGGAGACGGCGGCGGGCATTAAGTATGAGAACGGTCTGCTGATCTTCGGCATTACCATTGCTCTGTACACCGCCTTCGGCGGCTTCCGCGCCAGCGTGCTTAATGACACGATGCAGGGCATGGTGATGCTGATTGGCACCATCGTGCTGCTGGTTGGCGTGGTGCATGCCGCAGGCGGGCTGCATAACGCAGTGGATACGCTGGAGCAGATTAACCCGCAGCTGGTCTCGCCGCACGGCGCAGATGACATCCTGACGCCGACCTTTATGACCTCCTTCTGGGTGCTGGTCTGCTTCGGGGTGATTGGCCTGCCGCATACCGCCGTTCGCTGTATCTCGTATAAAGACAGTAAGGCGGTGCATCGCGGGATTATCATCGGCACTATCGTTGTGGCGGTGCTGATGCTGGGGATGCATCTGGCAGGCGCGCTGGGCCGTGCCGTGCTGCCGCACCTGACCGTGCCGGATCTGGTGATCCCGACGCTGATGGTGCAGGTATTACCGCCATGGGCGGCTGGCCTGTTCCTTGCCGCGCCGATGGCCGCTATTATGTCGAACGTGAACGCCCACTTACTGCAAGCGTCGGCGACCATCATTAAAGATCTGTGGCTCAGCGCGAGCCCGACTAAAATTCGTAATGAGCACCGCATTAAGCGCATCTCCACCTGGACGACGCTGGTGCTCGGTATTCTGATGATGCTTGCCGCCTGGCGTCCGCCAGAGATGATTATCTGGCTGAACCTGCTCGCCTTTGGCGGGCTGGAAGCCGTATTCCTGTGGCCATTAGTGCTCGGCCTGTACTGGGAGCGTGCGAACGCTGCCGGGGCGCTAAGCGCGATGATTGTCGGCGGCGTACTGTACGCCGTATTGGCCACGTTTAACGTTCAGTACCTGGGCTTCCATCCAATTGTGCCCTCGTTACTGCTAAGTTTGCTGGCGTTTGTCGTCGGGAACCGTTTTGGTCAACCCGTCGTACAGGCTGCCGTCATTTCTTCTGATAAATAAAGAGTTTTGCCATGCCGTGGATCCAACTGAAACTGAACACAACCGGCGCCAATGCCGAAGATCTTAGCGATGCGCTGATGGAAGCCGGTTCGGTCTCCATTACCTTCCAGGATACGCATGACACGCCGGTCTTTGAGCCGCTGCCGGGTGAAACGCGTCTGTGGGGCGATACCGACGTTATCGGCCTGTTCGACGCAGAAACCGACATGAAAGAAGTGGTTGCCATCCTGGAGCAGCATCCGCTGCTGGGCGAAGGTTTTGCCCACAAGATTGAGCAGCTAGAGGATAAAGACTGGGAGCGCGAGTGGATGGATAACTTCCACCCGATGCGTTTCGGCGAGCGTCTGTGGATCTGCCCAAGCTGGCGCGATGTGCCGGACGTTAACGCCGTTAACGTGATGCTCGATCCAGGCCTGGCCTTCGGTACCGGCACGCACCCAACCACCTCTCTGTGCCTGCAGTGGCTGGACGGGCTGGATTTAACCGGCAAGACGGTGATCGACTTCGGCTGTGGCTCCGGGATCCTCGCGATCGCCGCGCTGAAACTGGGCGCCGCCAAAGCGATCGGGATCGATATCGATCCGCAGGCGATTCAGGCCAGCCGCGACAACGCTCAGCGCAACGGCGTTTCCGAACGTCTGGAGCTGTATCTGCCGCAGGACCAGCCAGAAGCCATGAAAGCCGACGTGGTGGTCGCTAACATCCTGGCAGGCCCATTACGCGAGCTGGCACCGTTAATCAGCGTGCTGCCGGTTACAGGCGGCCTGCTGGGGCTTTCCGGTATCCTGGCAAGCCAGGCGGAAAGCGTCTGCGAAGCCTATGCCGACCTCTTTGACCTCGACGCCGTTGTTGAGAAAGAAGAGTGGTGTCGCATTACCGGGCAAAAAAAATAATCCTCTCACAATGCGGCCTGTAGGCCGCATTTTCTCCCTACCCGCTCTCCATTTCCCGCCATAAATGCGAGCAAGATCGCATTTCTTCCTTCATTTTTGTTCACTAAATCATCGAGTTAGTCATCATCTCACCGCCATTACGTAAGAAATCACGAGAAGTTTTATGATTTTCTCAATGAGCACAAATCACCCACTTAGACTTAATAGCATGATTAATATAAATATTTATCTTTGATTCGTTCTCAAGGCTGAGATTCATTGATCTACAACATCTGATTGCTCAAAGTTTGGCCTTTCATCTCGTGCAAAAAATGCGTAATATACGCCGCCTTGCAGTCACAGTATGGTCATTTCTTAACTCATGCGTATCGGACAACACCAGCTCAGAAATCGACTGATCGCAGCGCCAATGGCTGGCATTACTGACAGACCATTCCGGACGTTGTGTTACGAGATGGGAGCCGGATTAACCGTATCCGAGATGATGTCCTCTAACCCGCAGGTCTGGGAGAGCGATAAATCTCGCTTACGTATGGTGCACGTTGATGAACCAGGAATTCGAACCGTGCAAATCGCCGGTAGCGATCCTGAAGAGATGGCCGGAGCCGCCCGCATTAATGTGGAAAGCGGTGCCCAGATTATTGATATCAATATGGGCTGTCCGGCAAAAAAGGTGAATCGCAAGCTCGCAGGCTCAGCCCTACTGCAATACCCGGATCAGGTGAAGGCTATCCTGAACGCGGTTGTAAAGGCGGTGGACGTTCCTGTCACACTCAAGATTCGCACTGGCTGGGCTCCGGAACACCGTAACTGTATAGAGATTGCCCAACTGGCCGAAGACTGTGGCATTCAGGCCCTGACCATTCATGGACGCACACGCGCCTGTTTGTTCAATGGTGAAGCTGAATATGACAGCATTCGGGCAGTTAAGCAGAAAGTTTCCATTCCGGTTATCGCGAATGGTGACATTACTGACCCGCTTAAAGCCAGAGCTGTACTCGACTATACGGGGGCTGATGCCCTGATGATAGGCCGTGCCGCTCAGGGAAGACCCTGGATCTTTCGGGAAATCCAGCATTATCTGGACACTGGGGAGCTGCTTGCCCCACTGCCACTGGCAGAGGTTAAGCGCTTGCTTTGTGCGCATGTTCGGGAACTGCATGACTTTTATGGTCAGGCAAAAGGGTACCGAATTGCGCGTAAACACGTATCCTGGTATCTCCAGGAACACGCTCCAAATGACCAGTTTCGGCGCACATTCAACGCCATAGAGGATGCCAGCGTACAGCTGGAGGCGTTGGAGGCATACTTCGAAAATCTTGCGTAATGAAATAAAGAGCTGACAGAACTATGTTCGAACAACGCGTAAATTCTGACGTACTGACCGTTTCTACCGTTAACTCTCAGGATCAGGTAACCCAAAAACCCCTGCGTGACTCGGTTAAACAGGCACTGAAGAACTATTTTGCTCAATTGAATGGTCAGGACGTTAATGACCTGTATGAGCTGGTACTGGCTGAAGTAGAACAGCCCCTGTTGGACATGGTGATGCAATACACCCGTGGTAACCAGACCCGCGCAGCCCTGATGATGGGCATCAACCGCGGTACTCTGCGTAAGAAACTGAAAAAATACGGCATGAACTGATACTAATCAGTTAATTGCTTGATTTTGAAGGCGCTACTCGGCATGGGGAAGCGCCTTTTTTATTGCCTGTTTTACGCCTCAGCGTAGACGATGCGGTAGCCCTGAGCCTCTGGTATCACCCGCGCAAAGCCTGACCCACCAAAGTGCATCCCCGCCACCAGCCACTTTTCCGCAGCAGCCTGCGCCAGAATACGTTTACGCGATGCTTCCGCCTGTTCGCCATCAATATCGAAAGCGATACTCACCTCAGGATGCGCGGTCTGAATATAGGGGAAATGGACAATATCGCCCCAGATAATCAGGCTGGCCTCCGGAGTATCCATTCTGAAGCCCGTATGCCCCGGCGTGTGTCCAGGCAAAGGGACAGGATGAATTCCCTCGATAATCGGCGCATCACTCAACAAGTGCACACGCTCGCCGTAGGCCGCGAGCGTTTGACGCGCACGAGTAAAGTTACGCTGCTGACGTTCATTGGCCTGCGCAAATCGCGCATCGTCCAGCCAGAATGCCTTCTCAAGCGGATGTAGATAGAGTTCGGCGTTGGGATAAACCATCAGGCCCTCCTCGTCCAGCAAGCCCCCCAGATGGTCAGGATGGGCATGGGTCAGCAACACCGTATCCACCGCTTCAGGCTGGACACCTGCACCCTGTAAATTAGCTTTCAGCTGCCCACCCACGTTATTGACCCCACCCGTTCCAGAATCCACCAGAATCATTCGGCCGCGCCCGCGGATAAGATAACCGTAGATATGCAGATTTCCAGGGTCGGTAATCCCTGCCTGGCGCTGGATCTCCCCGGCTTCTGTCGTGCTAATACCGGACAGGAGTTCAAGACTCGCTGCCATATTATCGTCGCTGAGCGGCGTCACCAGAAAGTCGCCAATCTGACGGGAAATCACGTTCATAAACAACTCGTTACGGGGATGATGAGTAGAAGAATAAGATGACAGAAGCTGAAAGCAGAGGACAGCGGAAGCAGAGCCAGATGAATTATCTTCAGGCTTCCCTGCCTGAAAGGACGGGCGGTTACTGATTAACGACCAGCGCAGGCCGGGTAGCCCACAGACTTTGGGCGCAGATGGTTGCCATAATATTGTCGACCAGTAGCGGAGCCTGCTGGTAGAGATCGAACGGCTGAGGGCTCATTAGCCAGTTTTTGATAATACCGCTAAATGCGCTATGTAATACGATCAATACAATCTCAATATTTGTATCAACGGGTAATATTCTGTTACGTACGCAGGACTGCAATATATTTCTTATGGCATCGTAGCTAAAACCTATCTTCCCTCGGATTTCATGCTCCGGTATCATATCGCTGCCAAATTCACACTTATGATACAAAATCTGCATCAAGGCACGCTGACGTGGCGTTTCAGCAATATATTGCAAACCGACGACAAATTTATTTCTTAAGTTTAATAACGGATTGGCGCTATTTGTTTGTATCAATTTATGATGAATTAAATCACGCAGCGGAAGCTGTTCTTCCCACATCGCATTAAATAATTCGCTTTTACTGGCAAAATGCCAATAAACCGCGCCGCGTGTTATCCCTGCGGCATCAGCAATGTCGGTCAGCGTAGTGTTACTCACTCCCCGCTGCGCAAACTGCTCAATTGCCGAGTCAAGCAGCAACTGGCGCGTCTTGAGCGCCTCTTCTTTCGTTTTTCTGGCCATAGCCTGTGTCGCTTACCGCAGAATTTGCGGTGGATGGAAAATCAATTTAATTCAATTTACCATTGAGACTAGCCTTAATATTTACCAAAAAGTTTGATAAGTGCTGAAAATCAATAAATCCATTAAATGTATATTTAAATTAATTAACATTCATATTGTGAATATATTTTTTCTTTCCACCTCTGAGTAAATTCTCCAATCCTGCTTTTTTTGCGTTTCCGTGCCTTTGATGATTGTCCAAAAATAACTATCTCTTACATCCACCGATGTTTATTTGTAGGATAACGAACTGCTTTTTTTATTCACCCTTTCTTTCACAGATTTTTAGTCAAACCTGGCTATCAATCTATAAGGAACAGCAATGACGAGTCACGCCAGGGTTACACTTTTATCCAGCTTAATTATCTCTGCGGCATTACTTAGCGGCTGCGATAATTCTGGAAGCCAACAAGCGCATGCGCCAATGCCTCAGGTTACCGTTCACACCGTGAACAACGCGCCATTGTCCATCACCACAGAATTACCGGGTCGGACCTCCGCGTTTCGCGTTGCTGAAGTTCGCCCGCAGGTCAGCGGCATTATTCTCAAACGCAACTTTGTCGAAGGTAGCGACGTAGAAGCTGGACAATCTCTTTATCAAATTGACCCGGCAACCTACCAGGCAGCCTATGACAGCGCCAAGGGCGACCAGACCAAAGCGGAAGCCGCCGCGGTTATCGCTCACCTGACGGTGAAGCGCTATGTCCCTCTGTTGGGCACCCAGTACATCAGTCAGCAGGACTATGACCAGGCGGTCGCTACCGCACGTCAGGCCGATGCCGATGTCATGGCAGCAAAAGCAGCCGTAGAGAGCGCCCGCATTAATCTGGCCTACACCAAAGTCACCTCACCGATTACCGGTCGTATCGGTAAATCCAGCGTCACCGAAGGCGCTCTGGTAACCAACGGCCAGTCTGATGCCCTGGCCACGGTGCAGCAACTTGACCCTATCTACGTTGATGTAACCCAATCCAGCAGCGACTTTATGCGCCTCAAGCAAGAAAGTCTGCAGCAGGGCGGCGACGCGAAAAGCGTTCAGCTACTCATGGAAAACGGCCAACCTTACGCGCTGAAAGGTTCCCTACAGTTCTCCGACGTCACCGTCGATGAGAGCACCGGCTCCATCACCCTACGGGCGATTTTCCCGAACCCACAGCACGCGCTGCTACCGGGGATGTTCGTTCGCGCTCGCATTGATGAAGGCGTAAATCCAAACGCTATGCTGGTTCCGCAGCAGGGTGTGACCCGTACACCGCGTGGTGATGCAACGGTGCTATTGGTTAACGATAAGAACCAGGTGGAAACGCGTAGCGTGGTTGCGGCCCAGGCCGTTGGCGACCAGTGGCTGATTACCAGCGGCCTGAAAGCTGGCGACAAAGTCATCGTCAGCGGGCTGCAGAAAGTCCGTCCAGGCGCCACCGTGAAGGCTGAAGAGGATACCGCGGCTCCGGCTGCGCAATAAGGTACCGATTAAATGTCTAAGTTTTTTATCCATCGACCGGTGTTTGCCTGGGTTCTGGCCATCATCATGATGATTGCTGGCGGCCTGGCGATACTACAGCTGCCTATCGCCCAGTACCCGACGATTGCCCCGCCTGCGGTGGCTATTTCAGCGACCTATCCGGGCGCTGATGCGCAAACCGTACAGGATACCGTCACCCAGGTTATCGAACAGAACATGAACGGTATCGATAATCTGATGTACATGTCCTCCACCAGTGACTCGGCAGGTTCCGTGACCATCACCCTGACCTTTAAGTCAGGGACCGATCCGGATATTGCCCAGGTGCAGGTGCAGAACAAGCTCTCTCTGGCAACGCCGCTACTGCCGCAGGAAGTACAGCAGCAGGGTATCAGCGTCGAGAAGTCGAGCAGCAGCTTCCTGATGGTGGCCGGGTTTATCTCTGATAACCCAACGACCGTACAGGACGATATTTCTGACTATATCGCTTCTAACGTTAAGGACCCTATTAGTCGCCTGAACGGTGTGGGCGACGTGCAGCTCTTTGGTGCGCAATATGCGATGCGTATCTGGCTCGACGGCAACCTGCTGAACAAATACAGCCTGACGCCGGTGGACGTTATCAACCAACTGCAGGTACAGAACGATCAGATTGCGGCAGGCCAGCTGGGCGGTACGCCAGCGGTGAAAGGCCAGCAGTTGAACGCCTCTATTATTGCGCAAACGCGTCTGAAAGACCCGGTTGAGTTCGGTAAAGTGACCCTGCGCGTGAACGCCGATGGCTCGGTAGTGCATCTGAGCGACGTCGCGCGTATTGAGCTCGGCGGTGAAAACTACAACGTGGTTGCACGTATTAACGGCAAGCCGGCATCAGGTCTCGGGATCAAACTGGCGACCGGAGCGAACGCGCTGGATACCGCCAATGCGATCAAAGCCAAGCTCGCGGAGCTGCAGCCGTTCTTCCCGCAGGGGATGAAGGTGGTCTATCCGTACGACACCACGCCATTCGTCACCATCTCAATTCATGAAGTGATTAAGACGCTGTTTGAGGCGATTATTCTCGTCTTCCTCGTCATGTATCTGTTCCTGCAGAACATTCGCGCGACCCTGATCCCGACGATTGCGGTACCGGTGGTGCTTCTCGGAACCTTTGCCGTACTGTCGATGTTCGGCTACTCGATAAACACCCTAACCATGTTCGGGATGGTGCTCGCGATAGGCCTGCTCGTCGATGATGCCATCGTGGTGGTGGAAAACGTCGAGCGTGTGATGGTCGAGGAGAAGCTATCGCCCGTCGAGGCCACCGAGAAGTCGATGGAGCAGATCCAGGGTGCGCTGGTTGGGATCGCGATGGTGCTGTCGGCGGTATTCGTACCGATGGCCTTCTTCGGGGGCTCAACCGGGGCTATCTATCGCCAGTTCTCGATCACCATCGTTTCCGCCATGGCGCTGTCGGTACTGGTCGCCCTGATCCTCACCCCAGCGCTGTGCGCCACGCTGCTGAGACCCGCTTCTGCGGATCACTATGAGAAGAAAGGATTCTTCGGCTGGTTTAACAACAAATTTGATCAGAGCGTTAACCACTACACCAATAGCGTCAGCGGTATTCTGCGCGCTACCGGACGCTACCTGCTTATCTACCTGCTGATCGTGGTGGGGATGGCGGTACTGTTTATGCGCCTGCCAACTTCATTCCTGCCGGATGAAGACCAGGGCGTGTTCCTGACCATGGTACAGTTACCGGCTGGTGCGACGCAGGAGCGTACCCAGAAGGTGCTGGATACGGTGACCCACTACTACCTCAATAACGAAAAGGCGAACGTTGAGAGCGTCTTTACGGTTAACGGTTTTAGCTTCAGCGGCCAGGGACAGAACTCCGGTATGGCGTTCGTCAGTCTGAAACCGTGGGATGAACGTAGCGGCAATGAAAACAGCGCAGAGTCGGTCATCAAGCGTGCCACTATGGCCTTCAGTCAGATTAAAGATGCGATGGTCTTCCCGTTCAACATGCCGGCGATTATCGAGCTGGGTACGGCGACCGGGTTCGACTTTGAACTGATTGACCAGGGCAACCTTGGCCATACGGCACTGACTCAGGCGCGTAACCAGCTTCTTGGCATGGTACAGCAGCATCCGGATCAGCTGGTTCGTGTGCGTCCAAACGGCCTCGAAGATACCGCGCAGTTCAAACTCGATGTCGATCAGGAAAAAGCGCAGGCGCTGGGCGTTTCGCTGTCTGACATCAACGAGACTATTTCTGCGGCGTTGGGCGGCTACTACGTAAATGACTTTATCGACCACGGTCGCGTGAAGAAGGTCTACGTTCAGGCAGACGCGAAATTCCGCATGCTGCCAAGCGACGTCAACAACATGTACGTGCGCAGCTCAAACGGTGAGATGGTGCCATTCTCTGCCTTTGTCACTTCACGCTGGGTGTATGGCTCTCCGCGTCTGGAACGCTATAACGGTCTGCCATCCATGGAGATCCTCGGTGAAGCGGCACCGGGTAAGAGTACCGGTGAGGCAATGACGCTGATGGAACAACTGGCCAGTAAGCTGCCTTCTGGCATCGGCTTTGACTGGACGGGAATGTCCTATCAGGAACGTCTGTCCGGCAATCAGGCTCCTGCACTGTATGCCATCTCTCTGATCGTCGTCTTCCTGTGTCTGGCAGCGCTTTATGAGAGCTGGTCGATTCCATTCTCCGTTATGCTGGTTGTTCCACTGGGCGTTGTCGGTGCGCTGCTGGCTGCCTCGTTGCGCGGCCTGAATAATGACGTTTACTTCCAGGTGGGTCTGTTGACCACCATCGGCCTATCGGCGAAGAACGCCATTCTGATCGTCGAGTTTGCTAAGGATCTGATGGATAAAGAGGGGAAAGGCATCATCGAAGCCACGCTTGAGGCATCACGTATGCGTCTGCGTCCGATTCTGATGACGTCTCTAGCCTTTATCCTCGGCGTCATGCCGCTGGTTATCAGCCACGGTGCGGGTAGCGGGGCCCAGAACGCCGTCGGTACCGGCGTAATGGGCGGGATGCTGACCGCCACACTACTGGCAATCTTCTTCGTGCCGGTATTCTTTGTAGTGGTCAGACGTCGCTTTACCAAACACTCTGAGTAGCACGATCACTCATGATAAAAGGCGCCTATGGGCGCCTTTCTTTTTACCGATTAGTCATGAAGATTAGTACAGCAAGCTCAATGCGTTAGACCACCACGCCATCAGTTACGCTGCGCTGCTCATCATTTCGTTATTTTCCTCTGCATCATTTCTACATAATCTCGCCATTTTCAGTCCCCCTTCTCCACGATATTTACGAACCACATAAATTGAGATAAATCCCCCTATCTATAGGCTATAGCGCAGGTGATAAAATAAGCCATTCCGTAATACGGCATATTTCTGGCGTAATGAAACGGATTATTTAGAGGCAACATCATGAAAAAATTTATTCTGGTGACACTGCTGGCAACGCTGCTCGCTGGCTGTGCGCATGATTCACCTTGTGTACCCGTTTATGACGATCAGGGCCGTCTGGTTCACACCAACACCTGTATGAAAGGTACCACTCAGGACAACTGGGAAACCGCAGGTGCTATCGCCGGTGGCGCAGCTGCTCTGGCAGGTCTGACATTGGGTATCGTTGCACTGACCAAATAACACAACGGCCAGAAGGCGCCCGCTTTCTGGCCCTTTCCCTTACTTATTGGCAGCGTCGAAATAGCATAGGCATAGCTTTTATTTCTAACCAACTCAGCCCCCACCTTTTAATTCCAGCCAGTAATCTAAATTACCAATCATAATAAAGAGATAGCGAGTAATGTCTTATTTTCAATACCGTGTTTATTTCGAAAGGGATACTTCAATGAGGCAGGAATACTTTTTATTGTAGGCCGGACGTACAGCAGCGACCCCGGGATGTTCACCGCACTTTCATTTTCCGCAGACGTAAAAAAGCCCATCCGTCAGGATGGGCTTTTTTACTTTAATTGATGTCTGGCAGTTCCCTACTCTCACATGGGGAGACCCCACACTACCATCGGCGATACGGCGTTTCACTTCTGAGTTCGGCATGGGGTCAGGTGGGACCACCGCGCTACA